>CAKPPW010000021.1 GCA_934177995.1 uncultured Bacilli bacterium
GTGGGATAAATTCCAAATTATAACAAACTATTAAAAATTCCAATTTTACTATTGACTTCTAATAGTTAGTCACCTCAACAAAAGAATACCTATTTATCTTCAGGTATTCTAAGAATATATTCTCCATCTTTTGAATAATAATACTTTTCTCTTGCATACCTTGCTACATAGTCTTTATCCTGTAATTTTTCTACATCAGCTTTTAATTCACTTTCTTTATCTTTTAGACTAGCAAGTTCTTTAGTTAATTCTTTCTTTTCTTTATATTTACTATAGATAGTAACCCAGTACTTTCCAACAGTATAGGTTGTGAATATTATCATAGCAAGAGAAAAAACACATAGAAAAAATGGTCCCATCTTCTTTTTCTTCTTTTTTTTAGCCATAATATCACCCACTTTTCCTGATAATATTATAGACTTATTTTAAGTTTTTTGCAAATTAACTATGGTCTTTTTAGTCTTCTTGACATAAATATTTGTATTTTTCTATATGAAAATATATATCCTAGAAAAATAAGAACATAAAATAAGGGGTGAATCTCACCATAATTAATTTTTTTCATAAGAAGAAAGTAGATAAGTGCCATATCTAATGAAAATATAAAGTTACCAATTATTCTAATGATTTTTTTACTTTCAAATAAAAACTTATACTGAAGAGAAATTAGAAATGATAGAAAGATACCATAAAAAAAGGAAAAAGAAATTGATATTATTTGTAGTTTTAAATTCATTATTTAAATAGTCTTTGAAAGATACTGCTTCCATCCTTTTCTTTTTTAGAATTATCATCAATATACGTAAAGCCATTTACAATTCCTTTGATAGAAACATTACCTGATATAGTATCTAGTTTTATTAATTCCAAGCCATCACCTTTCACCACTAGAAACCCCATTGTAGTTTCTATTAAAAATTCTTCTTTATCAAAGTTTTCTATCTTCTTAACTCCTGTTATTAAGAGATTCTTTCTCTCCGTTAAAGTGATACTATGATTGTAGTTACTTATAATTGATTCTTTAGTTTCCATTTATTCACCTTCTTAGTTAAAGGTATGAATAATTAGTTAAAAAAAGAACAAAAAAAGAAGACTAAGTCTTCTCAAATCTATTCTTCAGAATCCAAAGTATTTTGGTAAGCTTCTAGAATTTTATCTTGAAACATTGCTCTTACTTCAGGATTGATTGGATGAGCGATATCACGATATCCACCAGTTGGTGTTTTTCTACTTGGCATTGCTATAAACAAACCATTTTCTCCTTCAATAATTCGAATATCATGAACTGCAAAACTATCATCCAATAAGACAGATGCAATTCCTCTCATACGAGAGCCTTCTTTGTCAACTTTTCGTACAGTGACTGATGTAATTTCCATAATCTTTCCTCCTTTTAAAGCACTGACACTTTATACTTTAATTCTATCTTATCTCTTTTCTAATTGCAAGAAGTTTATAAGTATTTTACAGGTTATACGTCAACTGATAATCTCTACACTTTCTGTTATTAAATCACTATAGCTAAAGGATTTAATTGTATCATTATCTCCTACTAAACTAACAATAAAAATAGATGGATAAAGTTTAACTATCTTTCCATTAAATTCTTCTATTTGATTACGACTACCATTTACTTTAAAGTGAAGTGTCTCTCCTTCTTTTTCTCTTACTTTAGCTTTTATTGTATCTATATTCATCTTGGATACCCCACATACATCGTTCCATTAGTGATTATTCCACCCATTCCAGCACTACCATAATGTGTTTTATCTATTAATGATATTAAATCTATTTCTTTGTTTACAGGAGATAAAGCAACACAGGAAGCTATAATAGCAGGATCTAGAGCATGTATATTTATTCTTTTAGGACTAGAAGCAAAATTACTACCAGCTTTTATTAGTTCTTCATAGTTTGATTGACATGCTCCAGAGATAATTATTAATTTATCCTGATTTTTCTCATAAATTCTAGCTTTTTTAATAGCATTTACAAAGTTTTCAGAGTTTTGATAATTTTCTATCTTAGTTTTATCTTTGGCATGTTTTTTTAAAAAGTCATGGCCAGTTATTACTACTATATCTGGTTTATATTTTTCTAGAGTTTCTGTTATTACTTCTTCTATTTCATTTTCTTTTACTTTTATACCGTATGCTTCTAGATGCATATCCTTATAAAACTTAATACATCTATCTAAATAAAATTTATCAGAGTCAAATTGGACTATTTTACCAGGAAGATAAAAGTATTCATTTCTATCCAATGAGATTAAGCTTTCTACTTTTTCTATGTCTGTTCTATCAGTTTCTTTTTTAATGGTTACTTTATTTAAATCATCTAGTTCACTATCAGCATAAAGTCTAACATCTACTCCACGTAAATATGCTATATCATCTTCTATGTCTATTATTTGAAAAACTAAGTCATTATTGTATGATTCCCTAGTAACATATTCACCTAGTTTAAAATTCATGTAATCACCCAGTTAAGTTTATGCAATGAAGTTTAATTTTATTTATAAAGATTATTAGCTAAATCAACAAAGATATTATATTCTAACTGTTCAGCTCTAACATTTAAGTCTAAATTATATTTTTCTAAGACTTTACTAACTATATTTAAATCATACTTTTTCAAGTTATTTCTTAATGTTTTTCTTTTAAACTGAAAACTATCATGTACTAATTGTTGAAAAAATTCTTCATTTACTAAGTCTTCTTTATCTTTCCTTGGTTTAAATGATACTACTACACTATCTACATTTGGTTTAGGAATAAATTCTTCTCTACTAACTAAGAATTCTTTTTTCGTCTCAAAGTAATATCTTAATAGCACTGTTAAGGCACCATACTCCTTCTTACCTACGGGGGATGTGAATCTCTCTCCTACCTCTTTTTGTACCATCATAACAATTTTGTCAAAATAAAGGCCTGAATTAATTAATTTAAATAGGATTGGAGTAGTTATATAATAAGGTACATTACTTACAAAATATAAGTGTTTATAGGTAAAGTCCTTTAAATCTTCTTTAATATCTTGTTTTAAAAAGTCTCCAAAATATATTGATACATTACTAGCTTCTCCAAAGTTTCTCATTAAAATATCTTCTAAGGTTTTATCTATTTCATAACACAATACTTGTCCTTTTTCCTTTAAGTATTTAGTTAATGCTCCCGAACCAGGTCCTACTTCTATAGTTAAAGATTCATCTTTAATATCTGCTACATCTACTATTCTAGTCAGTACCTTTTCATTTTTTAAAAAATTTTGACCAAACTTCTTCTTGAACTGAAATTTTTCATCCATATATAATCGCTCCTTAATAATCTGTTATTCCCTTATATGATAACATAAAAAAAAGAAAAAGTTTATTATTTTGACTTTTCCTTTGGTTGAAACATGAATAATATGTTAGAAGCTGATAATCCATATAACATAATTTTCATATAGGCTATGAAGGTATTAAAATAGTTGAAATCTACTCCATATCCATATTTTTCATTAAGTACCATATTCTTATCAGCAAAAGCCCTATAGCCAACTACTATTATGGTAGCAAAAACTATACATGAGGTTAAATTATAGAAAATATTATTATTTACACCGTCCTGCTTAAATATAAGATTTATAACAAATAATAGAAAAACTAATAAGAACGGAATAAATTCAGGAATTACTGTACTAAAACTTTTATTAAGTCTTGCATTCATTCTTACTATAATAAATAGTGTTATAGCAAAAGCTCCCAATAGTAATATATATTTTAAAATAGCAAACATTATATTTAATATTTTCTTCATCTTAGCCTCCTACTACTTCACTTTTATACCATTCTGATATCTCTACTAGAAAGTCTAAAGTATTTTGATAATTTTTATTAATAGCACTATAACTATCTTTTGCTAAGAAAAATATACTAGATTTACTTATATCATTAGTAAAGTAATAATTATCAGCATTTTCTAAGCTTGATATAATATAACCATTACTTGATAATAACTGGTTAATATTAGTTTTAAGAAATGGTCTTATTGTTGATAAACTAGCAATTGAATAAGAACTACTCTCATCTGCTAGACTACTTAATTGTAAAACTATACAATCATTTAATATAGTATTTTGATAAAATCTACCTAGTTTATAAACGTCTTTTATCTCAACATTTTCTTTATTTGCTAAATTCTTATACTCTTCACTTTCAAAGCTTTTTACACAACTATTCAGTTTAATTTGAATACCATTCATATCATAAATATTATTTTTACCATTATAAGTATTTTGTTGATATAAGTTAATATTATCTTTTATCTTTGCTATCTTTTCATCTGTCTTTTGTTTGTAGTTCAACATTTCTTCACTAACATTAACTGATTCATTTATTTCTTTGTAGTGATAAAAATTAATAAATAATAGGAAAAAGGAAAAACCAAAAACTAAACCTACAACTGCATATGCAAAAATGTTTATATATTCTAATAATATTTTTTTCATTAATTATTCTCCTTAACATTAATATTTACTGTATATGTATATTTCTTATTTTGCCAATTACTATCTTTTGCTGAACTTGCTATATACACTTTCAACTCATATTTATTAGTTTGATTTGGCATTACATACCTTTCATCTAATACATTATTTTTTAACTTTTCAAGATTGCCTTCTTTGATGACCTTTCCATTAAGCATTAGTTGATAATCTAATTGATTTTTAGAAAGTTTCTTTCCTGGATTATCATTTATCTCTTTATATACAACTTCATAATGACTTTTGAAATTGCTAACATTTTTGATACTAAACTCATAATTTGGTACTATACTTGCTTCTTCTTTTGTCATGGGAAATAAGTTCTCATTTAAGGTAGATTCATCACTTTCTTTTTGAACTTGTAAATTACTAACAGTGTCTAAGTCACTATAGTAAAACACTTTATACCAAAGAAATGACGTATCTAGTACAAAGGCAAATAGTAAAATACCACTAAATATAAGAAATATTTTTTTTCTCATTATCTATAACGACTCCTTTCTTTTTTTGAGTCTACCCTTTTCCTTGAGTTTTTTTTGATGTTAGAACTATCTTTACTTTTCATCCTTGAATCATTTTTTATAGTTTTAATTATCTTAATGATATCCAATCCTATTATTATAACTGTAGGTATTATTATTAAACATACCCATCCTAAAACACTACTTAATATATATTGAATATATCCTAGTTTTGGTATACGGATCAAAACTTTTCCATAGATACTACTAAATGGTTGTCTAGTAGCATCTTCTGTATTATTTGCATCACCTTTAGTAGTAAATAAATATTTACCATCACTGGTTTTTTCTATTTTTCTTACTCTATGTGTAACAGTTACTCCAGAGCTACGATAGTCTGTTGAGTTAAATGTTATTACATCTCCCACTTTTATTTTAGAAGGATCACTAACTCTTGTAGTAACTATAACATCAAGAACATTTATATTTGGTACCATACTTGGACTAACTATTGTATAAGCTGATACTAAAGCTGGCTTTTGTAATCCTTTTTTTAAGTTATTGCTTTGATCTATAAAATTAACAAGAATTATTGTAAAAACGATGATCATTATTAGTACAACTGAATACATAATAACTGTAAAGAAGTAATGCACTATTCTTTTTATCTTTTCTAATAAAGAAAGATCAGAAAAGGCTGTCATAGATTTAGAATCATTCAATTTAATCACCCGCTTATTATTCACTATTATTAATATATCACAGTTTAGCTTTTTTTAAAAGAAAAGTTATTTGCTTGCTTTTACTGACGCATGAATAGCTACTTGTACTGTAAATGTTCTTGATATATTATCTATTTTTGCATCATCAGATAACCACATTCTTAAACGATAATTGTCAGTCTTTGTTTTATTAACTGTTTCTTTATAAAGAATCATAGTACCTTCTTCACTACCTATATCTGATTCTGATGACAATGGAGTAAATTTGGTAGGTTTCATTACTTCCTTATATGTTCCTGATTGTTTTTTTTCTAGATAAAGTTTTACTTCATTATCATCAAGTGTTGAACTTGCTATTTTTACTGCTGATATTTCATAAGTTATATTGGCATAACCAGAAAGGGTAGATATTACACTAAAGTCAAAATATTCACCAGTTTTAGATAATGTTTTACCAGTTGCATCTGTTGTAGGCATTGCATTAGTAATAGTTATACCATTATTATCTTCTGTAAAGTCAAGTGATATATTGCCCGTTGTGATAGTATTTACTTTATCTCCCTTTTTAGTAACTGTTACTGCTACAGCGGAAATACCAATCACTAATAATACAATTAATAATAATGCTATTAATATAAAATAAAGTTTTCCATTCTTTTCTTCTTTTAATTTATTGTCATCCATGATACCTCTCCTATTCTGTCTAAATTGTAGCATATTTTTATTTTATGGTAAAGAAAAAGTGTCAGAGATTAGACACTTTTAATGGTTGTTATTGAGCATTTGCTTTTCCATAAACATTTACTTTTATAGAATAAGTTCCTGATTTAGATGAATCAGAAAAGTCTTCGGCAACCCACATTCTTAAGCGATACTTAGTAGTTTGAGCAACTTCTGTATCAGTAGCTGTAACTGTTCCAACTTTCAAAATCTTTTGACCAGTAGGTGCCCCAGCTAAATTACTTGATTGAGTGGTATCTAGCTCTGATACTTTAGTTGGTGATAATTCAACATTTTTATCATCATCACTAGTCAAATATACTTTTATTCCAGTATTGGGAAAAGTAGTAGTTACTTCTGTAGCTGTAATTAAATAGTTAATCGTAGTTGTACCTTTACCTTTAATAGTAGTACTAACAGTAAAATCAAATGTATTACCAGTACCAGTTAAAGCCATTCCTGAAGCATCAGTCATAGGAAGAGCATCTGTTAAGGTAATACCTGCTTCTGGTTCATTATAATTCATTGTAATAGTACCTGTTGTAATTGTATTTACCGTTGTACCTGTTTTAGAATAGGTAAAAGCAGCAAATGAAATACCTACTAGTGCTACTACTAGAATAGCCACTCCTAATATAGAAATTAATATTTGTTTTGAGGAAATATTATCATTCATCTCTATCTAACCTCCTTATACTATATAAAATAACATAAATAAGTACAAAACAACAAGTTTTTTTTGAAACAAACTAAAAAGTGTCATAGATTAGACACTTTTAATAGTTATTACTGAGCATTTGCTTGACCATATACGTTAACTTTTAAAACATATTTCTCAGCTGTAGCAGGAGCAGTATAATCATCGGCAACCCACATTCTTAAACGATATGAATCTGTACTTGTAGCAGAATATGTACCAGTTTTTAAAATGAATTGATCTGCTGGTGCACCTGCATTATTACCTGCAACTGTTTTTGTTAATGCACTAACTTTAGTAGGTGCTAAAATCTGACTATCATCTTGATCAGTTAAGTATACCTTAACACCTGAGTCAGCTACTGTACAACCATCACCTTTTACAGCAGTAATAACATAATTGATTTCTGTAGTACCAGATATTGTAGCACCTACAGTAAAGTCAAAAGTATTATTATCGCCTTTTAATGCTTTTCCGGCTGTATCCGTTATAGGAAGAGCGTTAGTTAAGTTAATACCGTTTGTTGGTTCAGTATAACTCATTGTAATAGTACCTGTTGTAATTGTATTTGATGTTGTACCAGTCTTGGAATAACTGAATGCAGCAAATGAAATACCTACTACAGCTACTACTAAAATTGCAACTCCAAGTACAGATAATAAAATCTGCTTTGATGAATTATCATTGTTCATCTTTGTCCAACCTCCTTACACTATAAAGATAACATAAAACAGTACAAAATAACAAGTGTTTTTTTGAGAAAAGAAAAAAGTGTCAGAGATTAGACACTTTTAAGACTAAACTACTTAGCTGCTGCTTGACCATATACGTTAACTTTTAAAACATATTTCTCAGTTGTAGCAGGAGCTGTATAATCATCGGCAACCCACATTCTTAAACGATATGTATCTGTACTTGTAGCAGAATATGTACCAGTTTTTAAAATGAATTGATCTGCTGGTGCACCTGCATTATTACTTGCAGCTGTTTTTGTTAACGCACTAACTTTAGTAGGTGCTAAAATCTGACTATCATCTTGATCAGTTAAGTATACCTTAACACCTGAGTCAGCTATTGTACAGTCATCACCTTTTATAGCAGTAATAACATAATTGATTTCTGTAGTACCACTAACGCTGGCACTTACTGTAAAATCAAATGTATTATTATCACCTGATAGTGCTTTTCCAGCTTCATCTGTTATAGGAAGAGCATTAGTTATGTTAATACCATTTGTTGGTTCACTATAACTCATTGTAATAGTACCAGTTGTAATTGTATTTGCTACTGTACCAGTTTTTGAATAACTAAATGCAGCGAATGAAATACCTACTACTGCTACTACTAAAATGGCAACTCCTAATACAGATAATAGAATCTGCTTTGATGAATTGTTATTGTTCATCTTCGTCTAACCTCCTTTACAATACAAATATAACATAGGTAAAAATGTAAAGCAAGAAGATTTTAGTTTTTTTATTTTAATTTTGTAAACAAAGATTTTACATTTTCAGTAGTGCTTTTTTCTATAATAGTTATATCTTGTTCTAACTCTTTGGCTAAAAACTCTGCTATTATGGGAATATTCTTGGATGAATTAACTTTTCCTCTATATGGAACTGGTGATAAATAAGGACTATCTGTTTCTAAAACAATATTTTTTAAAGACAATTTCTTTACAGTGTCTTTTAGGTGACAGTTCTTAAAAGTTATTACTCCACCTATTCCTAATAAAAATCCCATATTTATATACTGACAAGCTGTTTCATAACTACCACTAAAGCAATGAATAATTCCTTTTACGTTATATTTCTTTAAGATATTAATAGTATCATTGTTAGCATCTCTTGTATGAATTACTACAGGCAGATTATACTTTTCTGCTAACGATAACTGATATTCAAATAGTTGTTTCTGTTTTTCTTTGTTTTCTGATGAATAATGATAATCTAGACCTATTTCTCCTATACCAATTATTTTTTCTAGTGACAATAATTGTTCTAATTTAACTAAATCTTGCTTTTCAATGTTATCTGCTTCTTCTGGGTGATAACCAATAGTTGCATAAACATCAGGATAATTACTAATTATCTCTATAGTTTCATCTAAGTCTTCCCTAGTACAACCTGATATTATTATTCTTAAAACATTAGCATTTCTATTATCTTCTATAACTTTAGAAATATCTTCATAATCTTTTTTACTTAAGTGACAATGTGTATCTATAAACATTTTTATTCCTCCTAAAAGAAAATAGTCTACTTATTTAGCAAACTATTTTTATTTTTTCTCTTATAAATGTAGATTCTTACAAAATAAACTGATAGAAATATTGCATAGAATATATCAAGCATATTACGTCCTGTTACGGCTGTAAAAACAACTCCAAGATAAAGTAATATGAATGCTAAATGACATATTCCTATTCCCGTAGCCTCATCCATAAAAAGTACCCTCTTTCTATACTTCTTACTACTACCACACGATACGAATATATCATATTTTGCCGAAAAATAAATATAGTTTTTTAATTTATTTTTCAACTTGACAATATTTTTACAAATTATTTATATCTAATCTTTCAAATAAAATTGATGGTTTATTAACTTTATAAGTATTATTTTCTTTATATACTAAATCTTTATCAGTAGTATTTAATTGTTCTAATATAGAATTGCTTGTATCTGGCAAATATGGATATAGTAAAGAGCCGCAGATTCTGATTGATTCTAATAAGTTATATATTACGGTTTCTAATCTATCTTTCTTAGTATCATCTTTAGCTAAAACCCAAGGAGTTGTATCGTCTATATATTTATTACTGTTTCTTAATACTTCAAATATTTCACTGATGGCATTTGCTACTTGTAGTTCATCCATTGCTTTTTCAACCTTTTTATCTAGTTCGTTTATTTTAGTAACAAATTCATTATCTAATGATTCTTTAACATTTTTATTAGTTACTTCTCCATCAAAGTACTTAATTGCCATAGTTAATGTTCTATTAACTAGATTACCTAAAATGTTAGCTAAATCAGAGTTATGTTTACTTACTAATAATTCACTCGTGATATTACCATCTTGAGCAAAAGGTATTTCATGAAGCAAATAATAACGAACTGTGTCTACACCAAATTTTTCTACTAAATCATCGGCATATAAAACATTACCTTTACTCTTACTCATCTTATCATTTCCCATTAATAACCAAGGATGACCAAATACTTTATCTGGTAATGGCAAATCTAAAGCCATTAAGATAATAGGCCAATAGATAGTATGGAATCTTAAAATATCTTTACCAATTAAATGAAGATTAGCTGGCCAGTACTTCTTAAAGTTTTCACTTTGGTCTTTAGTATCATAACCTAAGAAAGTTATATAGTTTGTTAAGGCATCAATCCAAACATAAATAACATGTTTTGTATCAAAAGGGACAGGTATTCCCCATTTAAATGTTGTTCTTGAAACACATAAATCTTGTAATCCTGGTTTTAAGAAGTTTTGAATCATTTCATTTTTTCTAGATTCAGGTTCTATAAAATGAGGATGTGTTTCTATATATTCTTCCAATCTCTTTTGATATTTGCTCATCTTAAAGAAATAAGCTTCTTCTTTAGACTTTTTAACCTCTCTACCACAATCTGGACAATGACCATCTACTAATTGACTATCAGTAAAAAATGATTCACAAGGAAGACAATACCAACCTTCATATTCACCTAAATAAATATCACCTTGGTCATATAACTTTTGAAAGATATTTTGAACTATCTTTTCATGTTCTTTATCAGTAGTTCTAACAAATTTATCATAGCTAGTATTCATTAAATCCCAGATTCTTTTTATTTCACTAGCTACTTCATCAGTAAATTCTTGAGGTGTTTTTCCTTCTTTTTTGGCTTTTTCTTCTACTTTTTGACCATGTTCATCTGTACCTGTTTGAAAATAAACATCATATCCTTTAAGTCTTTTGTATCTTGCAATTGCATCTGCTAAAACTATTTCATAGGTATTACCTATATGTGGTTTACCTGAAGTATACGTAATTGCTGTACTAATATAATATTTTTCCATAATTTTTTCCTCCTTAAAAATTAAAAAAGTTACTGTTCAAAGGACGAAATATCTCCGCGGTACCACCTTTGTTCACAATAACTTGCACATCTTATTTGAAATAACGCTTCAATAACGGTTATACCTACATATCGATATAACAACTCAAGAGCCATAGCAACATAGTCTTTTTTGCTTCTTTTCCACCAACCGAAGTCTCTATTACTAAAAGGTTCTATTTGCCTCTCCGTCAATGCTTTTGACAGATTTACTTTACCATAAATTTATTCACTCTTCAAGATATTTTTCTAAAAATTGTGAAATTATTTGAGCCATGTGTTCTTGTTCTTCACTAAACATTTTTCCTGTATGTACATCTATTATTAGTATTAAACCAATAACTTCTCCCTCTGACAGAATAGGATTTACTAAATAATCAAATACTTTATTAGACTTACTATCTGATTCTATTATTTTTTTATATTCAACACTATACTTACTAGTTTTTTCATTATTGAGCAATATATTTTCTAATTCACTTGAAATATGTTTACTAATAAATTCTTTTTTTAATGGACCACTTCCAGCAATAATATTATCACGATCTGCTACAAGGATACTATTCTTAATAGTATTAGTTATGGTATCAATTAAATTCTGTGATATTTCTTTTAAATCTGATGATGATGTGAATTTTTTTAGAACTATTTCTTCGCCATTAGTATATATTTCTAAGGATTCACCTTCTCTAATGCGTAATGTTTTTCTTATTTCTTTTGGTAATACAATTCTCCCTAAATCATCTATTCTTCTTACTACGCCTGTTGATTTCATAAAATGCTCCCTTCTTTTCTAGTAGTATTCTCTCAAGTTTTGCCCATTTTATACTATTAAAAGCTATATATTATTATTATATACAGTAGAAGATAGTTTTTTATGTGGTAATTATTTCCAAATGAAAACATCTCTAATCAAAGAGATGTGAGTTTTCTTTAGCAAAGATAAAGTGTTCAGTTTGTTCATTAACTCCATTTATCAATGTTGTATTTTTTACAATGACTTTCATATCTATAGTTTCCATTAAATTTCTTGGATAAGTTGTCTTAAAATACTTTGTAGCATCCTTTTGAAGTTTATCTGCTATCTCATTTGTTTGGAAGAAGTTTGGTATATTATCTATTAGTTTCTGCATGTCATTTTCTATTTCAACTTTAATTTCCTTTTTTAGATTTTTATCCAGTGAAGTTAAGTCTTTCTTTAATATTTTAAATGTTCCATCTTTAGTATCTTTTGCTTTTTGTCTTATGTCTTTAATCAAATAATCTTCTCGATATTTTTTTAATGACTTTATTTTTTTTTGCATAGAATTTCTATATATTTCCAATGATTTATCTAATTGCTCAGTATTAATTATTACTTGATAGTGTTTTCCTAATGATAACATTCTTTGTTTAATAGTATCCATCGTTTCTAATGGTGGTTTCTTAAATAGTGGTAATAAATCATCTTCAACTAGGGAATAACTGTTATTTTTAATTAATTCTTCTATTGAGTTTAAATAGATTGATAAATGTTGCTCTAGTAATTCTTCTTGTTTCATATTTATATACCTTACCTTTTTCTATTTAAGAATAACAATAGTTTCTTAATAAGTCAAGTTGATTAGGCTGATTGGGCTAATTGATCTAACTGTGATAATAACTCTGTAAGATAATATATTGGATGTTTATCTAATTTAATAGTATCTAGTATTATAGTTACTTCAGTACTTGTAGACTTAAATCTAAACATGGGACTTATCTTAAAAGCAGTTCTAAATAAGTTTTCTCCATCTTTTATCTGGCTAGCAGAAATAGTAATTTCAATTGTATTTTTGGTCTGATGAACTCTCTTAATATTTAACTTTTTAACTAACTTTTCAAACCATTCTTCATACATATATATAATCATATCTTCACTAAGTTTTCCAAATCTATCTTCTAGCTCTTGTCTAGTTTTCTCTAAAGATTCTTTACTATCTATCTGATTAATTATTCTATGTATTTCTATTTTTAAGTCTTGTTCTTTTACATAGGAATCAGAAATATGTGTTGATACAGAAATTAGTGGTTGCGTATTTTCATCTTCAACTATTTCTTCACCTTTCAATTTTTTAGTTTCTTCTTCTAGCATTTTTAAATATAAATCTATTCCTACACTATCAATAAAACCTGCTTGTTCACTACCTAAAATATCTCCAGCACCTCTTATTGATAAATCCCTAGTTG
Organism: uncultured Bacilli bacterium; assembly: GCA_934177995.1. Classification (GTDB taxonomy): domain Bacteria; phylum Bacillota_I; class Bacilli_A; order RF39; family UBA660; genus Onthousia. Next base: position 13,451 of record CAKPPW010000021.1, read on the forward strand.
CAATTGCAAAGCCACTTCCTAATGAGGTGAAATCCTTTATTACCTTTAATCTTTTTGTAGCTGTTTCTGTTAAGATTTTACCTTCTTCATACATTAAATAACAATATGCTATTTTATTACTACGACCAACTCTACCTCTTATTTGGTAAAGTTGACTAAGTCCAAAATGGTCGGCATCTAAGATAATTAGTGTATTTACATTTGGAATATCTATACCTGTTTCTATTATAGTAGTACAAACTAAAACATCTGCTTCATGATTTATAAACTGCATCATTTTATCTTCTATTTCGTTTTTATCCATTTGACCATGAGCTGATATTACTCTAGCATTTTCTACTAAATTACTTATTTCAGTCACTTTATCATCAATATCACTAACATGATTATATAGTACAAAAACCTGTCCATCACGAGCTAGTTCTTTGTTAATAGCTTCCTTAATTAATGTTTTATTAACAGGCAATACATAAGTTTGAACTGGATATCTATTAACAGGCGGTGTTTCTATTAATGACATACTTCTTAAACCGGTAATAGACATTTGTAAAGTCCTTGGTATGGGAGTAGCAGTTAGTGTTAGCACATCTATATTACTCTTATACATTTTAATTTTTTCCTTTTGTCTAACCCCAAAGCGCTGTTCCTCATCTATTACTAGTAATCCTAAATCTTTTGGTTTAATATCATTACTTAATAATCTATGGGTACCAATAACTAAGTCTATTGTTCCATCTTTTAAACCAGCTATTATTCTATCAGTCTCCTTTTTAGAAGTAAATCTATTAAGTAGTCCTATTTCTATAGGGAAAGATTCAAATCTTTGCATGGCTGTTTCGTAATGTTGATTAGATAAAATAGTAGTTGGACATAGAAATAGAACTTGTTTTTGATCAAGTATTGCCTTAAATATGGCTCTAAAAGCAACCTCTGTCTTACCGAAGCCTACATCCCCTACTAATAATCTATCCATTGGATGTGGTTGTTCCATGTCTTCTTTTATTTGAGAAGTTACTAATAGTTGGTCTTTTGTTGGTTGATAAGCAAAGTTAGCTTCAAACTCTTTTTGCATACTGTCATCTTTAGAAAATGCAAATCCTTTTCTACTTTCTCTTTCAGATTGAAGCTTCAATAAATCAAGAGCCATATCATGTACCTTAGATTTAACTCTACTTCTAACCTTTTGCCATTGATTTCCACCTAGTTTATATATTTTAGGAGCTATGCCTTCTTTTGATGAGTACTTTAACAGTAAGTCTATTTTTTCCACAGGAATATAAAGTTTATCATTATCTTGATATAAAACCTCAACATAATCTTTTAATTGATTACCTTGTTTTAAAGTCTTTAAACCATTATATATACCTATACCACAGCTTTGATGAACGACATAATCACCTATTTCAAGTTTATTTATATCAGTAATTTTACTACCATATTTAAAGTTGGTTTTATACTTTTTATTAATAGTTTTCTTTTGAAACAATTCATTTGCAGTTAAAAATATATAATCTTTATAAATAAATCCCTCTTCCATTTCTAGTGATATATAGTTTATTTTTCCTAATTCTATATTGGTTAAATTAGTATCAATAGAAGGAAGATTCAATTTATTCATTAAACTTTTCTTTTGATAATCTTTTAAAGAAATTATTATAGTTTTAGAATGCATCAAAGATTCTGATAAGTACTTTTCAATAGACTCTGTATCCTCATAAAACTGAGGTGGGTTTTTAGTATCAAATGAAATAATCTCTTTTTTAGTTTCTATAGCACTATCAATGGAAAAATAAAGAATAGCATCTTCCTGATACTTTTCCTCATAAGGAAAGAAGAATCTAGTAGTTTTTATATTTTTTTCTTCTGTGTAATCTTTTACGTCCTTTACTATATTTTCATAAACTATTTTTATTGAATTTGGATCCTTATATATAGTTACTGAATCTGTTAAATAGTCTTGTATTGAATCAACTTTTATGTAATTATCTAGTGGCTTTGGCGTTTCATCTTCATCTAATGGTGTATCAACTAAAAATTCAGTACAAGGATAGATAGTTATTTTATCTAGATGCTCCAATGACCTTTGAGTATTTTCATCAAATGTTCTAATGGATTCAATAGTATCTCCAAAAAATTCTAATCTGATAGGATGATTTTCTCCTAGCGGAAATAAATCTATTATAAAACCACGAACTCCTAACTCTCCAGTCTTTGTTACAATAGTTTCTCTTTTATAACCTAATAATTGCAATTTTTCTATTAAGTCTTTATGTGAGACTTCCATGTCAGTTGATAGAGTTAGTATATTATCTTTGTATATTTTTTTATTTGGTAAAAAATGTAAATATCCCATTAAATGAGTAATTACAATCAGTGGCTTATCATTTTGAATAGCTTTTAAAGTTTCTAGTCTAGTGATAAGTAAATCTGGTGATATAGCAATAGCTTCACTTGTTAAAAAGTCATCCATTGGAAATAAATAAACATCGTTTGTATAAAGACTTATTTTTTGAAATAGTTTATTTGCTTCAATTAAAGTAGAAGTTACTAATAAAATGTTCTTATTCTTTTTATTCAATATTTGCCATACATACATCGCAAAAAGTTCCTCAGACATATTGTCTAAAGAAACTGATTTAATAGATAGATTTGAAAATAAATTATCAATAAGATTCATAACTTCCTACTTTCTGTGATTATACTTATTCATTATTAAATCAAATTTTTTATCTGCATAATCATTAATTATATTATTAACTATTGGTTCTAATTCTATTAATTTTTTTTCTTCTTCATTAGTAAACTTAGAAAGAACAAATGAAACTTGATCCATTAAATTTCTTGTTTCTGAATTAATCCCAATTCTTAATCTATTATACTTATTACTTTTTAAACATTCTTCTATATTCTTTAATCCATTGTGACCACCAGCACTTCCTTGAGAACGTAAGCGATAGGTACCAATTGGTAGAGCTAAATCATCACTTATTACTAAAATATCTTCTATCTTTATTTTAAAATAATTTACAAAAAGAAGAACTGATTCACCAGAAAGATTCATATAAGTCTGAGGTTTTAAGAAAATTACTTTTTCATTATTTATAGTTTTTTCACAATATAACCCTTTAAATTTACTTTTCCAAATAACATTAGTTCCTGATAAATAAGCATCTAGGAAACGAAATCCTATATTATGTCTAGTGTTATCATATTCTTTTCCAAAATTTCCTAATCCTACTACTAATTTCATAGTTACTCCTCCTAAAATTATTTCCCGGGAAATAATTTACTTATTTTGATGATATTCTTTATATATAATTGACTTTGGTATTCCTCGCTCTTTTGCTACTTTTTTCATAGCTTCATTTAAACTTAAATTATCTTGCATATATAAATCAACATGCTGGTTTATAGATAAATCTTGATAGTCTTGTTTAGCCCCTTCTACTACTAAAACAATTTCTCCTTTTAATTCTTTATAATTACATAATATTTCTTTTATATTACCTCTTATCGTTTCTTCATATTTTTTACTCAATTCTCTAACAATAGCAATTCTTCTATTTCCTAATATTTCCAACATATTTTTTAGTGTTTCTTCAAGTCTCTTAGGAGATTCATAAAAAATAATTGTAAAAGGATAATTCTTTAAGTTATCCAATTCCTTTTTTTGTTTAGTATCTTTTGAATTTAAAAATCCGTAAAAGAGAAAGGGTTGCGGTGCTAAGGCAGACAGTGTTAAAGCTGGCACAAATGCAGTAGGTCCCGGTAAACTTATAACATTATAACCATTTTTTGTCACATATTCAACTACTTTGTAACCTGGATCACTAATAATTGGTGTTCCTTGATCTGTTACTAATCCTAGATTAGTACCATTTTTTAAAAATTCTAAAACTTTATCACACATTTTATCTTCATTATGATCATGACAACTTATTAGTCTTTTTTTTATATTGTAGTGAGCTAATAGTTTTCCAGTTTCTCTTGTGTCTTCACATAGAATTATATCAACTGTTTCTAAGATTTTTAAAGCTCTTATTGTTATATCATCATAATTTCCAATTGGTGTTGGAATTAAATAAAGATTATTATTTTTCATATGTTTCTACTCTCTTTCTAAAAAAACTGGTGATTCTACTTTTAACCCTTCTTTTCCATAATATACGGAATCTAAAAGAAATAATGAGGAATTATTGTTATTATTTGAATATATAAATTTTATTCTTTTTGGCTCTAATTTATATTTTTTTAGTGTTTCTATTATTTCTATCAATCTATCTGTTCTATGAATAAAATAGAAGTGTCCATTTTGTTTCAATAATTGACTACTACAATATGCTAACTCTTCAAATGTTAATTTTAGCTCGTGACGAGATATAGTCTTTGTTAATAAATCATTTGTTCTTGATTTAGTTTCAATTTTAAAATATGGAGGATTAGAGACTACAATATCTATACTATGGGATGTAAAATATTTTTTATATTCTTGTACTTTGTCATTAATTATTTCAATTTGATTTGACAAATTATTTTTACTTACATTATCTGTAGCAATTGATGATAATTCATTTTGAATTTCTATTCCATATATTTTTGTATTTGCTCTAGTGCTTAGTAGTAATGGAATCAATCCTTGTCCGGTTCCTATATCAATAATTACTTTATCTTTTTGTTTTATATCAATAAAATCTGATAATAAAACACTATCACTTGTTATTAAAAAAGAATTAGTAAGTTGACTATAACTAATTTTCTTTCCATTATGTTCTATATATTCTTTGCTAATCATTCTTAAATTCCACTATTTCTTTACTTTTGGTTTCTACTTTATAAGTTCCAGATAAAAGATTGATATCTACTACTTTTCCTTCAATCTTACCATTTTTAATTAACTTGCCAACTTCTGGAAAATTTTCTTTGAGGTTAGTGTATGTTTCATCTTCATATTTCAAGCAACATAAAAGTCTTCCACAAACACCATTTATCTTAGTAGGATTTAGAGCTAAAAACTGATTTTTTGCCATTCCTATTGATACACTGGCAAAATCTGTCAGAAATGTATTACAACACAAAAATAACCCACATGGACCTATTCCACCTATTTTTTGAGCTTTATCACGAACGCCTATTTGTCGTAATTCTATTCTTGTTCTATATTTTTGAGCCAAAATTTTAGCTAGCTCTCTAAAGTCAACTCTGGTATCTGCTACATAACTAATAAATAGTTGCTTTCTATCAAAAGTATAAAATGAATCTACAAAGTGCATATCTAAATCTAACTCATTAGCTTTTTTTTGTGCATAACTATAAACTTCTTCACTATCTTTCTCATTGTTTTCTTGTTGATGTAAATCTCTTTTTGTTGCTATTCTAATGAAATTACAGACATTTTTGGGAATGTCAGATATGCTAGTAATTTCATTGGTTGAATAAATTTCAGCTAATTTCAAATCTCCATTTTTTTCAACTATTATTCTTGTACCTATTTTTAATGATTCTTTTGTCTTTAATTTTACAATATCTAATTCTCTTTTTAAATAAGAATTAATAAATCTAATAGTTAAAAATTTCATTTTTTTACCTCCGTTAGTTTGATTAATAGTGAATCTAACCATAATTTAATATTAACATTATACTGGAGTTTTACAGAAAACTCATCAATTATACTTACCATTTCTAATAGTTGAAATTTATTTAAATTGATATCACTTGACTTTATATTTAAGATGTTTAGGTCATTAGTTTGTATATAATACTGTAAAATTTTGGAAATTTTTTTTAAAGTATCCAAAGATAATTCTTTTGTTTGAAACAGTTTTTCATAATACTCATTAAATCCTATTATTAATGGATCATTATCAATTAATAAATTATTCAATAACTTAATAAGAGTTTGATTATCATTAACATCTATCATACGGCTCTTCTCTTGTTTAAGAGTCATTACTGAGCATCTAGATAAAATGGTAGGCAATACTTTATATCTATGAATTGATAAAAGTATTGCAATTATATTACTTTCTGGTTCTTCTAGAAATTTTAAAATAGTATTGGCAGCACTAAGATTTAACATTTCTGCATGATGAATAACATATATTTGATATGTACCATAAATAGATTTATTGGAAAATTTTTCCATTAATTCCAATAATTGCTCTTTTTTAATAACATTATTTTCTGGTTTTATTTCTACTAAATCAGGATAGCTTTTATTTTCCAGAAGATTAATTAGCTTTTCTTTTGAAATACCAGCTTCATTCGATTCATTAAGACCAGAAATAAGTAACTGCTTATAAAATTCATTTAAGTATGTATCTACTAAGTCATCTTCATTATTATTTGTTTCTATTAAATAAGCGTGATTAATTTTTCCAGAGTTAAGAGGAACAATAGCCTGTTCATAAAATAATTGCTGATTTTTTTTCAATTGTTCCAACATTAATAACACTCCCTTAAAATAATATTACTTTTAGTAAAACAAAAACAAAAAGAATCGGAAATCCTAGTATACTAATTGAGCCTACTGTCATAAGATTTATCGGTATTATTAAATTAAATCTAGATGCTATTAAATTATAACCATATAATATAATGACACTCAATATAATTCTTTTAATTATCTTAATTATTAGTTTCATATTTTCACCTAATAATAATTATGATATTCTTTTTGTTTTATGCAATTTCTTTTCTATCTTCTAAAGCTTTAGATAATGTTAAACTATCTATATATTCCATATCTGCACCCATAGGTACTCCACTTGCTAATCTTGTGATTTTAATTCCAGTATTTTCCAATACTCTTTTTATATATAAAGATGTTATTTCACCCTCTACACTTGGTTTAAAGGCTAAAATTATCTCTTTATAATCATTTTTATTTAAATGATCTAGTAATTTATCAAGTCCTATGTCTTCAGGATTCACATCATCAAGTGGAGAAATAAGTCCATTTAAAACATGATACTTTCCCTTATACATTCCCATTTTCTCAAACAAGAAAACTATTTTTGAATCTTCAACAATACATAGTACATCATTATCTCTTGTATCATCAGAACATATTGGACATAATTCCAGATCAGTAAGTGTTTGACAAATTGGACATTTATGTATACTTACTTTAGCATTTTTTATACTTTCCTGAATTAAATCTATTCTTTCTTCATCAAAAGCAAGTAGATTGAAAGCCATTCTTTCTGCTGTTTTTTCACCAATTCCTGGAAAACTTTTAAAACTATCCACTAAATTTTTTATGCTTTCTGGATACATTTTTTCCTCTACATAAATCCTGGTATACCATTAGCAAGAGGTCCCATTTTGTCTTGAGTTGTTTTATCTATTTTCTTACAATTATTATTTATTGCTATCATTACCATATCTTCTAAAACTTCAATATCTTCTAAGTCGAAGTCTGCATCTAAATTAATTTTTACATCTGTTACTTCCTTTTTACCATTCATTTTAACAGTAACAAATCCTTGATTACTTTCAAATTCCATTTTTTCTATCTCTGCTTGCTTACTTAATAATTCTTTTTGCATTTTTTGAGCTTGTTTCATCATAGCTTGTATATTCATATATTACCATCCTCTTTCTTTATCTAATTTCTACTAAGTCTCCAAAAAGCTCTTTGGCTCTAAGAAAACTTTCATTGCTACTTTCTGTTTTACCTTGTTTTGTTTCTTCTTTAGGTTCATCAACTATTTCCATTTTTTTACCAGATTTTAACAATATTATGTATTCCTTTTTTAAACTTTCCCAATCCGAATCTTCTATAAATGATATTTTTTTATTAAAATTTGATATTTCATTATAAAATGACGTTAACTTTTGAAAATGATCTGACATTCGTTTTAATGTTGAACTGTGCTCATAACTAACAATTAGTGATTTGTTACTTGATGCCCTCGGTGTGCCATCTAATAATTCACATGCTAAATACCCATTATTAACATCAAACGTATAATCGTTTATCTTTTTCCATGTATTTAGCTCAATATTCAGATTACTTTTTGTGGCCTCAGCCAGTGTGTTTTTTGCTCTAATTAACATTGTTTCTTTTAGATGTGTATAGTTTACGTTATTATCACAATTATTAATAGGTATTATTTCTTTTGTTGGTGTACTATCACTATCAGATGCAGTATCAATAATTTTAGAATTTTTCTCTGAAATTATTTCCCGGGAAATATTTTTTTCAAACGTTTTGTTTTGATTTATAAAATGTAATAAAAGTATTTCCACATAAACTTTTATATCATCAGATTTCTTTATGTCAGATAGTTTTTCATTTAAAAGGCTGACCAACTCGACAATTTCTTTTTCACTATATTCAAGATTTTCACTTTTTATATAATAATTGATTAGTATATCTTTTAAATGATATATAAGTTGTTTTAATATTTGGACTAAATCTTTACCGTCGTTATAATAATTTTCTATTTTTTCTAACATAACATCATTTTTATGAGTTAGAATGGAGTTTTCAAACATTAATAACTCATCCTCTATGATTTGACCATTCATAGTTAAAAAATCATTATAGGTAATTTTTCCCAATTTGTAACTACTTAATTTATCAAGTAAACCTATAGCATCTCTTAACCCACCATCTGAGACAGATGCAATAGCAGTTAATACTTCATCTTCTATTTCTATTTTTTCATTTGAAGCAATTTTTTCTAACAGTTGTTTAATATCTTTTTGGCTTATTTTTTTAAATTGAAATGTTTGACAACGAGAAATAATTGTATTTGGAATTTTCTGTGGATCAGTAGTTGCTAAAATAAAGATAACATGCTCTGGTGGTTCTTCTAAAGTTTTTAATAAAGCATTAAAGGCTCCAATTGAAAGCATGTGTACTTCATCTATTATATAAACCTTATATTTCAGCTCGGAAGGTAAAATTTTCACCTTATTTCTTAATTCTCTTATTTCATCCACACCATTATTGGAAGCTGCATCAATTTCAATAATATCCATACATTCCTTTTGACCTGAATATATGCAACTTTTACACTCATTACAAATACCATCTTTATAATTAAGACAGTTAACAGCTCGAGCAAATATTTTGGCTGCGGTCGTTTTTCCAGTTCCTCTTGGGCCTGAAAATAAATAAGCATGTCCAACATGAGATGTTTTAATACTATTTTCAAGAGTTTGGATTATAGTAGTTTGACTTACAACATCTTCAAATTTTTTAGGTCTATATTTTCTATATAAAGCTTGATACATACTTTCACTTCCAATCAGATATATTGTAACAAATTTTCAGTAAAAAGTCTTTAACTTTAACTAAATAAAATTAAACAAAATATTGTAAAATATGTTTCTTTGTAATTTTTATTGAACATTTGTTTTATCTTTTGCTAACAAAAAACTTTCTAAGTAATTCGGTACATTCTAATTGCATTATATTATGGTAGTAATTTACTTTATTGTTGTTATCAGAGCTATTACAAATATCTTGAAAAATTTTATGATTATTATCATCCATTGACTCAGCTCCATAATAAATATTTTTTATTCTGCTTTGTTTAATAGCACTTGCACACATTGGACATGGTTCCAATGTTACATATATATCACAATCAATCAATCTCCAATTTTTAGTTTTTCTTGCAGCTTTTTCAATAGCGATTATTTCTGCATGAGCAAGTGATAATTGTTTTTTTTCTTTAACATTATGTCCCCTTGCTATAATTCTTCCATTTTTAACAATTATAGCACCTACTGGTACTTCATTTATTTCTAGTGATTTGTTAGCTTCTTTAATTGCTTCTATCATAAATTTTTCGTGCATTTTTATCACCCATTTTTTATCAAAATAAAAGTGCACATAAATAGGATATGTTAAGGCTGCTATGTTTCCATCCTGACCTAGTTCCATAACTATTTATTGCACAACATAATAGTATACTATATTTAAAACTATTGCAAGATTTTTTAAAATAGAAAGCTTGTTATTTTACTACTTTCTTAGAAAAAATATTTCCCGGGAAATATTTTTTCCACTATTTTTGTTTCACGTGAAACATTTGATTCTTTTTTATATTTATATTTTTATTCGGACTTATTTTATTTCTTTTAAATCATATATTATCTACTTACTTATCTTATTAAATTATTTCCCAGGAAATATTTTTTCCACTATTTTTGTTTCACGTGAAACATTCAGTTACTTTTTATATTTATATTTTTATTCGGACTTATTCTATTTCTTTTAAATCATATATTATCTACTTACTTATCTTATTAAATTATTTCCCGGGAAATATTTTTTCCACTATTTTTGTTTCACGTGAAACATTCAGTTACTTTTTATATTTATATTTTTATTCGGACTTATTCTATTTCTTTTAAATCATATATTATCTACTTACTTATCTTATTAAATTATTTCCCGGGAAATATTTTTTCCACTATTTTTGTTTCACGTGAAACATTCAGTTACTTTTTATATTTATA
>CAKPPW010000022.1 GCA_934177995.1 uncultured Bacilli bacterium
GAGCTACCAATCATAACTGAATCTCCAGTATCAGATGTACTCTTACCAGAATAAATCATTCTGACAGAACCATCTCCGTTTCGACGGATGATTCTCCAAATAAATCCGGCAAAGGATACATAGTTGTTTTTAACCGCTCCTCTATAATAGTAACTTTCTCCATCATCATCTTCAGCCATATATAGTCCATCAGTCTCACTATCATTTGGTGCTATTTTATTAAAATCAGGTGTCCCTTTGGCTTTTATAGCAGTCTTTGCTGCATCAGTTGTTGCTTCATGATTATTCATTACTAACATACAATCTGATAAAGTAGTAAAGCCATTATCTTTACAATAAGTGTCTTCCGCTTGAGCAACAGTATCACTTGTTTGTCCATAGACATTTACTCTTACTTTATAAGTTAGTCCACCATTATCATTTTGAGGATTATAACTTTCATCTACCCAGATTCTTAATCTATAATTAATTGTTGTCTCTCCCTGCTCTTTTAAATTACCAACATATAAACTCATCATGTCAGCAGGTCTTCCTGTATAAACATTTCCTGATGGTTCTTCATAGTAAATTCTTGGAGCCATTACTTCTTTTTCTTTCCCAGCACTATCTACAGTAGTTAAGTAATACTTAATATTATTACCACTAAAAGTATTACCTGTTTCTTCCTTAGCTGCTATTTCATAGTTGATATCGGTATTTCCAATGATAGATGACTTGACAGAAAAGTCAAAATACTCTCCACTATTCTTTCTAGTTTTACCAGTATTATCTGTAGTTGGTAAGGCATTATTAATAGAGATAGTATTATTACTTTCAGTATAAAGCATCGTTATAGCACCTGTTGTAATCGTATTTGCTCTTTCACCTAGTCCACTATAAACAAAAGCAGCATAACTGACTCCTACAACAATTATCAGCAAAAAAATTGATACTCCAACCATTAATATTTTTTTTATCTTTTCTTTATCCATTTTCTACTCCTTCTCATTATTCATTAAACATTATAAAAGAAAGTTAATAATGCGTTAAGTCTTTATATTAACCGGATGTAAACTCCACCATTACTTGATATAAGCATTAATTATATCAACTTTCTTTTATTTTCTATATGTATAACTCATCCCATAGTAAAACATATACCTTTACTTTATAAATTAAGTCTATCAAACTTTGGTAACTTATTCAATAAGTTTTTTAACCAATTTAATTTTATTTATAAATTATTAATATTTCCAATATTTTCAAAATAAGAATATGAAAAGGATAATATAAATAGAAAAAATACTTAATATTTTTACCTTTTTTACCATTATATAAATAGACAAATATAAATGATAATAGACTATAGAACTGAATAGCATTAGTAGCAAGAAAGATAACTGCTAATAAGTATAATAAAAATGATAAATAAATATTAGATGATAAATAAAATATAAAGACTAAACTTACTCCTAAGGCCTGATAATCAACATTAAGTATTAAAGAAAAAAGAGCAAATAGAATGTAGATTAATGAATAAAATACAGTTTTATAAAGATAGTCTTCTATACCATTACTATATTTATTTATAATTTTCTTTATAAACTCTAAACTACTTAAAAATAGAAATGATAGTGAAAATGTAAATAGAATATTTAAATCTTGATTATTAAAGGCATAATCATAAATAGGTTGGGTAACAATTGCAAAGAAAAGCAGTCTTAGAAAATATTTAAGTCTATTACTAGTATGCTTAAATCCTTCTACTAATAAAAAAGCAAAGATTGGAAAACTTATTCTTCCAATTATTCTAAAAATATCTATATTTGGATACATAATAGCTCCAATATGATCAATTGTCATAGTAATAATAGCAATTATTTTTAAATCAAAGTTAGAAAGAAATTTTGTCATTTTACCTCCAAAAACACAAAACCCCGAAAATATAAATTTTCGAGGAATAGAAACAATTAACGTTTTGAGAATTGTGGTGCACGACGTGCTTTTTTAAGTCCTGGTTTCTTACGTTCTTTCTTACGTGGATCTCTTGTAATAAATCCTTCCTTCTTAAGAATTCTACGGAAACTATTTTCTGATTCAACTGGAGTTGCTGCATCATAGATTAACAATGCTTTAGTAATACCATGTCTTACTGCTCCAGCTTGTCCTGAGCATCCACCACCAGAAACATTAGCTGTTACATCAAATATATCTCTTGTACCAGTAATATCTAATGGTTGAGTTAAATCCATTACCATTGTTTGGTGTGGGAAATATTCATTTACATCACGACCATTAATAGTAATCTTACCAGTTCCTCTTGTAAGAGTTACACGAGCAACTGATGTTTTTCTTCTACCTGTTCCAGTATAAACTTTATCTTTTGCCATAACTTAAACCTCCTTAAATATCCATTTCTTCTGGTTTTTGAGCCATATGAGGATGATTTTCACCTCTATATACAAATAACTTCTTGTACATAGCACGACCTAAACGGTTATGAGGTAACATACCTTTAACAGCTTTTTCTACCATTTCTTCTGGATAACGTTCTACCATTTCTTTAGCAGTACGAACTCTTAATCCACCTGGATATTGAGAGTGATTGTAATATTTCTTATCTTCTAACTTATTACCAGTTAATAATACTTTAGAAGCATTAACGATAATTACATAGTCTCCACAATCAATATGAGGTGTATAAGTAGGTTTATGTTTACCACGTAGTAAAACTGCAGCTTTACTAGCAACACGTCCTAGAGGTTTTCCCTCAGCATCGATTACATACCAATTTCTTGTAACTGTTTCTTTTTTTTGCATAAAACTATTCATATTTTTCTCCTTTACTTAAATCAAACGTTCCCACCGTTTAATTTATGTGGGGATTTAAATGTACCGATTAAAATTATACCATAATCTTTTGATTTGTCAACTTGTTAGCACAACATTTTTCAAACTTTATGATTAACTTATGATAATGTCATAACTTGCTAGCATTATATAGATAATTTTATATACTAGCACATTGCTTTTATTCTTTTAAATTTTCTATATAAATAAAATCATATCCAAAGTAAATATATTTGCTTGTTCATTACATAACCAAATTATTATTTTTTCTTAGCAGAAGATAAATTATCCGATAAAATAAAATCATTTTCATTAAAATAGATTTGCTTATCAACTGTGTTCATAAAATAGGAATAATATCTTATATTACTCATTCTTTGTTGATTACAAGCATAAAATCTAACATTTAATAACATCTTTGATTTAGTTTCTTCATCAAAATATACAGACATACCTATCCCTAAATGCAATGCATCTTTCAGTTCCATAGCATAAGATACTAAATCTGCATTTTTTAAATCACTTTTTTCTAAGTAGTTATTAAACATAATTAATCTATCATTTTCTAGTTTTAACTTTATTTCTTCTTGTTCAGGAAACATTGAAGCAAATTTCTTATCTTCTTCATTCAAATATGTCCTTACCTTATTTTTATAGTTCTTAAATTTTTGCTGAGCTTCTTCATCATACAATTCACATCTGATTCCTGCTAAAGAATTTTTATATTTTGATTCTGACATATCACCACCTAGTACTGTGCGTGTCGAATCAGCTCTAATAATCAAATCGTCAGATTCAAACAAAACATTAGCATGTTCATTTTTAAAGTTCCCTTCAACTATTTCTCCTTCCTTTATATGCTCTATACCTGTTTGTTTAAGTAAGTCTGCTAAAATATAAGAAAATTCATAACATACTACCTCATTATTCATATCATTGTATTCTTCTATGTTGCTAACATTTGTATGTGTCAAAAGATTACCATTATAATAATATATAGGAGCATATGACAAAGTCTTGCATAATTTAGCATAAATATAAATTGCCTTTTCTGTTTGATTAAATTCGCTTGGTATTGATTCTAATATAGAGTGAGATAATGAATCACTTGCATGATATGTATGTTGAATTGTAGCATCAGCAACTGACTTTTTTATGACTTCGTTATCAGTCTTACAAACATTCTGTACATAATCTTTTGTTGCTTCGAATAAAGCATTTCTAACCCTAGTTACATTAGAGGGAATCCAAGTTCCACTAAAAAAGTCATCTTTTAAAATGTAACTAGTAGTTACTACATTATCAATAGTATCAACCCTTTTACTTGGTTTATTCTCAACATGAAGAGTTAAAAAGTCAACAAAGTCTTGAAATCCCATTTCATAAAATCTACTACTAGTCTCTAATGTTTTCTCATCTATAGAATATTTTCTTAGTGGCACGCCATATTCCCTAGGAATAGCATGCAATCTACCAAGACAATCTTCTGGGTCAGGAGAAAAGTATTTTCTTTTTGCATCACTATTTATAAAATCTGTAAGTATTTGTTTTTTAGCTGAATCGTCTAGATACTTACTTAGAATTTCTTTTTCTTCTTTTGGAATATTTGTTGCTCTAATAAATAGACTAGCCTCAGCACAATTATCTTTAGTTAATCTATCTTTTTCATTATAGGTAGCATTAATATATCTGCGTCGTACAAAATTTCTTATTTCTAAGCTACAAAGTCCAGATTTATGATAACCTGGGAGATCTGTAACATTCGTTTTTCCTTCTATATATATATTATCAAGCCAATCATTTAATTCACTAACACTTAATCCGTTCATAATATCTTATCCATTCATTATTATTTTTAAAAGTATTTTATCTAATATTTATTATTTACTCCAACAGTTTTTTACTTCTTTTTGAAAATAAAAAGTAAAAAATTTCATAGTAATAAATAATTTTTCTTTTATTATTACAATGTATCTTTAAAATCATTTACCACTACAGCTTAGTACAATATTTTTTAGATATAATCCTTCTGCCTTCGCTGTTGTTCCGTATTTTCCCCTTACTTTACTATCAAGTATTTCTTTTACTAATTTATAATCTATCTTACCAGTACCAACTTTTATTAATAAACCAACCATATTTCTAACTTGATATCTTAAGAATCCATTACCTTCAAAAGTAAATATTATTTCATCTTTATAGTAATCATCTAAAGTTATAGAAGCACTTGTTATAGTTCTAACACAATTATCTTTAATACTATTTTCAGTAACAAAAGCTCTAAAGTCATGGGTACCAATAAAATAAGTAATAGCTTTCTTCATCGCTTCTATATCTAATTTATAATTATGTTGGTAACAGTAATTTCTTCTAATAGGATTGTACTCTCCCATATTTAAGTGATACTCGTAAGTCTTAGAGATAACATAATATCTAGCATGAAAGTCATTACTTACTTCCTCTACTTCAAAAACATGAATATCACTAGGTAAATATCTATTCATTGCTCTTTTTACTTGTTTAGGACTAATGGAAACATTCATATCTAGGTGTGCTACTTGATGGTAAGCATGAACTTTCTTATCAGTTCTTCCACTTGCTACTACTTTTACCTTTTCCCCATTATTAATTTTAGTAGCAGCAATCTCTAACTCTTCTTGAATAGTCCTATATCCAGGTTGTGTTTGATAGCCATGAAAAGAACTACCATCATAAGAAAAATGTATTAAAAATCTCATACTATCTTACCTCTCTATAAATATCTTTCATTAAATCTTTTATATCTTTTCTGTGATCTAGTTTAACTTTCTTACTACTTTCTACTAGTTTGATAAAAGAAACTATTTTAGGAAGGGGAATACCTAGTTTTTTCTCATCAAATAGATAATAATAAACACTTTCTGTAATTCCTTCTTGATATAAGTATCCGTCTTTTAATACTACTAAATATCTAGTTATTTCATATAAAAGGTCTTGGTCACTACTAGTAATAATTATCGTTTTATGAAACTTATCCTTAAGTCTTTCTAAGATCCTTACTAGTTTTATCTTTTCTTTCTCATCAAAATAAGTAAAAGGATTATCTAGTAGCAAGATGCTTGGATTAATTAAGAAAGCAAGAGATAATTGAAACCATTTCTTTTCACTTGATGATAGTGTAGTTATTGTCCTTTTAAGTATTTTTTTATCAAAGCCTACTATCTTTAAAGCTCCATCTATTTTTTCATCTATATCTTTTGTTTTTAAAAAATTGGTTAAAATAAAATATCTTAGATATTCTTCTACTGTATATAAAGGATAGTCTAGTTCAAATTCTAAAGGAACATAATAAGTCTTACCCTTATACTCATTCTGTTTCTTTTTAGTTATTCTTTCTTTATCAAAATAGATACTACCTTTAAAGGAGTTAGAAAAAGAAATAACTTCTAGTATTTCTTTACTATTTTCACCAGTAATACCTGTAATAACAGATGATGGTATGGTAATAGATATATCAGTTAAGTTAGTTGTCTTTACATGAGTAAGTTTTATTTCCATAACATCTCCACCATTTCTTTTTGATCTAAAATAATTTTATCGACTAAATTATAATACTTTAGTTTTAAAGATAAATCAATCATAAATGGTAGTCTAAATCCTAATTTATTTAGCATACTGTCATCATCAAGCACTGATAAGATATCTCCTTCTTTAACAATTCTACCTTTATCTAAAATAGATAGATCAACTTCTTCAAAGTAAAGAGGAACATCAAGATTATTAGTCATACAGATAAATTTTATTTTATCTTTATATTGTTTAAATACCTTTGCAATAAATTTCAATTGTTCTTCATTTAAGTATTTAAAGATATCATCAATTAACATTACTTCTGGACTATAAATAAAAGCACAAGCTAGATTTAATTTTATTTTACTAAACTTATCTAAGTCCTCTATATTTTTATTTTCTTCTTTAGTAAGTTGAAATAGGGATAAGATTTTTCTTTTAGTTTTAGTAAATTCTTCATCGGGGATATTAGTTTTGATAAGTGTTAAAATAATTTCTTCTTTTACGGTTGTTGTTTTAAATTTCTTATCTTCAAATATTGTTTGAATTTGATAAGGATACTGTTTAGCAGTAATTTGTTCTACAAATGTTCTATTGACTCTTATTTTTTCTTCTGTCTTAACTATGCCTGATAACACTTTAATTAAATGTGTCTTATAAGAATTATTAGCACCTGCTACAAAGGAAATAGTACCATTTTTAAAGGTTTTATTCATTCCTTTAAATGGGATAATATCAAGATTTTCTACGGCTAATAGTGCCATTACTTTTCCTTCTTCTTCTGAATATTATAAGTTATTTTAGCAATAAATTTATCACTTACAAAGTGAGAGAAAAACTTTCCTAATTTCATAGTTAGCGAAGGAATAATAATGGTCTTTCCCATTAAACATTTCTTTAAGGCATAGTCTGCTACATAGTAACTAGTTAGGGGTTTGAAAGAAAAAGTAACTCCTGCTCGATTATTAAAATTAGTAGCTACTGGTCCTGGACATAAGACTGATATTTTAACATTACTCTTACATCTATTCAATTCTTCATTAATAGCAAGACTTAGTTTATAGACATAACTTTTACTAGCATAATAACTAGATAATAATGGTCCTGGGAAAAAAGCAGCACTACTAGCAACATTTAAGATAGTACCACTATCTCTTTTTTTCATATCTTTTAGATAAAGTTTAGTTAGTATGTGTAGGGCTTTAACATTTACATCTATCATATTTAACTCATCATCTAGATTAGTTTCATCAAAAGAACCAAATATTCCATATCCTGCATTGTTTATTAGTAAATCAATTTTTTCATTCTTAGTCTTTTCATAAAGTTCTTTTACTTTAGAAGTATCACTAAGATCAACAACAAATATTTCTGCTTTAGTTTTTAACTCTTTCTTTAGAGTTTCTAAAGCCTCTTTATTTCTGGCAACCAATATTAAATCGTAAGATTTATCACTAAGTATTTTAGCCATATCTCTTCCAATTCCACTCGATGCCCCTGTAATCATCGCTTTCATATCATGGTCTCCCCTCATATTATCATTTTACCAAATTTCTAATAAAATGTCTTAAATTAGACTAAAATTTATTAAATTTATTTTTTTAGCTAACTTAGGTTTCAATTATTTTCACCACTTTTTACCATTATGTAGTAATTTCTGGTGAAAATCAATGAATTATTTACAAAAATAAAAGGATATTTCTAACTATTCAGACTATAATGAATAGTAATATATATAAATAATTGCTCTTCATTTTTGCGTACTATATTACAAATTTTTATTTGAATTTTGATACTTTGATGACTTTTCATTAGAAATTTGATACACTATATTCGTATAATAAGGAGGAGAAAATTTATGCAATGTAAAAAATGTGGTACTACTATTCTTGATACAGATAAATTTTGTAAAAATTGTGGTGAGCCAGTGTCAGAAACAAATACACAAAATCTTAACGCAAGCAATCTAACTAGTAATATGCAAAATACAAATAATATATTTGGGAGGGAAAATCAAACAAATTATGATATGAACAATCAATCATATCAAAATAATATTATGAATAGCCAAACTTATCAAACAAATGAAAATAATAATAGAACTAGCAGAAAGAGAATTGTTCCAAAAATATTAGCAATTATAGGAGGAATCGTTGTTGGAATCATTATTCTATTTGTTGCTATATTTACAATTATATCAGCTAGTTCCGATAAGATGGTATGTAAATCCAATGAGGGAAATATTACTATAATGTATAATAAAAATGATTTAACTGGCTATAAAAAATCTGGTATAAGTTATGAGTTTGATAAACAAAAAGAATATGCCAAAAAAATTGGAGTTGAGGCATACCTTAAAGAATTTAGTTTGTGGTTTTCTCAGAATACAACAGGATCATGTACTATTGATGGCAAGAAAGTAGAACAAACTTCAAATAATACAAATACTAATAATAGTGGTACTAATACAATTAATAATGATAAAAAAGTTGTTGGTGATGAGAAGTATGGATATATAACCATCCCAAGTAATTGGACTAAATTTTATGATATTAATGGTAATGGTTCATTACAGTATTCGTATGCTAATGTATATATTGTTTCTTTAAATATTTTGAATGGTCAAAATTCAGCAAAAGAATATGCCTCAAATTATATGTACAATAAACAAAATTCAAGTGATGTAACTGGTGTTACTGGAGCTACTGTTACAATAGGAAAAAATAAAAAATATACAGCATATCAAGTATATATGTATTATCCAAGTTATTCTACATATTTAGTAACATATTGGTTTGAAGCAGAAGATGGTAAAGTTCATTATATTGCATTAGAAGGACCTCAAGAATTAAGTGGTGTTAAAATAACTGATTATTTATATATACCAGAAAGTTTCAGTTTAGAAAAATAATATTATAATTAAAAATTAACTTTAAAAGAGGCTGTCGAGAAATTAAATAATTAGTTTTCTTACCAACCTTTTTTTATTTTATTATAAAACCCAGAAGGCTCAAGATTTCTGGGCATAATTTGGTATAATAATCTTGTCTAAGTAATTGTACAACATGAGTTATTTTATGTAAAATGGGTAACTATTCAGACTATAGTATGTAAAAATAAAGGTTATTCCGATAGCTTTAGACAAACTATCGGAATAACCGCAACTAATACTACTTTTTTAATTCGTAAGTATGAATAATTACTATTTATATTCTAGACTTGTTCAATATATTCTAATAATTTTAAGAATAGATTTATATATTCTTTTGATAAAGAATCACGTTTTAATTTTCTAATAGCAATTCTTTTCTTTTTTATTGGTAAATCAGAAAAGATTATATCTGCTATTTTCTCTTTTAAGTAAGTTTCTATTTGTAAATCCATTAAAATACTATTGATATCTTCATTTATTAAACGAACAGCATCTATTTCAATATCTTTACCACGACACATTATAGTTAATTGACCAATAGTATTAACTTTTCTTACTTCTACTACAAAGTCATTATCTTCAATGTACTGGGAAGCAATTGGTATTTCTCTATCATTGTAGTAAGCTTTAACGTCTTCTGCTTGCTTAGTATTTCTAAATCTAAAACGATAATTTCTCTTTTGTGGTACTACTCCACTTTTACCTTCTACTGATCTAACAATAACAGTATAGTTATTTTTTAAGTAGTTGTAATCTATATCTGTTTTTAAGAATAGTCCCTCTTTATATAATGAAGTTAGACCATCATCCTCATATAAAGTATAAACGTTAGAAGTTCCTGGGAAGATATGAATTTCAAGATCAAGCGGTAAACCAATATTATTTCTATCACTCCTATTAGATAGAGGTATAATTGCTCCACTCTTAGCGAATACTGGATAATCTTCTTCACGGAAGAAAGATACATACTTTTTAGCTCCAGGAAATTTCTTTCCTGTCTTAAAGTCATACCAAATACCTTCAGGAATATAAAACTCATGAATAGTACGGTTCATAGTAACTTCTTTCTTTTTAAGAATAGGACATACTAATAATTCCTTTCCAAAGAAATACTGATACTTATATTTATTATCATCTATTACCCAAGGATACTGGTAATAGAACGGTTCTACAAGACATTTACCATCTTTATAATAGTGATAACATTCTGTGTATAGATATGGTATTAAGCGATGTCTTAATCTTAAATAATCATTAGCAATAGTTTCTGTCTTTATATCCCAACGCCATGGTTCTCTTTTATAGTAAACTCCTCTTGCTGCATGAAATCTTAATATTGGACTAAAACATCCTAGTTCTACATAACGAAGATATAATTCACTTTCTTCTATACCTCCATGGTTACCACCGACATCATGACTCCAGAAAGATACACCTATGTTACTAGCACTTAAAGTACTAGCAGATATTTCTCTTAAACCATCCCAAGATATTTCACTACTACCAGCATATAAAACTGGATATCTATGCGGAGCATATAAACCATTTCTTGCTAATATTAAACTACGCTTAGCTGGATTTCTTCCTGAATCTAAATAATTATAATGATTATATGCTAATAATTTTAAAGCTTGGTTATCACCTTTATAGTCATGGAAAAAGAAATCTACTCCCATACTTTCTAAGGGATGAAGAAAAAGTTTAAAATAAACATCTAATAGTTTGGGATTTAAGGGATCAAACACTATTATCTTATTGTCTTTTATATCAAGATATTGACAAGCCTGCTGATAATAAGCTTCATGAGGATAAATTCCTTCGGCCGGATCTATTTCTAGACCTACTCTAACATTGTGTTCATGTAAAGTATCAATAAATTCCTTAGGATTAGGAAATAAATTAGCATTAAAAGTAAAACCAGTATGAAGATCTTTATTATCACCAACATCACGATAATGCCAGTCTTTATCTAAAAGAAAGATAGCAAGTGGTACTTTTCTTCTTTCAAAATGACTAATAGTATCCATAATCTTATCAGGATCATAGGTAGTATTTCTACTCCACCAGTTACCTAAAGCGTATCTAGGGATAAGTGAAGGATTACCTGTTAATTTAAAATAATCACTAAGTGCTAAAGAAAAGTCTTTATTATACATAAATACATATATATCAACACTACCAGCTTCTCTTTGCTCAAAGGTTCCATCCTCTAAAAACAATAAACTATTAGAGTCATCAATAGAAGCAAATCCTTCTAGAGAATAAAGTCCTCTCTTTAAATTACTTGGAATAGTAACATCTTCACTTATCATATTACCATTCATATTTCTAACTTCAGGATGACCATAATACCAATCTCTATTTTCATTTTCATTTTTACTACTAAGAAGTGTTATCTTTAAGTTCTTCATAGGATCTACTTTACTACCAGTAAAAGGCATTTCTTTAACATAAGTAAGTCTAAAGTACTTGGTAGTAATTTCTAAGAATTTACTATCTTGTTTCACCTGATAATTAGGATAAGTAAAAGAACGGTATAAAGCAAACTGACTAGGCTTATCTACAAAATGACCATTTACATTATATTCAAGTCTAATAAGTCTTTCACTAAGGATAGTAAAACGATACCTATCACCTTTAACAATACATTTTTCATCACTCTTAGATTTAGTTAAATCCATTCTAAATTGTTTACCTAGTGGATACATTTATATCATCCTTTCTATTCTTTATTTTATAATATCACAAATTAGTCTTGTTGTAAAAACATAACATAGTATTCATCATAAGTTATATTATGTTTTTTTATATAACTAGCTATTTTAGTACCAACATAGCGATAGTGCCATGGTTCACATTTATATAGTGTTACGTCTTCTTTAGATTTTGGATAACGTAAGATAAATCCATACTTATAAGCATTTTCCATCATCCAAGTATACTCTTCACTATCAGTAAAGACAGTAGTATTTTTACTTGCTACATCTATAGACATTCCTGTTTGATGTTCAGAGTACCCTGCTTTAGCAATATTTTTTTCCACATAACTATCACCATAAGCATTTTGATAGTAAGAGACAGTTTCTTCTTGATCAGCATAGCTTCTATAACCTGAGTTTACTACTATATCTTTACCATCTTCTTTAGCTGCTTCCCGCATCTTATGAAAAGCATTTACTACTTCTTTATTAGCTCTTATCTTACTAGTACCTTTTACATCATCACTTTGAAAGTTTACTAAATCTTTTGGTACATATTTACTACTTAACTGATGATGTTTATTAACTAAAACATTAGGAGAAAATTTATCAATCACTTCTACATCTTGATATTCATCCTTATCAAAGTCAAGTTCAACATTTAAAACAGTAATATCAGCAGTATCATTTTCCTTATTTTGATAAGCTACATATCTATCATATTTAGATAGATGCGAATAATCTACGGAAAAGAATTCATCTAAATATTTAACTTTACCTCTTTTAGCAAATTCTTTTACTTCACTATTATTACCTCTTGCTAGTATTAAAGATATTTGGTTATCGGTATAACCTTTCTTTATTAATTTATTAATACTTGAAATTATATCTTTCAATGGTTGATACTCTATATTCTTATAATGGTCAAAATTTTCTTCTTTATAATCATTACTTTCAAAAGCAGCATTTAAAGTCTTATTTTTTCCTATCTCTTTAACTTTATTCCATTTTAGTTTTCTAACTATTACACTTGATGCTTTCTTACTATAACCAATTTTTTGTAAAGTATGTTTCTTAGTGGAAATAAAAATTAATAAGCATAGCAATACTACTATAGCAACTGAAACATATTTAACAATATTTTCTGCTTCTTTTTTTAACTTTAATTTCTTTACTTTCACTACTACCACCTACTCTTACAATAATTATACCAAAGAAGAAAAAAAATCAGCAATAATATTTGCTAATTTTTATTTAAATTCCAGTCTAATGTGATATATAGTTGTTAAGTAAATAGCCAAAGAATAATTCCAATAATCACCAAAATAATTATTATCATTTTATATGTTTTAGTAGACTTTTTTACACTTTTTTTAAATTCTTCAGAGCTTGTGAAATTTTCTTTTATCAATTGTCCTTTCCCTGAAATTGTAAGTGGTGGTTTATAAGTTAAAAACGTATCACCATTTATCTCTATATTTTGATCTATATAACCAACAATTTCATCCTTAGTCCACCCTTCATAATAAGCCTTAATATTATGTTGACCATCAGGCAACTCTACTTCGTAAATACTATCGTTAGTAATTTCTGTTGTAATATTATCATCTATTTTTACTTTTAAAATATTTCCCACTTGTGTCTCTTCATGTTTTTTAAAATATAAACATAACTTTCCCATATTACCATCCCTTTACATTTTCATTATTATTTTTATCAACATAAGTTATACCATTTCTAGATAAAATATCTTTTATCTTTTCGTAATTAATTAGTTGAGTATCAATTTTTATTTTACTATTATCTTTAAAAAACAATTTCATACCATCGGCTGGATACTCTACTGCTTTTTCTATATCACTAATATTAAAAGTTTTTTCTTTGCCAAACATATCATATGCACGTAAACTGTTATTTTGATAAACCACCTTTTTATTTCTAACAAATAGGTAGTACACTAATGTTAGAATAGAAAGAGCTCCAAAAAATATAGTAAAAATAACTGAACCATTTTGCTTAGAAAAAACAACTGTTCCAATTATAGTTACAATAAACATTATAATAGAACATCCTAACATAATCTTTTTTATATTATCAGTAAACCTGAAAACTATAACATCATTATCTTTAAATTCTTCTTTATTATCATCTTTCTTTATAAATAATAGTGGTATCACTGCATAAATTATACAGAATAATATTAACTCTCTTATAATATCCATAAATAATCTCCATTCTAATTTTTATTAATTAAATTCTGAATCACGTTCTACTTTATATTTTTTACCAAAAATACCTTTAGTATAAGTTATATTATATTTTTCTTTTTGAGCCTCATCGAGATCATATTTGTTCTCTTTTGATATTTTACCATCCTTATATCGGTAAAATAAGTCTGTGGTCTCCTCAATAAATTCTACAGTTTTAGCAGTAACATTTCGATAGATTATAACATAATAAGGATTAGATTTATTATATGTTGTTTGATAATGAATAGCAATTAGATTAGAATTATTATCCTCATAAATATAACTTTTTATACTATCCCTAGGAACTGGTCCAGCATATACCTTATTAACTGTATCAATTAGTTTAA
This sequence comes from uncultured Bacilli bacterium, assembly GCA_934177995.1. Taxonomy (GTDB): domain Bacteria; phylum Bacillota_I; class Bacilli_A; order RF39; family UBA660; genus Onthousia. Next base: position 14,606 of record CAKPPW010000022.1, read on the forward strand.
GATCCTTTTCTATTATTTTTTGTTTCTGTAAAACTTTAAATAGTTCATCAACTGTTTTGGAATTACTATTACATCCAGTTAATAAAACAATTAACAAAACAAATAAACCCGGCAAAAAGAATCTGCTAGCTTTTTTCATAGCCTCATATCACTCCTCCTATTGTTGATCTAATCTTAACATCTATGCAAGTCTATGTCAAATCATATCATGAAATTTTAAAGAAAATTTATAATATAGATTTAATTATTCAAATGTGCTATAATATAGGCAAATTTGAAAGGGAGAGGTTTATGAAACGAGCTGTAGTGCTATCGGGTGGAGGTAGCAAAGGTAGTTATGAAATAGGGGTTTGGAAGGCTCTTAGAAGACTACATATTAAGTATGATATTGTAACAGGTACATCTATTGGGGCTTTAAATGGTGCTTTAATGACACAAAAAACTTATTTAAAAGCTTTATATATTTGGCATAAGTTAAGTCTTGAATATTTATTTGAACAACAACCCAAAAGTGATACTAAAAAAGATATTTTAATGCTTTATGGTGATAACTTTTTAAAAAACGGTGGTATGGATATAAAAAAGATTGAAGATATAATTAGAAAAGGTATTAATATGAAACGATTTTATAAGTCTGATATTGACTATGGACTAATAACTTATAACTTTACTACTAAAAAACCACTTGTTATTTCTAAAAAAGATATAAGTGAAGATAAGTTAGTAGATTACTTGATGGCTTCAGCTACTTGCTATCCTGCTTTTCAGATGAAAGATATTGATGGAGACAAATATATAGATGGAGGATTTTATGATAATTTACCAGTTAATCTGGCCATAGAACTCGGAGCAACAGAAGCTATAATTGTTGATCTTAGAGCACCAGGCTTCAAAAAATTACCGAAAGGTAATGTTAAAACAACTTATATTAAACCTAAAAACAAGATATCTTTTTTCCTAGACTTTAATAGTGAACAAGCTAAAATAAACATAAACTTTGGTTATAATGATACCATGAAAGCTTTTAAAAGATTAGATGGTGATTATTTCACTTTCAGAAAAGGAGAAATAACTAAATTCTATGAAAATAATAAAGATGAGCTTTCTAAGTTATTAAATGTCAAATTAACTGAAAAAAAGCTTCTTAAATTAATTGAAAACATTGGTAAAGAATTTAAACTACAAGAAGATTTAATTTATTATTTGGATGATTATTTTGAAATAATTAGAAAAAAAGCTTACGCTTGTGATAGAATTACCAAAGAAATTGAAAAGCAAATTAAAAATAAAAAGATATCAAAAAAAACCAATTCTAAATTAATAACACTATATTTTTTAAGAAATATAAATAGAAAGAAAAAAGAAACCAAAGCTCTTACTCTATTTTTCTCAAATCAATATAATAAAGCCCTATTATTATCTTTTATAGGAGCTAACTATGGAGAATAAGTTTCCTTATACTATTGATAATAAAAGATATCACACCTTAACATACTTTTATCAACACAAGTTTGGTTGTAAAATTGCTAAAGTTAGTTTAAATGCTAACTTTTCTTGTCCTAATATTGATGGTAAAAAAAGTTATGGTGGTTGTATTTTTTGTTCTAAATCTGGTAGTGGTGACTTTGCAGGTAATATAAATGATAGTTTAATGTTACAGTTCATTAAAGGAAAAAAAATGATGCAAAGTAAGTGGCCTAATGCTAAATTTATTGCTTACTTTCAAGCTAGAACTAATACTTATGCTAGTGTTGATACTCTAAAAAGTTATTTTGAACCATTTATAAATCATAAAGACTGTGTAGGACTTGCTATTGCTACTAGAAGTGATTCTATAAGTGATTCATGTCTTGATTACTTAGAGTCAATTAGTAAAAGATGTTATTTACAAGTAGAGCTTGGATTACAATCTAGTAAGAAGGAAACTTTAGAGTTAATTAATAGGGGGGAAACTGTTGAAGAGTTTGAATCTATGGTAAAAAAATTAAGAGCCAAAAATATTAATGTAGTTGTCCACATCATAAATGGATTACCTTATGAAACGGATGAAGATATGTTAAACACCGTTAAATACTTAAATAAGCTAGATATTCAAGGGATAAAAATACATATGCTTCATATTCTAAAAGATACTCCACTTGAGATAATCTATAAAACTCATCCATTTAAAGTATTAACAAGAGATGAATATGTAAATATTACTGTCAAACAACTAACTTATTTAAGAAAAGAGATAGTAATTCATAGAATAACAGGAGATCCTAAGAAAGAAGATTTAATAGAACCAACTTGGCTTTTAAAGAAATTTGAAGTTTTAAATGAGATAGATAAGAAGATGGTAAAGGATAATATCTATCAAGGTGACTATGTCTAATTCCAAAAAGAATTAGATTTTTTACTTGCCACAGAAAAAAATCTATCATATAATGTAAATAAGATAGAAAAGGTGGGATTATAAATGGATAAGAAAATCCGTTTAATAGTCGTTTCTTCTTTTACCCTATTAGGAATACTTTGTATCTCATGTGGATGCCTTTATTCCAAATTAGATCAAGAGAGTAATAATCAGACTATTGCACTAGTGGTATCACAGAAAATGCAAGATAATGAGAAAGCTGATTTTAATATAAAGCTTAAAAACTTTGAGATTGAAACTAATACACCGCTTAGTATAAAAATAGCCGATTATTTAGATGAAACGGTTAGTGATGAAGTGTTAGCTAATTTAAAACTTGACACTAGTAGTGTTAATGTTAAAGAAGTTGGTACTTATAAATATAAAGTTTATTATAAAAAGAAAGAGTTTGAAGGTACTATAAAAGTAATTGAAAAAGTTGCTCCTACTAATCAAGTTGATACAATATCAATAAAATCATTTACTATTAAGAAAGGAACTGCTCTATCTACTAATCCAGCTGATTATATTACTGAGCCTAATCCTTTAACTGATGAGATAAAAGCTTTGTTAAAATTTAATTTTTCTGAAGTTGATATTAATAAACCTGGAACTTATCAATATACAGTAACTTATAATAATAGTATTTATACAGCTAATATTACAGTAACGGAAGATCAAGAAAATAATATTTTATCAACAGGAGATAGCAACATTACTACTGATGACAAAGATAAAACAACTGATGGAGCAACAACTACTGAATCTGGTCAAAGTACAACAACTAAAACTGATGCAAAGGAAAAGCCATAGAATACCTATGACTTTTTTAATTTATGAATTAAGTTTATAAGATAATAAACTGGTGAAGTAGCAACCACATATTCACCTAACAATTCTTCCATATATCCATTAAAGCTAGCTTTAAACTGATAGATACCATAAGTCTTATCATCTTTATTAGTTGTAGGTGTACCATAAAAATTATATCTTTTATAACCATGTTCTATAGCATACTTAATCATTTCCCATTGAATTAAGTATTGAGAATTATACATTAAATACTCCTCATAATTACCACTAGATAGATAAACTATTTCTGGATCAGTCATAACAAACATAGAACCTGCAAGAGTAATAATTGATGAGTTTTTTTCTTCTTTTTGTTTTTTTGCAAGATCTACTTTTTTCTTTAATGAATTAATAGTCTCATCAAAACTCTTTCTCTTACCATCATTACATCTAGAATCAGATAATGCTTCTTTCTTTTTAGTATTTTCTTCTATCTCTTCATTTAATAAACTGATATATCTGTTAAGGTCTAGTCTAGTAACCAAATACTTAATTTCTTTTTTCTTAGAAAATAAATCATACATATTTTCATAATAAGAAATATTTCTAACAGAAAAACCTTTACGCTTACCTGTTTCAAGCATTATCCCATAAAAATTTTCTAATTCATCCTTTGTTAATTCTGATACCTCGATACCGGTTTTAATAGTCTTACGAATAATATTTCTAGTATTAGGTTTCATTTCTTTTAAAACATCATCTTCACTTTTACCTTCCAAATCAAGGACATACATAGATGAAACTTGTTCTTGTGTTTCAATTTTCTTAAATTTTAATGATTCAAGTATTTTTAGTATATTTGTCTTTGGAACTTCTAGTTCTTTATCATTATCATATCTTCTAATAGGAAGGTACGGATCAATTCTTAGACAGTAACCATTATTCTTTTTAACATAGTCTTTCAACTCTTTCAAAAATGTTTCTACCTCATTATCATTACTATAATCAAGTAGTGGTCCTCTTAATGCATAAAACTCATATTTATTAAAATATCTTTTTCTAGAAAGTAGCATGGTTGCTCCTATTATTTTTTTCTTTTCTTTAAGGCCAAGATATTTAACAGTCCAACCATTTTTCTTTCTAAGATTACCTATTTCTACTGTTTCCATAAAATTTCTTAATGGGTGTTTTTTTGAAAAGTCTTGAAACTCTTTTTCAGTTAATTCTTCTAGCATTATTTTTTAGCCACCTTTCTTTTAATTTTATCTAACATTTTACTACCCAATACTTCTTCAATAACGCCTGATTTATAAGATGCTGGTAAATAAATTCCTGCTCCTATAATAGTATAAACTAAAATGATCGGAATATTTAAAAGTCTTACTGATGAGGAAATTGGTACTACAAATTTAACTAGGAATAAGGAAAGTATCATAAAGATATCGGCAATAATAATCTTTCCAATAATTCTAATAGTCGGTTTATAACTAACTCCACATTTCTTTTTCAAGTAGTAAAGGCATAAGATTATCCCTACTAAATAACCTAAAATAGTAGCAGTTATGGAACCATATACTGGTTGGAGTCCTAATCCATAGAATGTTTTAATTAAATAGACATTAGTTAAAGCTTTGATTAATACTCCGGCAAATAAAGAAATAAATACTTCTTTATAATATTTTAAGACCTGAACAATGGATACTAAAGCTGTATAAGTAGAAATTATCAAAGCCACAAAAATATAGTATGCCATAATCTCTGCTCCTACTGCTGATTTATTTCCATAGAATACATCCCAAACTGGTTGTGATAAGAATGATAATCCTATAGTCATAGGTACTGATAAGAATAATAATATTTGTAGAGTTTGATTAATCTTATGATGAACATCTTTTTTATCACCTTTAACAGATGAGGATGTAAGGTTAGGTATTAAACTTATAATTATACCTGTAGAAATAGAGACAATTATCATATTAAGTTTATTGCCCCAAGTAGAAATTACACTCATAGAGTTTTCTGCTGCTACTGTAGTATAACCTGCTGAATGAACTAAAGTCTTAACAAGGGTTGTCATATCAACAAAGTTATAAGCTGATTTGAAGACATCTATCATAATGAATGGTAAGGCATAGAAGAATATCTTTCCTAATATTTCTTTAGTAGAAATTACTGGTTCTTCTTTTGCTTCAGTTATATCATTTATTTCTTTCTTATGTTTAAATACTTTATCAAGTAGATATAGATAACCAACTAAAGCACCGGCTGTTGCTCCAAAAGTAGCTACTCCTACTGCAGTTGTCAAAGATAAATGAAATACATTTAAAGCAGCATATGATCCAGCTATAATAACCACAATGCGGGCTACTTGTTCTACCACTTGGGAAATAGCTGTTGGTGTTATAAATTTGTGTCCTTCTAAATAACCTCTATAAATACTTAAGATAGGTACTACTAGTATAGCTGTGGCAATTACTCTAATAACGTAAGTTACATCACTTAAAGTGTTTCCTCCTGTTAAATCACCAATAATTGCTTTTGCTATAATAGGAGCAAATAAGAATAAAATAATAAAGACAAATATTCCCATAAAGACAGCTAATCTTCTACCTATCTTAAAGGCTTTTTCTTTAGCTTTACTATAGCCTAAAGTTTGATATTCACTAATTATTTTAGAAATTGCATTAGGAATACCAGCACAAGATAAGGACTGAAATAATAAGTAGATGGTATAGGCATATCCATATAGTGCTCCTCCTTGTTCCCCAATAATTGCATAAAAGGGAATTACATAAAGCATACCTAATACTTTAGTAATAACTATTCCCATGGTTGCTACAAAAGCTCCATTTAGAAAGGAATTTTGTTTTAATTCTTTCTTTCGCATATATTCACCACTTTCCTATATAATCATATCATAATCTTGCACTAAGTGAAAGAATCAAGTATAATTAGTTTAAGGTGGGGTGATAAAATGAAACTTGTAGAGCTTTCTAAAACAGAATTTAATGAATTTACTAATTACCTAGAAATATGTCCTTTTGAACAAAGTATTTATTGGGCTAACTTTAAAAGTGGTGAGAATTGGCATCCCTATTTTTTAGGTCTTGAAGATAAAAATAAATTGTTAGGAGCCACTTTACTTTTAGCTAGTGAAAATAAAAGTATTAAGAAAAGATTTTTCTATGCTCCTCAAGGTTTTTTAATTGACTATAAAAACTATGATTTATTAGAAATATTTACTAAAGAAATAATTAACTTTGTTAAAGAAAAAAATGGTATCTATCTAAAAATAGATCCTGAAATATTAACCACTGAGAAAGATGAGGATGGTAAGGAGTTGCAAGGTGGTATAAATAATTTATTTATAAAAGATTATTTATTAAAATTAGGTTTTATTGAAACTGATAATAACACTATTAATCCTAAATATACGATGAAACTTGATTTAGCTAACAAAAGCCTTAATGATATATTGGATAATATGTCCAAAAAAGCAAGACAAATTATTAAAAGAAATGAAAGACTTGGTTACATTGTAAGAGAGCTAAAACAAGATGAATTACCTATCTTTATTAAAACAATGGATAAGATTAGTAGTAAGTTTAATACTATTAAATATGAACTTCCTTTTTATGAAGACTTAGCCAGTGCCTTTACAAGGGAACATCTAAAAATAATGATTGCTGAACTTGATTTAAATACTACTCTTAATAATCTTAAGAAAGAAGAAAAAGTATTACAAATAGAAAAAGAAAAAAGAATAGGTCTATATCAAAATAATCAATTAACAGAGGAAACTTTTATTGAGAAGGAACTTGGTTATAAAGAACAGATTAATATTATAAATAAGAGGAGAAAGTATTATTTATCCCTAAAGGAAAAAACGGATAATGATAAGATTTTCTTAGGGGGATACTTATTCTTGATGTATGGAAAAGAAATTACCGCTCTAATTGGAGGAATGGAAGATGAATATATTGATTTAGATGTATCCTACTCTATTCACTACAAAATGATTAAAGAAGCTATAGAAGATGGTTATAGGTCTTATAATTTCTATGAAGTAAAAGATATAAATGATGGAGGTTTTTTCTTCAAACAAAACTTTGGAGCAAAACTATTTGAACATATCGGTGAATTCGATTATCCGATAGATTTAAACAGTTATAAAAAGAATAAGAAGTATTTTCCTCTTTATTATGGAGTTAAGACTATTTACAAAAATAAATAATCATAGCAGAAAAGCAGTAGATTTGTTCTTCACCACTAGGAAAAGAACTAACTTGATACTTAATTTCCACTACATCACCTTCTAGTTCTCCCAAAAAATTATTTATTGCTTCTTCTAAATCACTTTCATCTTCAAAGTCAAAGATTTTTACTTTCATATAGTATCACCAATACTAATATAAAATATTTTATCCACAGAAATTGTTGAAAAAAAAGAACTGGTTTAATAATCAGTTCTCAGACTGTTGACAAATAGGTAGAAATTTTACTTATTTGTCTTTTTATTTTGTAAAAATAATAAAAATTTCCAAT
>CAKPPW010000023.1 GCA_934177995.1 uncultured Bacilli bacterium
TTAACTTACTATTTATATCATTTATAATTGATGCTGTAACTGTATTTAATCTAGTATCATCTTTGTCCATTACTAAATCATAAATAAAATCATTATCATAATTATTAAATAATTCTTTACCGATAGAATATACTGCTCCATAACCATCTATACTATCAAAACTTGTTTGTAACTCTTCTAGAGTAAATGGTGTTTTAATATCATGTTGACATTCAGGATTACCAAGATTTGTAGCTAATACTTCATAAAACCAACCTGGATTAGTAGAACCAATTTTAGTTTGACAAACATGAGTAAATTCATGAATAGTATTATAGCAAAATTCGTCTTCAGTATAATTTTCAAAGTTATCAATTTGTCTAACTAAATCTAATGATAACATATTAATATTACCATCTTCGGTATTAGCAATCATCCAGTCTTGATATTCTCTATAGCCATAATTTTTCTTAAAAGATTCCATTATATTTTCTTTATATTCAGAAATATTATCATATAGTTTTATAACTGGTTTAACGTTTTCTAATTTAAAGAAATCTAAAATATTTTGTCTTTTATCTTCAAAAACATTAATCATTTTTGCTAGATATCTTTTATCACAATCATTATAATATACTGTAAAATTTTCAGTCTCATATTTTAAACTCATTATTCACAAACCTCCATATTCTCTATTTCAATCAATTCCCCATCTTTAAATAATAGCTTAACTGTCTCACAATTCCTGCAACCATTTTCAAGAATAACCTTATCTTTATATAATAGACATTTATTATCACTTATACTACACCATTTCTTAAGAAGAAATATTATAGCTGTATGATGTGATACTATCAAAATAGTTTTTCCTTCATTATTATTAACCACTTCTAATAAGGCTTTACTCATTCTTTCTCTTACTTCTTTTTGGCTTTCACCTTGACCTATCTTATAGTCATCTTCATTTAGCTGTCTTTCATAAAAGTCAGTTGGGATATCTTTATAATCATCTATTCCAAACTCTCTTTCTCCAAAATCTTCTACTATATTTAGTTTATCATCTTTAGTAAAGTATTTTGCTGTAGCCATAGCTCTTACATAATTACTAGATATAACCATATCAATATCAGAAAAGATTTCATTATTACTAACTTTTTTAGCTAATTCTTCCCCATCGATAGTTAAAATCTGTTTTTGATTTCTAACAAGTAAACTATCATTATCTTTTAAATAGTTTACTCTTTCAGTTATAGAATATCTCATTAAATAAACAGTAGTAATCATAGTTTACATCTCCAATCTTCTTATAGAATTTAATGCTTTCTTCTGCATATCTTTTTTATTAAGTAACTCATCATGTGATAATTCTAATGCATCTGCTATATCGTATATTAAAAATTCATTATCATATCCTCTATTTCCTCTTAAAATACTAAAAAGATAGTTAATAGCTTCAGTTGTTGATAGCAAATATTTTTCTTCTACTCTTTCTAGTAATCCTCTAACAAACAAATATGATGATATATATGATAGTCTAAAGGAACAAGTCATATTTGGTAAAACAGTATCATTACCATAAGAACCATCTCTTTGTTTATTTAATAATTCTTTAAGAGAATAAATATTATTTTCTTCTAAAGTAGCAATAACTTGTTTATGTTTTTCAAACTTTTCTTCTAATCTTAAACCGTATAGTGGTAATGTTTCTGCAATACCTTCAGAAATAACTTGATTGCCAAGTAAAAACTGACTAAGTACAATGTGAGATAATTCATGTAATTCATTTTCTAAATCAGCTATTTCTAAGTTATCAGTTTCTTTATTTTCTAAACAATTTTGACTTAGTCCATAAGCAAGAGGAAAGCCATCCAAATCATAGCAAGTAACAGGCTTTCCACCACACTTTTTATCTTTAGAAAATAAAGTAGGCATTTGTAATAGGAAGGTAAAGTTATCATCTGGTACTACATAAATATAGAGTATTGGTTTGGCATTTGCTGGGTATTTAATTTTTAATTTATCTAGCATCTTCATTTCATTTTCAATTCTTGTTAAAAAATTAGTACAAACTCCCAAATCATATTTTATGGCTAGTTCACTAGATAACCTTACTTTTATTCTATCATTAAATACTCTTAATTCTGATTCTTTTATATAATTTCTTAAATAATCTTCTTGATACATTTTCCCTCCAATTTATTTGTTTCTAATGGTTGTTTTTTTAATTTTATATATTCAATTGCTCTTTCTAACTGTGAATCTTTATTACTTATAATATCATCAACAGTATTATAAACATATTCATCTGGTTCAATAATTTTAGGTTTCAATAATTCTTTCTTATCCTTAAAATAAGAAGAAAAATTATCTTTTGTAAATCCTTGACACTTCAAATTTTCATCATAATACCAATAAGTATTACTTCTCTTAACAATCAAATCTAATTTTTCCACTTCTAAACCGCCAGGTACATTTCCAAAGGCATTTAGTGATGTACTAATATTTGTACCTATAACATAACTACCAATCTTTTTTAAATCAACAAGCATCATTCTTCCTGATGAAAACACTGTTGCATTTATAAGAGTAACTATACTTTTACCTGTTAGAAAGTCAATTAATATATGGTTGATATTGGAAAATCCGCCACTATTATTTCTTATATCCACTATGTAATAATTGATATCCTTTTCTATAGCTTTAAGTTTTTCAACTAACTTTTCCATCTTTTCTATATCTTTACAAGAGTTATAATGAATAATTAAAATATCATCCACTTTTTCATAAGTATAATTTTCTTTAACAGTCGATTCTAATTTATCATACCTTTCTGTTTCCTTAAAACTAACATCTATTACCTTTCCATCACAGTTTATTTGATATGTAATTTTATCTATATTATTGTTAATACTTGGTAATGATCTTAAAATATATAACTGTTTTATATCACTAGTAAACATTATATTTTTATATTCTTCTGTTGAATAATTAATTATCTGTTCTAGTTCGTAGACTATTCTCTTAACAGGTATATTATTAATTGAAACTAGTTTTCCACCTACTACATCTTTATATTCATCTATTATGTTAACAATATAGAAATCGTTATCTTGAATTTTAAAACTTATAGGGAAATAGATACTATTTTTAAAGTAAAGTTTAGTATGTGAATCATACTCATCAAGTAAAAACTTGATTAGTTTTTCTACTATATAATAAATATCATATCTATCATAATATTCTTTATCTAAACATTTATCCAACATAATAGCAAATTCTTCTTTAGTATGAAAGAAATATAATCCTGGATGACCATAAAAATCTCCAAATGAAGTTTTTTCCACACCACTTTCTATATAATTAAATATCTTAGATATTGTTGCTCTAGTTTCTTTTATATTCATAATAACCCCTTCTTTTTAAATTTAAGTATACTATACAATAAAAATATCGTTACATCAACATTAACATAATATTTCTATTCATAAAGACATATATTTCTACATAAAGTTAAAATGAATAAAAGAAAAAGGTGAATATATGGAAAAATATGAAATCATTAAAAATATTGCACAAAGAACAGGGGGTGACATTTATCTAGGAGTTGTTGGAGCAGTTAGAACTGGTAAGAGTACTTTTATTAAGAAGATGGTTGAGACTTTAGTAGTCCCATATATTGAAGATGAGTATGAGAAAAAAAGAACACTTGATGAAATTCCTCAAAGTGCTGCTGGTAAAACTATTATGACAACGGAACCTAAATTCATTCCTAATAGAGCAGCTAAAGTGAAAATTGATGACTTTGACTGTAACATTAGATTAGTTGACTGTGTCGGTTTTGTTATTGATAATGCTAAAGGTGCTACTGATGAAAATGGTCCAAGAATGGTTAAAACACCTTGGTATGATGAAGAAATTCCTTTTACAGAAGCAGCAGAAATTGGTACTGAGAAGGTTATCAAAGATCATTCAACTATTGGAATTGTAGTAACTACTGATGGTTCTATTGGAGAATTTAATCGTAGTGATTATTTAGAAGCTGAAAATAGAGTTATTGAAGAATTAAAAGATATTGGTAAACCATTCATTGTCTTATTAAACACAACACACCCTACTCTACCTGAGACTGAACGTCTAGCAGAAAGCCTAAGAGAAGAATATAGTGTTCCTGTCTTACCTATCAATATTGATGCAATGAATGAAAGAGAAATGACTACTATTTTAAGAGAAGCTTTATATGAATTTCCAATTCTTGAAGTACAAGTTAATATGCCTGAATGGATTGCTATTCTAAATCATGATAATCCTATCAAGAAAGTCTATATTGAAGCTATAAAAAATAGTGTTGTGGAAGTTGATAAGTTAAGAGATATTGAACACATAACTGACCATTTCAAAGATTATGAAGAAATAGAAAAAGCCTATTTATCTAATGTAGACCCTGCTACTGGTATTGTTACTATCAATCTTGAAGCCCCTAATGATTTATATAATCAAGCTTTAAAAGAAATTGTTAAGATAGATGTTACTAGTAAAGCTAGTTTATTATCATTATTTCAAGAATATGAAGAAGCTAAAAGAGAATATGATCAAATTAAATATGCTTTAAAAATGGTTAAGCAAACAGGATATGGTGTAGCTACTCCTTCTCTTAATGATATGAAACTAGAAACACCTGAAATTATCAAACAAGGTCCAAGATATGGTGTTAAACTTAAAGCTATCGCTCCTTCTATTCATATGATTAGGGTAGATGTTAATTCTACTTTTGAACCAATAATTGGTAGTGAAACACAAAGTAAAGAATTAATTGATTATCTAATGCGAGATTATGAACATAATCCTAGTGAAATCTGGAAGAGTGAAATCTTTGGTAGAAGTTTAGATAATATTGTTCAAGAAGGAATCCAATCTAAAATAGCAATGATGCCTGATAATATTAGATATAAATTACAACAAACTCTTACTAAAGTAGTTAATAAAGGTTCTAGCAATATGATTGCTATAGTTCTATAAGACCAATATAGGTCTTTTTTATTACCAAAAAAATAGAGAATGAATCTCTACTTAAATATTCAATAATGTCCCTTTACTTAAAACCTCGTCTATTTTATTAGAAAAAACATATTCACCTTGTTCAATAAGAGTATAGAAATATTTCTTAATGAGTTTATCATCGAACAAGTAATATTTATCTTGATAAAAATATACTTTATCAAGAGGAATGATATCATCTTCAAAAGAAAACCCTATATCCACCTCATTCATAATAGTAATTCTAAGATCAATGTGATCTTCTCCAAAGATAAAATCTTCTTCCTTCTTTATTATAAAAATTGTTCCTATTAGTTTATTATATCCGACACTAACTTCATAAAACCCAGTCTTTAGAAAAGAGAAATAATTATTATATGTTAATAAGAAGTTCTTTAACTCTCTTATCATTTTATCTTTCTCTTCTAAATAAAGATTCTTTGGAGTTATCAGGATAAATCCATCACTAATAGAAACAATCTTCATTATCTATCACCTAGTGTATGTTATGCATAACACATTAAATGGTGTCTACTAACAATTCATCTATTTGCTTTAATACTTCGTCTTTTCCTTCTTTAGTAACACTTGAGAAGATTATAACATTATCTCCTACTACTAAGTCTAAAGTTTCAAGTAGAAGTTTCTTACATTTCTCTCGTTTGCTAGATCCTACTTTATCAGCTTTAGTTGCTACTATGGTAACAGGTATTTGATAATACTTTAGAAAGTTATACATCATTACATCATCTTCTGTTGGTTTATGACGAAGGTCTACTAACATGAAAACTCTTTGTAACTCATCTCTTGTCTCTAAGTATTCTTCCATCATCTTACCAAACTTAGCTTGAATAGTTTTACTTACTTCAGCATAACCATATCCTGGTACATCAATTAAATAAAATTCATTATTTATATGGTAAAAGTTTAGAGTTTGTGTTTTACCTGGATGAGATGAAGTATGTGCTAAATTCTTTCTATTTAATAAAGTATTTATGAAACTACTCTTACCAACATTACTACGTCCTACTAATAAAAATTCTTTTTGATGATTAGTTGGATACTGACTTCTTCTAGTAACAATCATTTCTAATTCTACATTATTTATCTTCATCATTAGTCTCACTTTCTATATATTCTTTAGTTGCTTGGTCTAAATCATTAATTAATTCTTTAGCTATATCAAAGTTTTCAAGCCTTGCTCCACTAGCATAGGCATGTCCTCCACCATTATACTTTTCTGCTACTTTATTAATAACTGGACCACGTGACCTAATATTTACTCTGATATTATTATTCTTAACATCTTCAGTTGCTATAACCCAAACAAGCACTTCATCTATATAATTGAAAAAGTTAATCATGTTACCAGATGAGGCACTATCAGCTTTAAATTTAGTTATAATGTCATCAGTTATTAAAATAGATGCTACTTTATTTTCTGATACATTCATATTCTCTTTAATATATCCTTCTAGTCTTATTTCTTTTAAAGGTCTAATATAGAGTTTTTTATAAACATCTGATAAAGTGAATTTATACTTTTTTAGATAGTAACTAACTAGGGCAAAAGTTTTATAACTAGAAGTATCAAATAAGAATCTATTAGAATCACTTACTAATCCACAATATAATCTTGTAGCTATTTCTTTATTGCACATAAGTTTTGATACTTTAAAAAATTCCATTAGTATTTCTGAGGTACTAGAAGCTTCAACATCGATATGTTCAATTCCACCAAAGTCATCAATAAAAGGATGATGATCTATTTTTATTACTTCACTTGCTTTATCAAAGTATTTAAAGTCAATTCTTTTTTTATCTGGTGTATCCAAAACGATAAGAAGAAAAGAATCAAGTTCATCATAATGATCAAGCCTCCCAAGATAGGAAAACTTAGCACTACCATTTCCTACTGCTAACACTTTTTTATTAGGAAATGTTAAGAGTATTGATTCTTTCAAAGATATTTGACTAGCTAAAGCATCAGGATCAGCTCCAATATGTCTAGCAATAACTATGTTATCGTATTTTTTTATTTTATGATAAATTTGATTCCACATAATTATTATCCATTCTGACGTAAGAAGAATAATGTATCTCTAGCAATCATTAATTCTTCATCGGTTGGAAGAACATAAACCATGCTACTAGAGTCATCAGTACTAATCTTAGCCATTTCTCCCATTACATTGTTTTTATCATCATCTATTTTAATACCAAGACATTTTAAGTTTTCACAAACTGCTTTTCTTACTGGAATACTATTTTCTCCTACTCCAGCAGTGAAACAGATAACATCAGCTCCATTTAATAAAACATAGTATTTAGCAATATAATCTGTTATTGTTCTTACATATTTATTAAAGGCAAGTTTTGCTTGTTCATCACCTTCATTAACAGCAGCGATTATATCACGCATATCACTGCTTTTCTCACTAAGTCCTAAAAGTCCTGATTTTTTATTTAAAGCATTTACTACTTCACTAGCATTTAATCCTTCTTGTTCCATAACATAAGGGATAATTGATGGATCAACATCACCAGATCTTGTTCCCATCATTATACCAGCTAGTGGAGTGAATCCCATAGATGTATCTACACATTTTCCATCTTTTACAGCTGTTATTGAACCACCATTTCCAATATGGCAGCTTATTATCTTTAAGTCTTTTCTTCCTAACTCTTTAGTAAGAGTTTCAGTTATATAACGATGACTTGTTCCATGAAATCCATATTTACGTACTCCATATTTTGTATACCATTCATAAGGTACCGGATATAAGTATGTTTCTTTATCCATAGTTTGATGGAATGCTGTATCAAAGACACCAACCATTAATACATTAGGAAGTACTTCACGGAAAGCTTCTATTCCTAGTACATTGGCAGGATTATGAAGTGGTGCAAAATCTTTAAATGCTAATAAATCATTTACTACTTCATCGGTAATAACAACACTAGATGCATATTTATCTTTTCCATGTACTAAACGATGTCCAACACCATCTATTTCATCAAGTGATTTAATAATTTCAAGTGATATTAATTTTTCTAATAAGATTTTAACAGCATCAGTATGATTCTTTAATTCTACTTCTTCTTTAATCTTTTGACCTTGATATTTAATAGTATAAACTCCATCAAGACCAATTCGTTCAAATAGTCCACTAGCAATTACTTCTTCATTATTCATTTCAAATAAACTAAACTTTAGTGAGCTACTTCCTGTATTAATTGATAAAATTTTCATAATATTCCTCTTTTCTAAAACAACTTTATTATATCTAAAAAAGATAGAAATGTAAATCTTTCTATCTCTGTCTTGTACTATAATATATATCCGCTTGGTTTAAGTTATAACAATTTACCGGTTTAAGAGCATTATTATCCCTAGCATATACATTAGTAAAACGGTAAAAATTTTCACTTATATTATCATAGAATAAAAAGTTAATATCACCTGTGCTTGTAACTAAACAACTGGTTAATTCAACTTGTTTATTTCTAAATACAGAATTATTTTGATTCATCTCTATATATGAAGCAAAGTCACCAAGTGAAAAATTCTGATAAAACTCACTTATTGCTGGATGGGAATGACCATGACAAACGACAAAATCAGTATTTAAATTATTATTAACTCTTCTTTCCAAATCATCAATCATAACCTGATCAAAAACTGCTTCTGTACTTTGTCTATTATCTCTATTACTACTTGTAAAAAAATCATCAAATTCAATTACGTTATTAGCTGTTTCTCTACCATATAGAAAGAATGGTACTTCTCTTCTTTCTTCATTAGTAACATCTTGAATAGCCTGAAGAGAACCATATACCTTCTCACTTAATATGATTGTAGCATTTGGCATATCAGTAATAGTATCAGAATTAATAGGTGTGTTTTCTCCATAATTATAGGTATCAAAATTATACTTATGATATATACCATATGAGTTTTTATTTATCATTATATCTTTTGCTTTTTGAGCACACTGTTCTCTTGTCATAATACTCTTCTTTCTATCATTCTTCTACTGATAAGTTATAAGTATCTCTTGCAATCATTAACTCTTCATCAGTTGCTAAAACATAAACTGGTATTTTAGATTCATTACTAGAAATGATTCCTTCAACACCTTTTCTAACAATTGTTTCTTTATTTTTTTCTTCATCTAGGTATATACCTAATGGATAAAGTTTATTGATAGCTTCTTTTCTAATGATATCATCATTTTCGCCACCACCAGCGGTAAAGCAAATAGCATCAACTGCTCCTCCTAGTTTTACATAGTATTTAGCTACATAGTCAACTATCTTATCGGTATACATATCAAGTGCTAACAAGGCTTTAGCATCACGTGCTTCATAAGCTCTATCTATATCTCTTAAATCACTCATACCAGCAATTCCTTCAAGACCACTTTTCTTATTTAATTGACTATCCATCCAGTCTAAGTTTCTTTCTTCTTTCTTCATAATATAAGATAGGATTGAATAATCTATATCACCTGATCTTGTTCCCATCATTATACCGGCATTTGGAGTGAATCCCATAGAAGTATCGATAGATTTTCCATCTTTTACGGCTGTTATTGATGCTCCATTTCCAATATGACAAATTATTAAATTTGGATTTTTTCCTAAGACTTCTCTCATTTTTTCAGTTATAAACTTATGACTTAGTCCATGAAAACCATATTTTCTAACATCATACTTAACATACCATTCATAAGGTACTGGATAAAGATATGTCTTTTCTTTCATTGTTTGATGAAAAGCAGTATCAAAACAAGCTACTAATTTAGCATTAGGAATATTTTTCTTAAAGGCATATATTCCTTTTAAAGCAGCTGGATTATGAAGTGGTGCTAAATCACTGATTTCTTCAATTTCCATTAATACTCTATCGGTTATTTCTACTGATTTTGAGTATTTATTACCACCATGAACAACTCTATTTCCAACAGCTTCAATTTCATCTAGTGATGATATTACTCTATTGCTTATTAATTCATCTAATAAAATCTTAACTGCTTCATTATGATCTTTTAGTGGTACATCTTTACTAACTTTTTCATCACCAATTCTAATACTATAGCAACTACCAAAAAGACCAATTCGCTCAAACATTCCTTTCATTAAAAGTTTCTCTTCTGGCATCTCGTATAAACGAAACTTTAAAGAACTACTCCCAGCGTTAACTGATAATAATTTCATTTTTTTGCATCTCCTTTCCCCTATTGTACCAAAACATATTTAAAAATTCCAACTATTTTTATTTTATGTGATAACCATTAGAGTTTAGTCCGATATTTTTTAAAGTTTTCACCTTATTTTCAACATTCATATCTTCTATTTCTGGAATAGCTTCTTTTATTTTATCTGTATCAGTATAAGATAATACTCTTTCAACAATAGAATCATTGTCTTCAAAATTCTTTGATGGTGATTTAAAAGGTAAAAACTCTTCTTTATCATATGTCGACCAAAGATAACTATCATTATTAATATATAAAACACTACATAATTCTTTTTTATTCATTATTAAAAATAACTTATCCTTTATACCTTCTCTTTTTCTCCTTAAAAATTCAAGATTTGTGCTTATAAATAAAAGGGCTGTTTTATAATCTAAATTACTTTCTCCAAATACTTCTATTACTTCATTAAATTCTTTTACTACTTTCTCCTGCATTATTTTTACTACCTCCTTGATATTCCATATCCATAACAGTTGCTAGTTTTTTCTGATGATAACTAAAAACATTATAAATATAGCCTAATAAATCATCACTCATTTCTATACCATTTTCTAAAGAAACTTTTTCAATCATATTTTCTAAATTCAGTTCATTGATTTCTCTAAAAAATGGTTCAATATATTTTATAGATTCACTTCCTGTTTTTCTTATAAAATCCCTAAATACGTCTAATGACGATTCTTTTTCACCATTTTTTATATTATCACTTGATAAGGTGAAACTTGGTCTTGTTAAATAAACGATTTTATCTATCTGTTCATAATCTCTTGAAAATCTAGCATACATAAAAGCATTTTTAAAGTTAGTCACAACTTTATCCATAAATGGAAAACCAAGACCAAATGATGTACTATTGTCAAATAATGGACTTGCTCTATAAGTGTCACCTTTTTTTATTAATCCCCAATTATTAGGATGTCTGTCACCTTGCAAAGTAAATATATCAAATAGTAACATATTAGCATAACTATTAATTATATTAGGAACTTCCTCAGATTTTAAATCTTTTCTTTCTGCTAGAATATCCCATACTTGATCTAGTGTATTAAGTCTACTAAAAACAGAGTTGCTCTGTGTTAGAGAATTATAATTTCTAATTTCTTCAGGTATTAAGTAACTATCATATTTTTTCTTTAAAGTTTCTTTTAATGTTCCTTTTTTTGTTTCACTAGTAAAGAAGTCTTGAAACACCTCATATCCTAAAATTAATGTTTCATCTTCTTTTAACATTTGTTTAGAAAGTACACCTTTTTTATCCCGAAAATAAGCGGCATGATACTCAGCACATGGTAAACCTAGTTTTTTGGCAAACTCTTGTGATAGTAGTTCACCCCAAACATTATTTTTAAAATCAGGAAAATGTTTAAATAAATAACTATTTCCTCGATATTTTATCCAACATAAAGCATTAGTACCTTCCCCTTCTAATTCGATAAATGGTTGACTATATAAATCTCTTAAATCACCATTAAACGTATAATTATATTCATTTTTTAAAACTTCTTCTATATCAATAAAACCTTTATAGTCATCAAACATTTTAATCATCACCTACTATTTAAGTATACAAAAAATATCATAAAAAAGATAGGCTTTTTCAGCCTATCGACTAAGTTATCTATAATTACTTGTTAGTATAACTTCCGCTTACTTGATTAAGTCCGTTTTGAACTAAACGTCTTGTGATTTCACCACCAACTGATCCGTTGGCACGAGAAGTAGCATCTGGTCCTAAATTAACACCGAATTCATTAGCTATTTCGTATTTCATTTTATCGATTGCTTGTTTAGCACCAGGAACACGCATTTTCATTGAACTGTTGTTACTTGAGTTATTCATTGTTTCACCTCCTACATTAGTAGAATGTGAATTTTTTTAGATTTCATACATTTTTTTTGATGGTAATTTTTACCTATAGAAATTCTTTTAAGTTTTCTTCTTGTTCATTTTTAATTTTTAAAGTAAAGGTATTTTTTACAGTATCCATAAGAATCTCTTGATAAGCTATTTTTTCTTCTTGTTTAATACATTCGTCTAAACTTGGATTAATTACAGGATGCTTTGGTACAAAGACTGTACAGCAATCTTCATAAGGTAAAATACTAGTTTCATAAGTATCTATTTTTTTAGCTATATCTATTATTTCTAATTTATCAAAACAAGCGACTGGTCTAATAACTGGATAATTAGTTACATTATTAATAACATGCATACTATGTAGTGTTTGACTTGCTACTTGACCAATACTTTCTCCATTGATAATAGCATAGGACTTATTTCTTTTAGCTAGCATCTCCATAATACGATACATCATTCTTCGCATTATAGTAATAACATATTCTTCTTTAACATTTTTATAAATTTCTTCTTGAATTTTAGTAAATGGTACAATGTGTACTTTTACTTCAGTTTGATATTTAGCAAGTTTCTTAGCAAGTGTTAAAACTTTTTCTCTAGCTTCTAAACTAGTATGTGGTATAGCTTCAAAGTAAACAGCTTCTATTTTTATACCACGTTTCATAGCAAGGTATCCTGCTACTGGTGAATCTATTCCACCACTTAACATTAATAATCCTTTAGGTTGAGTTCCTATTGGATAACCACCAAGTCCTTTAAATGCATTATAATATAGTAGTGTTTTTTCTTTTAGTATCTCTATATTAATAAGTACTTCTGGATTATGAACATCTACTTTTATATTACTTTTATTTTTTAAAACTATTCCCCCAAAATATGGTGCTAACTCTTCACTTGTTTCACTAAATGATTTATCACTTCGTTTAACTTTTACTTTAAAAGTCTTAAAATCAACTTTAGAAACTGTTTCTATTAATAATTTACTAATTGCTTCTTTATTTGATTCACAGATATATATCATATGATAGGAATGTATTCCAAAAGTAGTATTTATAGCTTCTATTATTTCTTTTTCTACTAGAGAGTCATAACTTATATACATTCTAGCTAAATCCATAGTAATACTAGCATCATATTTTTTTATTTTAGCTTCTAGATTATTTTTTAAAGTCTTAACAAAGAAATTTCTATTTCCTTTTTTAGTAGTTAATTCTCCATATTTAATTAATATCATTTTCTCCATTATAGTATCTCCTCCTTTAAAACTTTTATGAATGTATCTATTTCTTCTTTAGTATTATCTTTTGATAGACTAATCCTTAAAGAACTTTTACTTATATTCATATTATTAGTTAAAGCATAAAGTGTTTTTGAATAATCTTCTTTTGATAAACAAGCGGTTTTACTTGATATATATATATCAAAAAGTTCAAAGGTATGTAAAACTGTCTCTGGTTTCTTACCTATTATACTAAAGTTTAAAATATAAGGTGAGGAGTCTTTTGGTGAATTGATAACTACATCTAAGTTAGCTAGTTGGTCTCTTAAATATTTATTAAGTTCTTTTACTTTTATGGTATTTGTATCTTCCTCTTCTAAAATTAAACGAAGAGCTTTAGCAAGTGAGGCAATTAAAGGAACAGATGGTGTGCCAGCCCTATATATGGTTTGACTATCTCCTCCAGATATCAATGGTAAAAGATTAATATTTTCTTTTTTGATTAAGCAAGCAATACCTTTTATACCAAAAAACTTATGAGCACTAAAACTAAATAAATCTACATTATCTAAGTTT
Organism: uncultured Bacilli bacterium; assembly: GCA_934177995.1. GTDB lineage: Bacteria > Bacillota_I > Bacilli_A > RF39 > UBA660 > Onthousia. The sequence goes on from CAKPPW010000023.1 coordinate 13,931, forward strand.
ACAGGTATTTTACCAACACTTTGAGTACCATCTACATGAAAAATTGTCTTAGGATATTTCTTTATAAGTTTACCAATCTCCTCTATATCTTGAATAATTCCTGTTTCACTATTAACGTGATGAATAGTAACAAGGACTGGTTCTTCTTGTAAAAGGGTATCAAGATTATCTAGCTCTATATGTCCAAATTTATCAAGTTTTACATATTTGACACTTATATCTTCTCCTAATTGTTGTAAAGTCTCACTAATTGAAGCATGTTCTAACTTGGTAGTAATTACTAATTTATTACGATGTTTGTAGTAATCAATTACTCCTTTTATAGCCATATTATTAGATTCACTAGAGCTAGATGTAAAAATAACTTCATCACTCTTTACACCCATAAGACTTGCTACTTGACTTTCTGCCTCTTTCATTAGTTTTTTACTTTTTAGTCCTAGTTTATGTAAAGAATTAGGATTAGCAAAAAACTCTTCACTAACTTTATAAAATGTATCAAGTACTTCTTTTCTAGTTTTAGTAGTTGCACTGTTATCAAAATAAATCATAGACTACCTCCTTACAGCAAGCTTATTATAACAAATTTATTAAAAAAGAAAAAGAGGAACTATTCCTCAATTAATTTATTAGCTAGTAAAAATTCTTTTGCCACCTCTTCTGGATTCTTACCTACTTCATCTACTTGATAATTCATCTCTTGCATTGCTTCATCAGTTAAATAAGGTCCAAGCTTAGCCATTAAACTTTCTACTTGTGGATACTTTTCTAAAGTTTTCTCTTTTAATAGTGGAACAGCATAGTATGGTGGAAAGAAATTCTTATCATCTTCTAATACTGTTAAATTAAACTTTCTTAATAAACCATCAGTAGTAAAGGCATCTATTACTTGACTATTATTATTTAAAAGAGCAGTATATCTAGGACTACCATCCATAGCAATAGTATTTTTAAATTCTAGATTATAAGCTTTTAACAGTCCAGGTAATCCATCATTTCTATTAACAAATTCCAAAGTTGGAGAAATTGTTAAATCTTTAGATACCATTGCTAAATCACTAATAGTTTTTAAATTATACTTGCTAGCTAAATCTTTAGTAACTGCTAATGAGTAAGTATTATTAAAACTCATTGGCGAAAGTACTGCTATTTGATATTTACTTGCAAACTCTTCTTTTACCGTTTGATAAACTTTATCAACATTAGAAATTGGTTCATATTTTAGGATATCGGTATAGTCAGTTCCTAGATAATCTATATAAAAATCAATATCATCTCTTTGTAAGGCTTGGAAAACTACCTGAGCTCCACCTAAGTTACATTGTTTATTAATCTTTATATTAGTATTGTTAGCAAGATAAATACTTGATAGTTCACAAAGAATATTTTGTTCTGTAAAGTCTTTGCTAGCTACTGTTAGAGTATCAGCAGATTCTTTATGGAAATCTATTTTACTAATTAGGAAAATAGCAAATAAAATAATAAATACTATTAATATTACTTTGTCTTTCTTCCTATTCTTTAATACTTTTTCTTTATTTTTTCCTTTCAATTGTAAGGCTACTGGAGTTACTAGTCTTTCAACTATAGAGAATAAATAATCTACAAAAAGTGCTAAAAGACAAGCTGGTATGGCTCCTGCTAAGATTTGATTATTATTAACTGTTCTAATACCAGAGAAGATTAAATAACCAAGCCCTCCTCCACCAATAAAGGCAGCCATAGTCATTAGTCCTACAGCAGAAACAGCAGATATTCTAACTCCTGCCATAATAATAGGTAGTGCTTGTGGAATTTGAATTTTGAATAATATTTGTAAATTCGTTAAGCCTATTCCTTTAGCTGACTCTATCATCATATCAGAGATACCAGAAATTCCGGTTGCTGTATTCTTAATTATAGGTAGAAGTGAATATAAAACTACTACAACAATGGCTGGTACTGTTCCTATTCCAAGAAATGGTATCATAAAACCAAGTAGAGCCATACTAGGTATTGCCTGGAAAACACTAGCTAGTCCTAGTATAGGTTTATTTAATTTTTTAATATAACTTATTAAGATACCAATTGGTATACCGATAACTATAGCTAGAAGAACTGCAAAGAAAGTTAATTCAATATGTTCAAGGAATAAAGACCAAATTTGGGCTCTATTTTCAAAAAAATATGTTACCATTATTCATCCTCCTCAAGAAATTGTTGAGATAAGGCTGTTACCAAACTACTTCTTGTAATTAAGCCAGCTAATGTTCCATCCATATTAACAACAGGAATATTAGCTAGTCTATTTTCTCTAACTATCTTTGTTAGTTCTATAATAGTATTTTCTTTTCTAACTGTTACTACATCACTTATCATAAAATCTTTAGCTTTCTTCTTAGTAGTTTTAGCATCTTTTAGACTTTCTGCATATAAGCATCCTAAGAATACTCCTTTATCATCAACAATCATTAAACTATCAATTTTCATCATTTTCATTTTATTTAGGCAATAGAATATTGAATACTCAGGTGAACCTGTTATCGGATGTTCTATCATTAAATCTGCCACTTTAATTAGAGATGGTTGACTCCAAATTCTTTTCTTTCCAACAAAATTCTCCACAAATTGATTAGCTGGATGCTTTAAAATGTTTTCAGGTGTATCATACTGAATCAATTTTCCCTGTTCCATAATTGCTATTTTATCAGCTAGTTTAATGGCTTCATCCATATCATGTGTAACAAATACTATAGTCTTATGTAATTTACTTTGTATTTTTAATAGTTCTTCTTGTAAACTCGTTCTTGATATCGGGTCAAGAGCAGAAAACGGTTCATCCATTAAAATGATTTTTGGATCAGTCATAAAAGCTCTTGCTATACCAATTCTTTGTTGTTGACCACCTGATAATTCACTAGGATAACGATCTAACATTTCTTCTTTTAAACCAACCATTCTTAATACTTCTTTTATTCTCTTATCAATTTTTTCTTTAGAATATTTTTCTGTTTTAGCAATTATTTCAATATTTTCTTTGATAGTCATATGAGGAAATAGTCCTGTTTGTTGAATAACATATCCCATATTTCTTCTTAAATCTATATCATTTAAATCTTTAATATTTTTACCATCTATATATATTTCTCCACTAGTAGGCGTAATTAATTTATTAAGCATTTTTAAAGTAGTAGTTTTTCCACAACCGGATTCACCAATAAGTGTTATTAATTTACCATCTTCTATAGTTAAAGAAATATCATCTAGAATAGTATTATTTTTATATTTCTTACTTACTTCTCTTAACTCTATCATACTTCTATCCTTTCTATAATAATTATACACACTAAAGAAAAAAATGTATTAGAAAATACACTTTAATTAACTTATATAGACAAATTTTGTCATATTTTAGTTCTTATAATCAGTACATAACTCTTTTAAAGGACATGTTGAACAGTCAGGTTTTACTGCTTTACAATAATATCTTCCAAATAATACTAGCTGTAAATGTCTCTTAGCCCACTCATCTTTTGGAAAAAACTTTTGCAATTTTTCTTCTACTTCTAGTACTGTAGCTTTCTTACTTGCTATTTTCAGTCTTTTACTTATTCTTTCTACATGAGTATCTACGGCAATAGCTGGATAGTTATAATATTCACTAAGGAATACATTGATTGTCTTTCTCCCTACTCCTTTTAGTTTCTCTAGTTTTTCTCTATCTGTTGGAACAACTCCTTGATATTTGGTAGTTAGATTATAAGCGATATCTTTAACATAGATAGCTTTCTTTCGAAAAGAACCGATTGGTTTTAATATCTCTTCTAATGAATCTAATGGAGCTTCACTTAACTTTTCTAAGGTAGGATATTTACTAAAGAGGATTGGTGTTACCATATTAACTCTCTTATCGGTAGTTTGTGCACTTAAGACTATAGCAATTAACAGTTCATAATCATTATGATAGATAAGTTCACATTTAGGATTAAGAAAAAGTTCATCTAAGTATTTAGAAATTATTTCTCTTTTCTCATTCTTCGTCATCTTCATCAAACCAGTCATAATCAAAAACTTCAAGAGGTTCTTTCTCTTCTTGTTTCTTTAAATTTAAGAAGTGTTCTACATCTTCTTTTTTCTTGATTCCTTTTCTATCCCACTCATAAAGTATCTTATCAATGTAACGAATACTAGATACTCCATTAAGAGTCGCTTCTTTAACCGCTTCTAAAATAACATCTTTATCAAAGGTATCAAGCCAAGCTTTAATAAATTCTAATTCGTTAGGACTAAGCGTTCTTCCAAATTCTCTTTCTATTTCCTCAAATAGAGTTTTAGGTACTTCTTTATTTTCTTTTTCTACAGTATTATCGATAAATAGTGACAAGTATTTCTTATAAAATTGAGTTAAATCTAACATTTCTTCTAAGACACCACTGTCATTTTTTGTAGTTTCTAGAGTTATCATTTTCTTATCAGTAAGATTAGATATCAACTGCATCACTTTCATTTTATCAAAACCTGTATCTTCTTCCATTTCTATAGGATTAAAAACAAATCTTTCACCTTTATCTTTTAAATACATTAGAAATAAAAACTCTTCTAGACTTAGTGCTAATGATTCGATATTTTGTAATAGAAATAAGGGAATAGTAACTGCTTTTTGGGATAAAAATTTTTGTAACTTATCTTGACTCATTATATTCCTCCTCTAAATAGTATTTACACATCTTTAAAATTTGTTCTTTATCATTTTCTATTTTCTTTGTTAGTACTGCTTTTATTAAATAATCATAAAGTGGTTTTAGAAAACAACCTGCTTCTTTTTCTAGATAGTTAAGTATTTCCTCGGTTGTTACATCTAAATCACTTTGTTTATGAATAGGTAAATCTAAATATGCTTCATTTATTTCTTTATTAGAGTATCCCATCAACTCTCCTGCTACTACAGAAGGATATAGTCCACATTCATAGAGTGTTAAAGGATTCAGTGGTGATGAGTTTAATACTTTTCTAATATTTTCCATCAAGTCTTTTTCATTATTACTAAATGGATAAATATTATCAACATCTAGTTGGGTCCATATTCCAATCAACTGGCTACAAGGTTTAACCTTAGAAAGATTATTTAATTTTAAGATGCTATCTAGTTCTAATTCTTTCAAAAGATTTATTCCCTTAATAGCATTAGAACTACTGAATATCTTATCTAGTTCTTGTTTTTTTCTCTCCATTGATAGTGTGTCAAGAAGATATTTGTTCTCTATTATAGCATTTTTTTCTAAAGAACCAATAGTAAAATCTAGTGTTGTGGCAAATCTTACTGCTCTTAATATTCTTAAAACATCGTCATTAAATACTGTATTGGCATCTTTTATCGTATGGATTTCTTTTTTTTCTAAATCTTGTCTTCCATTTAAGGGATCAATTATTTTTTTATCTTTATCCATACATATTGCATTGATGGTAAAGTCCCTTCTTAAAAGGTCTTCATTAAGATTCTTTATATAGATTATTTCCTCTGGATGACGATTATCTTTATAAGTTTGTTCTTTTCTGAAGGTTGTTATTTCAAAACGTGTATTATTATACATAACGGTTACCGAACCATACTCATTAGTAGGTAGGCATGAGTCATTAAAGATTTCCATTAGTTCTTTAGGGGTAGCTGAAGTGGTAACATCAATATCACTAGACTTTATGTCAAGTAGGTAATCTCTTACAAAGCCTCCTACTAAGTATGCTTCATAGCCATTATCAGTTATTTTATTTAGTAATTTTATTGCAGTATCTAACAAATCAATACACTTCCTTGTCTATAAATGATATTACTTTACATACTAATTATAGCATATTTTCTTCTCTTTTACATTAAGTTGACAAAGAAAAAGGACTTAATCCTTTAGTTTGCTGGTACAATTAACTCTTGCCCAATAGTTAGTAAGTTAGTTGATAAGTTGTTTAGTAATTTCAAATTATCTACTGTTGTATTATATTTATTAGCTATTAACCAAAGACTATCCCCTCTTTTAACTACGTAGGTAGTTGTATTAGTAGAATCTGATGGAACTGAAACAGGAATAATTAGTTCTTGTCCGATAGTTAACATGTTATTGGTGATACCATTGGCATTTTTTAATTCGTCTACTGTTATGCCATAGTTGTTTGCTATACTCCATAGACTATCCCCTCTTTTAACTACATAAGTAGTTTCATATCCAACGTTATTATCAGGTGGAGTTGGTATTTCACTTGATGATGTAGGAATAACTAAGACTTGACCAACACTTAGTGTATTACTAGTTAAGTTATTAGCTTCTTTAAGTTCATCTACTGTTATGTTATTTTTATTAGCAATAGTCCAAAGACTATCTCCTCTTGCTACTATATAGGTGTTCGTTGTAGTACTATCATTATTATCTTCTGTACTAGGTATAACTAGTAATTGCCCTGGTGTTAGAGTATCAGTGTTTAATGAATTGGCTCTTCTTAAGTCTGCTACTGTTACACCTAACTTTCTTGAAATGCTATACAAAGTATCCCCTTTTTGTACTTGGTATAAATCTCCAGATACATCACTTTGTGGAATAGTTAATTTTTGTCCAACTGTCAATGTATCACTAGTTAAATTGTTACTAAATTTAAGTTCATTTACAGTAATACCAAATTGTCTAGCTATACTATATAAGCTATCACCTTTCTTTACAGTATAAGTTGTTGAATCAAACGGTGGTGTATATTTAAATCCTAGATATTCGGTTACAGCTTTAACTACCGCTTCTACATAACTTAATAAATCATTTTGTAGTTTAACTTGATCTTTTGCATTATCTATAAA
>CAKPPW010000024.1 GCA_934177995.1 uncultured Bacilli bacterium
TTTCGCTTCCAGGTGGTGCGACTAATAAATGATCCTGGTTGAAAATGTGAATAACTTCATCAAACGATGGAGTTTTCTTTTTGTTTATAATAAAAATTTTGTGATGTTAATGGAAACGAGTATAAGTTAAATATATTATTTAGATAAAAAACCAATAAGACTAGAAATAAATATGGCTTTATAGTTATATACAGTGGTATAATATATACTATATTGGAGGTGCTTTATGTTAGAAAATAAGCTTAGTATTACTAATTTAGTTGAACTTGCAAAAGAAGAAGAACGTATTACAAAAGCCAAGGCTTTAGAATTATTTGATACTAATAAAATAAATGAAATTGAGGTAGGAACATTTAATGGATTATCACAAATACATAAATTTTTATTTGATGATGTTTACTATTTTGCAGGTAAACTTAGAAATGAAAATATTGCAAAAGGAAATTTTAGATTTGTTCCCTGTATATATTTAACAGCTGCTCTAAGTAAGATAGATGAAATGCCTCAAAATACATTTGATGAAATTGTAGACAAATATGTTGAAATGAATGTAGCTCATCCATTTAGAGAAGGAAATGGAAGAAGTACTCGTATTTGGTTAGGTTTGATATTAAAAAAAGAGTTAAATCAAGTGGTTGACTGGAGTAAAATAGATAAAGAAGAATATTTGCTTGCTATGGAAAGAAGTCCAATTAAGGATACAGAGATAAAACTATTGCTTCAAAGTGCCCTTATAGATCAAATAAATAATAGACAGGTATTTATGAAAGGAATAGATGTAAGCTATGAATATGAAGGATATTCTACATATAAAATGGAAGAATTAACTAATATATAGAAAGGATAATATTATGAATATATTAATTATTGAAGATAACAAACGTAAGTATAAAGATATAGAAGACACACTTAATAGAGTAGTAGATAATCCATCTATAACTTGGAAACAATCGAGAAATAGTGGATTAATAGCAATTAGAAAGCATAACTTTATAAATACTAATGAATTATCACCATTTGATATGGTTGTCTGTGATAATTATTTACCTATATATGATGATGGGTGGGAAACTGAACCGTTTGGAGAAGATATAGTTGAAGAAGTGAGAGAACGTTTTGAACTTACCGATTTGCCAATTGTAATGTGTTCATCAGAAGATGTAGGTGAATTCGATTATAACTATAAGATTAGATATGATTCATCAGTTATTATGGATGAAATATTTAAAACAATTATTGATGACATTGTTGCTAAGAAAAGTACTTCTAATAATTATGTTTTAACTAAAAAAATAAATAAATAGATGTTTAATATTTCTTTTTTTATCGATTATTGTTAGAATAATTACAGGAGGATTGATAATAATGAAATTTTTAGTTACAGGAGGAGCAGGGTTTATTGGTAGTAATTATTTACATTATGTAGTTAATAAATATAGTGATGACTATTTTGTTTGTTTAGATGCCTTAACTTATGCAGGAAATTATAACAATATAAAAGATTTAGAAGAAAAGGATAATTACAAATTTGTTCATGGTAATATTACTGATAGAGAGTTTGTATATGATTTATTTGCAAAAGAAAAATTTGATGTAATAATAAATTTTGCAGCCGAAAGTCATGTTGATAATTCGATTAAAGATCCAGAAGTGTTTTTAAGAACTAATATAATTGGAACAGAAGTATTGATGGATGCTTGCCTAAAGTATAATGTATCAAGATACCATCAAGTATCAACAGATGAAGTTTATGGTGACTTACCACTTGATAGAAAAGATTTACTATTTACTGAGAATACACCAATTCATACATCAAGCCCATATTCAACTAGTAAAGCTAGTGCAGACTTATTAGTAGGAGCTTATCATAGAACTTATGGTTTAAATACAACTATTAGTCGTTGTTCTAATAATTATGGACCTTATCAGTTTCCAGAAAAGTTAATACCACTTACTATTTCTAAAGCATTAAAAGATGAAAAGATACCAGTCTATGGAACTGGAGAAAATGTTAGAGATTGGATTCATGTAATTGATCATAATATAGGGGTCGATTTAATTGTTAGAAATGGAAAGAGTGGAGAGGTATATAATCTTGGTGGGCACTCTGAGCGAACTAATTTAGAAATAGTTAAAATAATATTAAAGCAACTAGGTAAGAGTGAAGACTTAATAGAGTTTGTTACAGATAGAAAAGGACATGATTTAAGATATGCCATAGATTCTAGTAAAGTAGAGAAAGAACTAGGATGGGAGAGAACTTATACTTTTGAAAAAGGTATAAAAGAAACAATTGACTGGTATTTAAATAATGAAGAATGGTTAAATGCTATTAAAGATGGTAGCTATAAAAATAGTTATAAAGATTAAAAACTAAAACTATTTGCAAATAATACTTGTAAATAGTTTTTTCTCTGTTATATAATGAAGAAGAATTATTAAAAAGGTAGTGAGTGATATGGCTAAGAAAAAAAAGAAGAGTACTAATAAGATTAATACTAGAACAATTACAAAAAATGAAATAGATAAGTTACTAGAAGATAATAATCTTATAGAAAAAAAAGATAAGATAAAAGAAGTAACACCTAAAAGAATAGAGAGAAATGAATCTCTTTATACTGATGAAGTAGAAGTACTTGAAACTAATGAAAAAGAAGATATTATAGATAAAGAAGTAGTAAAAGAAATAGAAGAGGAAGAAGCTTTAAATGAAAAACTTGAAGAAGAGATAAAAGAAGACTTATCAGAAACTAAACAACAGAAGTTTAATTTTGAAGATAATCAAGTAGAAGATGAAATGGATATGAGTTTTCTAACCAAGAAACCTAGAAAGAAAAATACTAATATAGTAGAAAATACAGTATACTCTAAATCTTTAGTAGTAGTTATTGTCATTCTTATAGTTTGTTTCTTAGGATTTATTGTTTTTCATTATACTACTTTTAATCATCATAAAGTAAAAGTAGTTACTAAGATTAAAGAGGTAGAAAAAGTACCTGATAATTATTTATTCTTAGGAGACTCTATCACTGACTTTTATGACCTTGATAAGTATTATAAAGACTTACCAGTAGTTAATAGTGGAATAAGTGGTAATACAACAGATGATATACTAAAAGATATGAAAAAAAGAGCTTATCAGTATAATCCTAGTAAAGTATTTCTATTAATTGGTACTAATGATCTTACTCGTGATAAATCTAATGAAGAAATAGTAGAAGGAGTAGAAAAGATAATTGAAGGGATAAAAGAGAATAGACCAAAGGCAGAAATCTATCTAGAAAGTATTTATCCAGTTAATTATAAACTTTCTCCTAAGATGGTTAATGTTAGAAAGAATGATGATATAAAAGAAATAAATAAAGAATTAAAAAAATATTGTAAAGATAATAAAATAACTTATATAGATATGTATGATTTATTAAAAGATGATGATGATAATTTTGATAGTATATATACTAATGATGGACTTCATCCTAATGATGAAGGATATGAAGTTATAACTAAAAAGTTAAAGAAATATATAGATTAGTAATGGGGGATATTATGAAAATAGCAGTAGCAGGTACTGGATATGTTGGTTTATCGTTAGCGACTCTTCTTAGTACTAAGAATGAAGTTAAAGCTTATGATATAGTAGAAGATAAAGTTAATAAGATTAATAAGAGAATTTCACCAATCAAAGATGAAGTAATAGAAGACTACTTTAAGAATAAAAAACTTGATTTAAAGGCTACTACTGATTATAGAAAAGCTTTTAAAGAAGTGAAATTTGTAATTATTAGTACACCAACTAATTATGATGAAGAGACAAACTATTTTGATACAACAAGTGTTGAAGATATCATTAGAAAAGTTATCTCTATTAATAAAGATGCTACTATTGTAATTAAATCAACTATTCCCGTTGGATTTACTGATAAAGTTAAGGAAAAGTATAAGATTAAGAATATCTTCTTTTCACCAGAGTTTTTAAGAGAAGGGCATGCTTTATATGATAATTTGTATCCATCAAGAATAATTGTTGGTAGTGATACTCCTAAAGGAAGAAAGTTTGCTTCCCTTCTTAAAGAATGTTCGCTAAAAGAAGATATAGTAGTTAAATATATGACATCAACGGAAGCAGAAGCGGTAAAGTTATTTGCTAATACTTATCTTGCTGTTAGAGTAGCTTTCTTTAATGAGGTTGATACTTATGCTGAAGTAAAACATCTTAATACTAAGAACATAATAGAAGGGGTATGTCTTGATCCTAGAATAGGTGATAATTATAATAATCCATCATTTGGTTATGGTGGATACTGTCTACCAAAAGATACTAAGCAGTTATTAGCAAACTATAAAGATATACCACAGAATATGATAGAAGCAGTAGTTAAGTCTAATGAAACTAGAAAAGAGTATATTGTAGATATGATTTTAGCAAAGAAACCTAAAGTAGTTGGTATTTATAGATTAACCATGAAAAGTAATTCTGATAACTTTAGAGCTAGTGCTATACTTGATATAATTGCTAAACTAAAGTTTAAAAATATAGATATAGTTATTTATGAACCAACTATTAAAGATTATTATGATATAAGAGTAGAAAATGATATAGAAAAATTTAAAGAGATAAGTGATATAATTGTTGCTAATAGATATAGTAGTATACTAGATGATGTTAAAGATAAGGTATATACAAGAGATTTGTTTGAAAGAGATTAGACAAGTCTTCTTTTTTAAGTATTATGATGTTATAATGAAGAAAATAGATGGAGTTGAACTTTTTATGAAATATAAGAAAATATTAATGGCAGTGCTAATTGGTTTATCATTTTTATTTACTTTTACTATTTATGATGTGGAAGCTAAAACTTATACTAAAGTATCTAATGTTGTTATTTTTGCTAAATTTAAAAGTGATAGTAGGGATATATTTAATGCTAAATCCTCATCATATAATAATTGGACTTTAATTAAAAATATGTATGACAAAAACGAATGGCAAGGATCTGATAATTCCTTTAAAAATTATATTAAGACTATAACAGAAGGAAAGGTAGAAGTAGATAACTATTTTCCCCAAGAAAGTAGTGATAAAACTTCAGTTGCTACTTATACACTTAGTAATGATTTAGATTATTACAATAGTAGTGATGCTATTGTTTATGAAATTATTAAGGCTATAGATTCTTCTAAAGTTTTGTTAAATATAGATAAGAATAAATTAAATAATATTGATAGTAATGTACTTGATAATTTAACAATTATTATTCAAGGTGATGCTACTTCATCTAGTGTTATTTCTCCTCATAAGACGTCTTATGGTGGTAGTGAAAAAATAAATGGTTTACAAGTGTCTGATTATAATATTATTCCTTCATCATCACTTGTAATGGATGATGCCACATTGGGTGCTAAACAAGCCCAAGGAGTTATAGCTCATGAGTTTTTACATACTCTTGGGTTACCTGATTTATATAGAAAAAATGGAATAGGGGAACCAGTTGGTCTATGGGATGTAATGGCCAAGAATAGTATGTTTTTACAATATCCATTATCATACTTAAGAGCAACAAAGGGGTGGATTACACCTAAGTATATAACTAAGTCTGGAACTTATTCGCTAACTGCAGTTAGTGAAACTGGTGATAATAAAGTTTATATTATAAAAACTCCATTAAGGGATTCTGAATATATCGTCCTTGAATATAGAAAGAGAAATAAAAATAACTATTATGCTTTTGAACATAATATTCCTTCTAGTGGTTTATTAATGTATAGAGTTAATGAAAGTATAGAAAATAAGACTAATAATACAGGAGAAAATTATATTTATGTTTATAGACCAGATGTTACTGATAAAGATTTAGGAAATGATATTATAACAACTGGTGAATATAAAGGCTACAATTCATTTTATAATGCTGCTTTAGAACCAAATAAAGGTAAGACTTCTTATGGTAGTACGGATCTTAGTAAAACATATAAAGATAATACCCTATATTATGCTGATGGTACTAATAGTGGGGTAGAAATAAGTAACTTAAAAATGGCTAGTGATGGAAACAGTGTTACTTTTGATATTGATTTTGCTGACTATAATCAAGAAGGATTATGGACTACTATTTCTAATGTAGATACTAATATATATGATAAGCCAGTCCTTTATAAAGATAATAATACAATTTATTTAGCATATAGTAAAAAAGAAAATAATGCTACTAAAGTAATAGTAAAAAAATGGAATGGAAAGACATTTGAAATAGTAGGAAATGAAGTACTAGATAGTAATACTCCTTCTTTAGCAGTACTTAATAATACTTTATATTTATCAACTATTAATGTGAGTGGTCATATTACTTATTATAAACTAGTAAATAATAGTTTTACCAAATTCTTAGAATACAATACTAACTATCCTACAAGTGTAGAGTTAGTAAAGGGAAAAAATACTATTTATGGAATCTATGAAGAAGTTTTAACAGGAGTTAACACAAGAGTCGTTGTTAAAGATATTATTAGTGATAAATTAGTATTTACTAAAGAAGCAAAAAACTTTGGAAATCCTAGTCTTATTAACTATAATGATAAGCTTTATTTAGCATATTCTTCTTATTTTGATTCTAATAATAAGGGAAAGCTTGAGTCATTTGATTTAAGTAATAACACTTTTAATGAAACTTTTGAATCTAGTATTGCAGGTAGTAAACTTCATCTTACTAAGACTTATAATAATAAGTTATATATTTTAATTGGAGATGGTAAAGATAACTTGATTCTCTATATTTATGATGGTAAAGACTCAAAGAATATTAAATTAAATATTAATAATTATTCTGATATTTCTATGAATATTATTAATGATAATGTTTATATTAGTTATATTAATCAAAGTGATAATAAATGCTATCTTTTAAAAGTTACTAATGATACTTATTCAGTTGTTGATGATAAGATTGGAACTGACTATAGTTTTGTTGGTACCATAAATGATAAAAAGATGATGTATGCAGTAACTGTTCCTAAGAATTCTTCTAACTTAATAGTTAAGAGTAAAGAAATAGAAGAAGAAAAAGATAAAGATAAAGAAGAAATTACTACTAAACCATCAGTAACTTATACTACTCATGTCCAAAGTTATGGTTGGCAAGAGCCTAAAAAAGATGGTGAGTTAGCAGGAACTGAAGGGGAATATAAGCGACTTGAAGGTATTAAGATAAATATTACTGGTATAGCAGGAGATATTGAATATATTACTTATTCTCAGACTTATGGTTGGCTAGATTGGGTAAAAAATGGAGATTTATCTGGTACTGTTGGTGAAGCTAAAAGATTAGAAGCAATTAGAATAAGATTAACTGGCGAAGTAGCTAGTAAATATGATATATATTACCGAGTACATGCTCAAAGTTTTGGTTGGTTAGGCTGGGCTAAGAATGGTGAAGTAGCAGGAACAGCTGAACTATATAAAAGACTAGAAGCAATTGAGATAAAACTAGTAGAAAAAGATAAGGGTGAAGAAACTGGTAACAGTTATGTTTGTTATAGAGATAAGCTTTCTTATACTACTCATGTTCAAAGTTATGGTTGGTTAGATAAAGTTACTAGTGGTATATCTGGTAAAATGACTGAAGAAAAAAGAATAGAAGCCTTTGCACTAGATGCCTTTGATATAGCTAATCCCGGTAAAGTACTATATAAATCATATGTTGAAGGATATGGCTTTGAAAATGATTATAAAACTAATAATCAAATATCTGGTACTATAGGAGAAGCTAGAAGAATAGAAGCAATTAAAATTAAACTTACTGGTGAGTTAGCTTCAACTTATGATATTTATTATAGAGTTTGTACAAAAGAATTAGGCTTTCTTGGTTGGGCTAAAAATGATGAAGTAGCAGGTAGTATTGGTTATTCTTATACTATTACGGGAATAGAAATTAAATTAGTAAAAAAAGGTGAAGGTGAAGAAACGGGTAACAGTTTACTTTCAAAAGATGCTTTTTTAAGCTATCAATCACATGTTCAGGATATAGGCGACCAAGATGTAGTTAGCGAAGGAAAAATATCTGGTACTACTGGACTTGGTAAAAGATTAGAAGCTATAAAAATAATGCTAGATACTAAGCTTGAGGGAAAAGTCTTATATAAGTCTTATATTCAAAATGTTGGATTTGAAGAAGAATATAAAAGTATGGGTGAGGTATCCGGTACTAAAAATCAAGCTAAAGCTATTTGGTTGATTAGTATTAAGTTAGAAGGAGAAATAGCTTCTAAATATGACATTTACTATAGAGTTCATTCTGATAAATTTGGTTGGTTAGGTTGGGCTAAGAATGGTGAAGTAGCAGGTGTTAATCATTTTGATATGCAAGCTATTGAAATTAAACTATTCCTAAAGGAGGATAAGACAAAAGATTTACTTGATACTAATAATCATTATATAGAAAAAGTTTATTATGCTCCAACTTACTATAATCAAAAAGATGCAAGATGGGCTAATAATAACTATGGTGGTAAAACAATGGCTAATACTGGTTGTACTCCTACTAGTTTAGCTATGGCCTTTTCAGGAATATTAGGAAAAGCTGTATTACCGGTGGAAGTTGCTAATTACTTGTATTATAATACTAATGAATATAATCATTATACAACTGGTGCTAGTGGTCTTGCTGTTGTAGAAGCGGCTAAGTACTATAATGTTAAATATACACCAATTACAACGGTAGATGACACGATAAAAGCTTTAACTGATGGGAAAATAATATATGCAGCTATGGGACCTGGTAAGTTTGGAACAACTAGTTGGAATCATGCAATTGTCTTTCATAAATACCTTGGTAATTCAACATATATATATGATCCGCTAAGAGTTAGTAATAATGGTTATGTATCATTAGAACAAATTTGGAATGAGAGAAGTATGGATGTAGATGATGCTAGAGGTGGTAGCATGTTTTATGCTTTAGAAAGATATTGATAGGGGGTAATTATATGAAAAAATATAAAGTAGATGTTATCATACCAATTTATAATTCACTAGATTGGTTAAAATTGTGTGTAGAAAGTATTTTTAAAAATACAAATTATGATGTATTAGGTACCGTTTATTTATTAGATGATTGTTCAAGTGAAGAGACTGTTAATTATCTTAAAGAAGTAGAAAGAAAGTATGACAATTTAGTTAAGTATATTAGGAATAATAAAAATTTAGGATTTGTAAAAACTTGTAATAAGGGATTAAAACTATCAACTTCTTCCTATGTGTTACTACTAAATACTGATTGTTTAGTATCTGCTAATGCTATAGAAAAGATGGCTAATGCGATGAATAAAAATAATAAGATTGGTCTTTTATGTCCAATCTCCTCAGTAGCTGCTAATTTATCTTATCCAATTCCTTTAGGACTTAATTTTATGCAGGTAAATGAAGTGTTTGAAAAACAGTTTAGTGGTAAAACATTTGATGCTTGTACAGTGGTTGGTAATTGTTTAATGATTAGTAGAGAATGTATTAACAAAGTAGGTTATCTTGATGAAATATTTGGTAAAGGGTATACAGAAGAGACTGATTACCAGTTTAAAGCTCATGAAAAAGGATTTCTTGCTAAAGTGTTAATAGATACTTACGTTTATCATCAGTGTAGAGTATCTTTTGGTGAAAGTGAAGAACAGTTAGCAATTAGAGAAGAACATTTAAAGATATTTTTTGAACGTTGGCATGATGAGTATGATAAAAAGTATGCTAAATATGTTAAAAATGATCCAATTGTTTATATTAATAATAATGTTTCTTATGATGATATTGTAGCTGGTAAGCAAATAAAGATAAAGTCTTTAAAGCAGTTAGAAGAGGTTGCACCTATAATTAATACTTTAATGCTTGATAGGATTAATATAAAGGTAATTTGTAAAGAGAAAATATTAAATAAATATAATGGAATAATATTATTTAATCCAGCAAGGAGGAGAAGTTGATGAAAAAGATTGTTAAATTATTAATTCTTTTTCTTTTGCTTTCTTGTAAAACCGTTAATGCTAGTGATATTACTACTAAAGTAGAGGAGGTTACTACCACACCTTCTATCACTTATTCAACACATGTTCAAACTTATGGTTGGCAAGATAATAAGAAGGATGGAGAATTATCTGGTACTGTTGGTGAATATAAACGTCTTGAAGGAATAAAAATTAATTTAGACTCATCTATAGAAGGAGACGTTGAGTATCAGACTTTTGTCCAAACTTATGCTTGGCAAGGCTGGAAAAAAGATGGAGAAATGGCTGGTACTACAGGTGAATACAAACGACTTGAAGCTATTAAAATAAGACTTACAGGAGAGATTGCTACTAAATATGATATCTATTATAGAGTGCATTCTCAAACTTATGGCTGGTTAGGCTGGGCTAAGAATGGTGAGACAGCTGGTACTATTAATGAATATAAAAGACTAGAAGCTATTGAAATAAAATTAGTTTTAAAAGATACAGGAGATGCAACTGGTAACAGTTATGTGGGACCAGCTACAGAAATTAGTTATCAGTCTCATATTCAAGATATAGGTTGGCAAGGACTAGTTTCTAATGGTGCAATGTCAGGGACTACTGGTCAGGGTAAGCGAATAGAAGCTATGGTTATTAGTGTTAATAATAATCAATATACAGGTTCTCTTAAGTATCAATCATATATTGAAGGTATAGGTTGGCAAGATGAAAAGAATGCAGGAGAGGTTACAGGAACAACAGGAAAGTCTAAAATGTTAGAGGCTATAAAAATTACTCTTACAGATGAGTTGGCTTTAAAATATGATATCTATTATAGAGTACATTCTCAAACTTATGGCTGGTTAGGTTGGGCTAAGAATGGAGAGATGGCTGGTACAATTGGTTATGATTTTCGCCTTGAAGCTATTGAAATAAAATTAGTTTTAAAAGATACTGGAGAAGCAACTGGTAACAGTTATCAAGAAAAAGAAACTAGCCTAACTTATCAAGCTCATGTTCAGTCTATTGGTGACCAAGAAGCAGTAACTGAAGGAGAAATATCTGGTACTACTGGACTTGGTAAGAGATTAGAAGCATTTAAAATTAATCTTACTACTACTTTATCAGGAAATGTTATTTATAAATCATATGGTAGTGATGATAAATGGAGTGAATATATAACTGATAATAGTTATACAGGAACAACTGGTCAAAGTAAACCAATTTACTTAATTGCTATTGATTTAACTGATGAATTAAAAGAAAAATATGATATTTATTATCGTGTTCATTCGGAAAGATATGGTTGGTTAGATTGGGCTAAGAATGGTGAAGAAACGGGAGCAGATTATTATGATATACAAGCTATTGAGGTTAAGTTATATTTAAAGATAGATTCTAGAAAGAATAGTCTAGCTAATACTAATTATCATATTACTACTGGTTTTTATCAGGAAAATGGTAATATCCATTATAAAGATAAAAATGGTAATACTGCTAATGACTGGATTAATATAATGAATACAAAATATTTTTTCAATTCTTTAGGAGTAATGATTGGTAAAAATGTTAAAAAAGTTATAGATGTTTCTAATTGGCAGAAAGATGTTGATTGGGATACAATTGCTAGAGAAAGAGATGTTGATGGGGTTATTCTAAGAATTGGGGCAGGTTGTGAAGAAGATTTATCATTTGCTAAAAATATAGAAGCTATTAAAAGACTTAATATTCCATATGGTATATACTTGTATAGTTATGCCGAAACATTGGAAGATGGTAAGGAGTATGCTAATTTTACTTTATCTATGATAAAAAAGTATTCACTTAATCCAAGAATAGGAATATTTTATGATTTAGAGAGTAATAACATTACTTCTTATATGCAATTATCTAACTATACACAAGTAGTAGATGGATATATGCAAGTTATGAATAGTGCTGGTTATGGTTCTATTACTAAACTTTATACTTATAAATCAATGGCAGATAATCAACTTAACTCCCCTTATTTAAGAGATAAAATAGCTTGGATAGCTCAGTACAATCATTATTGTACATATACTGGTTCATATATTGGTTGGCAGTATTCATCACAAGAAAAAGTTAAGGGAATTACTGGTAATGTTGATGCCAGTGTTTGGTTTGTAGACTTTTAAAGAGAATGAGAATGTTCATTCTTTTTTGTATAATAGGAAATAGTATAAATATTAATTTAAGATATATTTAAATTTACTTTGAATTTTACTCTATTACTATGCTATACTCATATTAGATAGGGTGGTTACAAAATGAGTAAGAAAAACAAAATATGTGTTTATACATGTATAACAGGAGATTATGATAATTTAAAAGAAATACCAAAATTAGAAAAAGGAATAGATTATTATTGCTTTACTAATAATAAAAAGATTAAATCTAATACATGGAATGTTATTTATATTGATGATGAAAATTTATCTAATGTACAACTAGCAAGAAAGATAAAAATTTTAGGACATGAATTAATTAATGATTATGATATATTACTTTGGATGGATGGAGCAGTAACGTTTAAGAAAAATATAAAAGACTTTATTAATACTTATTTAGATAAGAAAGATGTGTTTGTCGCTTTTAAACATGGTGAGAGAGATAATATTAAAGATGAAGCTTATGCTTGTTATCGCTTTAATAAAGAGTCAAAAGGAAATATTAATAGAATCTTAAAGTTCTATGAAGATGAAAAATACTTATTTGATAATGGATTAATAGAAAGCACTGTCTATATTAAAAGACCAAAAGATAAGATAGTTCAGGAGACAATGAGACTTTGGTTTTCTATGATTTTAAATTATAGTACAAGAGACCAATTATCTTTTAATTACTGTATATATAAAATAGGTCTTAAAGTTAAATGGATAAATGAAAAAGCATTTTCTAATAAATGGTTTAACTGGGACAATCATAATGTAAGTTCTAATTATGAAAACTATAGTATTTACTTTGGTGATATTTATTCTTATGATATGAATAAAGATAATCATGGAAAATATTCTATTAAGAATAATAGTTTTTCCTTTAAAGAGAAAGTATCTTATGATACTGATAAGATTTATATTTTTTCCCTAAATAAAAGTTGTGTTTATTATAGTGATATAGAAATAACTGGATCTGATAATATCTCTTATCAAGTTTATAATTCAATTAATTATAAAGATAGTAATCTTTTATATAGTAATGAACTAAATATTGTTTTAGATGGTAACTTTAAGAAGGGTGATATTATTACTTTTAGTATTACCATGAAAGATATTAGTAATGAAGAAAAACAAGAACTTATTAAGAGTTTAGCAGATGCCAATATAATATCATCTTTACGAATAAAAGAACTAGAAGATAAGATTAAAGATTTACATGACACTATAAATGAAAGTTTTGTTTGTAGACTAATATTAAAACTAAAAAATAAAAAAGATATATAATGTGATATAATAGTTAGGTGTAAGTAATGGAGGAATTATGAAAAGTAATAAAAATGTAGATTTTGCAATTAAAGTAGATAATGTTTCAAAAAAATTTAAGATTTATTATGATAAACCCAATACTTTAAAAGAAAGACTTGTTTTTTGGAATAAGACTAAAGTTGATTATCATGAAGTATTAAAAAATATTAATTTAACTATTAAGAAAGGAGAAACAGTTGCTCTTATTGGCGTTAATGGTAGTGGTAAATCAACCTTACTAAAATTAATGACTAAAATAATTTATCCTACTGAAGGTAAGATAATAACTAATGGTAAATTAACTTCACTTTTAGAGTTAGGAGCTGGCTTCCATCCTGATTTTACCGGTAGGGAAAATATTTACTTTAATGCTTCTATTTTTGGACTTAGTGCTGCGGAAATAGATGCTAGGGTTCAAGACATAATTGATTTTTCAGAACTTGGAGAATTTATTGATGCTCCTGTTCGTACTTATTCTTCGGGAATGTATATGCGACTTGCCTTTAGTGTTGCTATTAATGTTGATGCTGAAATACTTTTGATTGATGAAATTTTAGCAGTAGGAGATCAACACTTTCAAGATAAGTGTTTTGCTAAACTAGAAGAACTTAAAAACTCTGATAAGACAATAGTAATTGTAAGTCATAGTTTAGGAGCAGTTAAAAAATTATGTAATAGAGGTATCTGGATATATAATGGTGAAGTAAAAGAAGATGGCAAAATTGATAAAGTAATAGATGATTATTTAAAGGTGTGTGGTTAAAATGTTTAAAGAATTATATGATTATCGACAATTATTAAAGAGTAATGTTAGTAAGGAAATAAGAGGAAAATATAAAGGCTCATTTTTGGGAGTGTTATGGAGCTTTGTTAATCCACTATTAATGACTTTAGTCTATGCGATTGTTTTTCCTTTTATCTTAAGATCAACCCAACCGCATTATGTTACCTTTGTGGTAATAGGTGTCCTACCTTGGACTTGGTTTACTAATGTTATATCTCAAGGAACAAATACTATAGTTGTTAATGGAGGAATTATTAAGAAGGTTTACTTTCCGAGAGAAGTATTACCTATTTCTATAGTTACTAGTGGTTTGATTAACTTCTTAATATCTTGTATTATTATTGCTATTTTCTTAATTTGTAGTGGAATAGGCTTTAGTTTCTATATATTAATGTTACCTCTAATAGTCTTAATTCAATACATTTTAATGCTAGGATTAATTTTTATTACTAGTGCCATAGATGTTTATGTAAGAGATGCTGAATATATAATAGCTTTTCTTGTGTCAATGTTATTTTATGCTACACCAATTTTATATTCATCAGATTTATTTCCAGCTAAGTTTTCTTGGATTTTAAATTTAAATCCTTTAACAACAATAATTAACTCTTATAGAGATATTTTCTATTATCAGACTATGCCTAATTTAAAAGCACTTGGTATTGTTTTCTTAGTAAGTGTGTTAATACTAATTATGGGTTATAAAATATTTGGAAAACTAAAGAAAGGTTTTGCAGAAGAATTATAGGAGGGTAAGATGACAACAAAAAAAGATTTAAAAATAGCAGGAGTAGTAACACTTTATAATCCAACTGATGAAGATATTAAAAATATAGATACTTATTTAGGTGATATTGATAGATTATATATTGTTGATAATACGGAAGGTCATGACAATAAGAAACATCTTCCTAAAAGTGAAAAGATAGAATATATATTTAAAAATGAAAACTTGGGAGTAGCTACTGCCATGAATATGGGAGCTAAGAAGGCTTTAAAGGAAGGGTATAAATGGCTACTTACAATGGATCAAGATACTACTTTTAAAAAGGGAGTAATTGCTAAGATGAAGGAAGTAGTACTTACTAAAGATATGTCTAAAGTAGGTATTGTTACTCCTTGGCATCATACTAAGCTAATTGATAAGAAACCAGAGGCAGAGTATGATGATCCACATGATGTAATGACATCTGGTAATTTAGTAAACCTTGATATTTGGAAAAAGATAGGTGGTTATAAAGACTTTTTATTTATCGATGGTATAGATATTGAGTACTGTATGAACTTACATAAGAATGGTTTTAAAATTCTAAGAATTAATTCTATTGAAATAGATCATAACTTGGGAGATATATTCTATAAAAATATAAGAGGAAGACTATTTTTATGTACTAATCATTCGGCTATTAGAAGATACTATATAATGAGAAATTATCACTATATAAAAGATATGTATGTTGATATAGACCCTGGTTATTGCTATAGTCTTATTAGTCAAAGACATAATATGATTGGTGTTATTTTGTTTGAAAAAGATAAGATAAATAAGATTAAGATGTATTTAAGAGGACTAAAAGATTATAAAAAAGGAATCAAAGGTAAATATCCATATAAAAAATAAGGAGGCATTATGAGTAAGATTAAAGAATTATCACTTAAAGTTAAAAATACATTAAAAGATGAAGGAGTAGGTCCTTTAGTTAAAAAGACTGTTAATTATACTAAATTCAAAGTAACAACTTTTAATAGTAAATATGATAGGGGATTTAAAGATATTTTATTTATTAATGGTTGTTGTCTTCCTCATCCTCAACGTTATAGAGTAGATCATCAAATTGAACAATTTGAGTCTTATGGATTGAGCTGTGATAAGATTGACTATGATAAATTAACACTTGATATGTTAAGATTTTATCGTGGCTTTGTTTTTTATCGTTGTCCTATTTTACCAGTAATTGAAGAGTTTATTAAACAAGCTAAGGAAAACAATAAGACTTGTTTTTATGATATAGATGATTTGGTATTTGATACTAAATATACTGATCAAATTAAGTATGTGCAAAGTCTTACTGGAGCGGATAGAAATTTATATGATGATGGCGTTAAAAGAATGGGAAAAACTCTAGATTTATGTGAGTATGCTATCGCATCAACTGATAGATTACAAAAAGAAATGGCTCTACATGTTAAAGAAGCTTTTATAAATAGAAATGTTGCTAGTGAAGAGATGGTAAAATATTCGGAAATAGCTCTTAACACCGTAGAAAAAGATGATTCTAAGATAATAATTGGCTATTTATCTGGAACTATTACTCATAATGATGACTTTAAACTTATTATGCCTAGTGTTATAAACATCTTAAAAAAGTATCCTAATGTTTATTTACAAATAGTTGGTCTTTTAGATTTACCAGAAGAGATGGAAGAGGTAAAAGATAAAGTACTAACTAGTCCTTTTATGGACTGGAAAGACTTACCTAAACTAATTAGATCTATTGATATTAATTTAGCACCACTAGAAGATACTATTTTTAATGAAGCTAAATCAGAAAATAAATGGACTGAAGCAGCTTTAGTTAAGATTCCAACAGTTGCTTCTAATGTAGGAGCCTTTAAAAGTGCTATAGTAGCAAATGAAACTGGCTTATTATGTGATGATTTAAAAGATTGGGAAGAAAATTTATCAAAATTAATAGAAAATAAAGAATATAGAGAAACTATAGCTCTTAATGCTTATAATGAAGTTATGAAACACCATGTTACTACTACTAGTGGAAGAAAAGTAGTTGATTTTGTTAAGAGTAAACTAAGAAGAAATATCTGTTTTATTCTTCCTTCAACCAATATTAGTGGAGGGATAATGGTAGCAGTAAAACATGGAATAATTTTAAAGAAACATGGTTATGATGTTACTGCTATTAATATAAATGATGAGACTAAAAATGTTTCTATTGTTACTGAAGGTACTGATAGTCTATTAGTTGTTCCTTATAAAAGAACAGAATTTTTAGCATATATTGATACTATGGTGGCAACTATGTGGTTAACACTTAAATATGCAAGAGAGTATGCTAATTGCAAAGATATTAAGTACTTAGTTCAATCAATGGAAACTGGTTTTTATAAGCCAGGTCAATATGAAAAAAGAATGGCTAACTCAACTTATAATAATATTTTTAATGTTGATTATTTAACTATATCTAAATGGTGCAAGACTTGGCTAAAAGAAGATTTTTTAGTAGATGCTAAGTATGCTCCTAATGGAATAGATTTAGCAAAGTTTAAAGAAGTAAAGAGAAAAAAACATGATAAGATAAGAATACTAATAGAGGGTAACAGTAAAGATTTTTATAAAAATGTTGATGAAAGCTTTAAGATTGTGGAAAAACTAGATAAGTCTAAATATGAAATATCATATTTATCTTATGAAAAAGAACCAAAGAAATGGTATCATGTTGATAATTTTTATCATAAGATTCCTCATGATGAAGTAGCTAAGATATATCAAAATCATGACGTCTTAATTAAGACAAGTATCTTAGAAAGTTTTTCTTATCCACCACTTGAAATGATGGCTACTGGTGGTTTAGTTCTTGCCTTACCTAATGGTGGTAATAGTGAGTACTTAAAAGATGAGTATAACTGTCTTTTATATAAACAAGGAGATATAGAAGAAGCAGTAGAAAAATTAGAAAGATTAGTAGCTGATAAGAAATTACAAGAAAAACTAATTACTAATGGCATTAAAACCGCAAAAGAATATTCTTGGGAAAATATTGAGGATAAAATACTAGATTTATATAATTAAGGGGTGAAACACATGGAATATAATAATACTAAAATAAAATTTTCCTTAATCATTATAATTATTTTAGTGGGATTAATCCTCTTTTCACTAATTAGACCAGTAAAAACCTATTCCATGACTACATCAGGTGATGACAAACAAAAAGTAATAGGTGAGTTATCTAATAATGATAGGATTACCCAAGACTTTACCTTAAAAGAAAATTCAAGTTCTATTGGCTTTCGCTTTGCTACTTATGGTAGAGATGTTACTAAAGGAAAAATACTAGTAACCATTTCTAATGGTAAGAAGTCTAAGAAATATAAAATAAAAGCTAATAAATTAGTAGATAACGAAATGTATTTTCTAAAATATAAATTTAAGAAAAATAAAAAATACACAGTAGATATTATAATCAAAAATACCAATTATCCAGTTACTCTTTATATAACTGATAAAATGAATAATACTAGTATGTATTTAAATGATAAAGAGCAAGATAATAGTTTATATTTTGGAACAGTATATAAGAAAAGTAATTACTTTTATATTTGGTATTATTCTTTAGGAATTATTGTTTTACTATTATATGTTTCCCTTTTAAAAAATGGAGGTAGAAAAAATGCTTAAAAAGATATTTAATAAAGATAATTTAACAAAGCTTATAATACTAAGTATTTTCTTATCTCTTTTTTTAGAAGTGGTAGTCTTTAATCGCAATGTTTTAAAATATCATGATAAATATAAAGCTCAAGTTACAAATTCAGATGGCTTTGTTAAAAAAGATGGTTACTTTGTTGCCACTAAAGACTTAGCAAGTATTACCGTTAAAGTAAAAGATAACTATGTAAATAAAATAGAATTTAGTTATAAATGTCCAGAAGATTTTACTTGGAGTAGTAATGGTATTAGTTCTATATCATCTGTTCTGATTGATAAAGCTACTAAAAAAATAAATTTAAAAAGTGATTCATTAAAACTTACTTTTAATAATAAAGATGTAAAGATAAAAGACATTACCATTAATAATAACATTTATTTTGATATGACAAGATTCTTAGTAATGTTTCTTACTATGCTAGTTACTATTATTTTAATAACTTATCGAGATTATTTTGCAAAATGCAAGGAAGAAGCCTTTCTAATAATTGCTTTAACTAGTGGTGTTTTGATGATTGTTTCCTTACCTAATAGTCTTTATTTATCTTGGGATGATAGTACCCATTTTATGAATGCTAATAAGTTTATATCATCTACTAGTATGGAATATTCTAAAACCTTTGATGTATTAAAGAATCAAGATTATATTAATTACCAAACTTTTAGTACTAAAGAAGAAAGAACTAGACTTTATAAATCATTAGATGATTTACATAAGAAAACTAAATATACTAGATTAATTGGTGAATATTCTAATAAGTATAATAAACTAGTTTATTTTCCTTTCTATTTGGCCTTTAAAATAGGTAGTATTCTAAATATTAGTTTTATGTTTTCTTTTGTTATTTCAAAAGTACTTAATCTAGTAGCTTATATTACTATTTTCTATTTTGCTATTAAACTTAATAAGCGATATAAAAATTATTTATTCTTGATAGGTCTATCTTTGTCATCTATCTTTTTAGCGACAGAATTTTCTTATGACCCCACAATAATAGCTTCAATTGTATTAGCTTTTTCCTTATATACTAATATGTTAGAAGAAAAAAAAGTAAATAATAAATATTTATTCTTATTTGTATTATCAGTTATTTGGGCTAGTTTACCGAAGGCTATTTATGCCCCATTACTATTATTACTCATATTTTTACCAGATGAAAAATTTAAAGATAAAAAAACAGCTAGAGCAATAAAAATTTTAATAGTAGTAATAACTTTGTTATTGATGTCTACTTTTGTTTTACCAATGTTAATAGGTGGGGTAGCAGGAGATGCTAGAGGTGGTAACACTAATGCTAGTGAACAGTTTAGACTAATAATAACTAATCCTTTTAGATATGCTAAAGTACTAGTTAAATTCTTTCTTTTAGAAGGACCAAAGTTATTTATTAGTGTTAAATCGCTATCAAATCCATCATATGCCTCTTCTTATATTGGAAATATATTAGAGTTTACTTCTTTAGTATTTTATTTATTATTTGTTTATGTTTTATTTTCAAATAGAGTAGAAGAAAAATACTTAAATGTAAAAACTAAAATATTATATGGTTTAATGTACTTATTAATCTTTGCTCTTATCTCTACTGCTTTATACTTATCATTTACAGAAGTAGGTAGTACAAGTATTGCTGGAGTACAGTCTAGATATTTCTTACCACTACTACCATTTTTAATGGTAATATTAACTCCTACTGTTAAAGAAAAAAAGGATACTTATAAAGTAAAAGAAATATTATTATTAACTATTCCTTTCATTCTTTTAATGATGATAGTTTTTGCTATTGCTATTAAATGATAAGATATAGTAAAATTG
>CAKPPW010000025.1 GCA_934177995.1 uncultured Bacilli bacterium
TATTGGTAAAAAGTATAGCTATATTTATAAAATAAATGAAGAGTTATTTATAGATGAATTATTAAAAAGAGTAGATTGTTTTATAAGTTAAAATAAGCAAAAAACATATTTATAAATTTTTAGAGAAATATGGTTTTCAATTACTAATGATTAATTTGTAAAAATAAAGTAGGTACTATTATGTGTTACGATGTAATTATGTTTTATAGTTAATAAAAAAACATTTAGGAAAAAATAGTAAAGTGTAGTAAAATAAATATGAGTAGGGTGATTAAAATTAGATGTAAATGGTGTAACTTGGATAATTCCTTGTATGTTAAGTATCATGATGAAGAGTGGTGTCAGCTTAATCTTGATGATAATTACTTGTTTGAAATGTTATTATTAGAATCATTTCAAGCAGGGCTTTCTTGGGAGTGTGTTTTAAATAAAAGAGAAGACTTTAGAAAAGCTTATGATAACTTTAATTTAGATAAAATATGTAATTATAGTGATTATAAGATTGCTGAATTAATAAATAATAAAAAGATTATTAGAAATAAATTAAAGATTAAAGCTAGTATTAATAATGCTAAAATATTTAAAAGTATTAGGAAAGAGTATGGTAGCTTTAGAAACTATTTGAAAACTTTTACTAATGAAGAAATAATTTATGAGATAGATAAGACAACTAATTTATTATCTGATAGTATTTCTAAAGATTTAAAAAAAAGAGGGATGAAGTTTGTAGGAAGTGTTATTATCTATTCTTATTTACAAGCGATAGGTATTATCTATTCTCATGATAAAGAGTGTTTCCTATATAAAAAGAAGTAAAGGGGTATATATGAGAAGTAAATATTTAAAATATCTAAATGAAGATATTAAGTTTGATAAAGAAACAATGATAGGTATTTTTTGCTTATTAGTTGTAATAACTGGTATGTTTGGGTTCCTTTATGAGTTTATTTTTTATTATTTTAATGGCGGTATGAAAACATTTTATTGGCGAGGAGGTAACTTTCTACCTTGGATTAATATTTATGCTACAGGATCAATTATGATTTATTTATTAACTTATAAAGATAGAAAGAAGCCATTAAAAGTATTTCTGGTTAGTATTATAACAACTGGTATACTTGAATATTTTTCAGGTCTTGGAATGGATAAAATAGCGGGGAAAAGATGTTGGGATTATAGTCAAGAAATACTTGGTGCTTTAAATATAAATGGTTATGTTTGTTTAAGAAGTGTGTTGGTATTTGGTGTTTTCTCTCTATTACTAATATATCTAGTATTGCCACTTATCTTTTATATAGCAAAAAAATCTAACAAAAAAGTATTTATTACTACTAGTATTATTTTGTGTTCTATAATTATGATAGATGAATTCTATAACTTATTAATAGCAAGAATCTTTCATTTACCAAGGGCATATAATGTTTATTCAAAACTGGGTGTTCCTTATGTTAAATTTTAAAAGAGAATGGAATGTTATATTTGATTCTCTTTTGGTTTAATAGAAAAAAATTAAAACAGTTATTGACGAACAAATGTTTATATTATATTATATTATATTATATTATATAAATGTATTTACTTTTACAAATAATTATCTATTATTCTTAGTTTCGTGCAAAATGGGGTAAATATTATTCTTAGTTTCGTGCAAAAATTCTATGTTAAAATGTAATAAATAGTTTATAATAGAAATAAGAGGAGGAAAATTAAATGGAAAAAGCAAAAGTTTATTTTACAAAAGAAATAACTAGTGATGGACTAGTAAAAATTTATGAAGCCTTAAATAGAGAATTAAAAGGAAAGGTTGCTGTTAAAATATCAACTGGTGAAATGGGTGGACATAATTATCTAGATCCTAATCTAATTAAAGATTTAGTACATAAATTAAATGGAACCATAGTTGAATGTAATACTGCTTATCCTGGTAAGAGAATGAAAACAGAAGATCATTTAGCTACCATTAAAGCTCATGGCTTTTGTGATATAGCAGATGTTGATATAATGGATAGTGAAGGAAGTATTGAAATACCTGTTAATTATCAAGGACATTTACAAAATAAAAATATAGTTGGAAGTCATATCAATAACTATGATTCTATGTTAATGTTATCACATTTCAAAGGCCACGCTATGGGAGGCTTTGGTGGAGCTTTAAAAAATATGAGTATTGGTGTAGCTTCTAGTAATGGAAAAGCTTGGATTCACTCTGTAGGAAGAACAACGTCCCCAGTTGAACTATGGAACTATACAGAAGATCAAGATGGATTCTTAGAGAGTATGGCAGAAGCTGATAAAGCAGTAGTAGAGCACTTTGGAAGTGATAATATGGCTTATATCAATGTAGCTAACAAAATATCAATCGATTGTGATTGTGATTCTAACCCAAGTGAACCAGAAATGGCTGATATCGGAATTTATGCAAGCCTTGATCCAGTAGCACTTGATAAATGTTGTTATGATGCTATTATTAATTCTAAAGATGAAGGGAAAGCATCACTTATTAAAAGAATGGAAGAAAAACATGCCATTCATACTGTTGAAACAGCCGAGAAGCTTGGTATTGGAACCACTGACTATGAGATAATAAATATAGATTAATTAGTAGGAGTAGTAGATGTATACAATAATAGATTATTTAAATTACTATAAAGATTTAACTTTAGAAGAAGCAACTTTTAATAAAATTGATATTTTATTATTTTCAATATTAGTATATTTGCCAGGAGAATCCTTTAATAAGGAAATTTCTCTACCTGAATTTTATGACTATACTTATAAATATCATAAGAAAGATGTAGGAGTAATGGTGCCTAAGGCTTATGAACTATTAGATATTATAAAAAATTCTAAAAGATATAAAAATCTTAAGATTAAAAACTTTGTAAGAATTAAGGATGATACTACTCAGTTTGGAGCGGCAACTTTTATCTTAGATGATAAAAAAATAGTAAGTTTTAAAGGAACAGATGGCTCTTTAATTGGTTGGATTGAAAATATTAGAATAGCATATAAGTATCTAACAGTTACCCAAACACTAGCAGTTAACTACTTAAAAGAAAATATAGATATTAATGACAAAGAAGTTTATGTAACAGGACACTCTAAAGGAGGTAATCTTGCTTTAGTTAGTAGTATGGAACTAGAAGATAGCCTATTTAATAAAATAACTGCTATCTATAACTTTGATGGACCAGGTCTTAGATTAGAAGAGTATAACAGTTCAAAATATAAAAGAGTGTTACCTAAACTTAATAATATAGTACCTTCTATGTCTTGTGTTGGTATCTTATTAAATAATAGTAATTATGAAGTAGTAAAGAGTAATCTCTTTGCTTTTGAAGAACACTATCCAACTTCTTGGAATATCTTTGGACAATGTTTTGTTCTAGATGAATTATCTAAGTCGTCACTACAATTACATGAGTCAACAACAACTGGTATAAAAAACTTAGAAAATAGTAAAATAGAGTATACTTTTGAAACATTATTTGCAAACCTTGGAAAAGAGTATACTAAACCAGTAAAAGTAGAAATGGAAGATGTTAAAAATATTCTTCATAATATTAAAAATATAGATAAAGGAGTATATACTTATATAGAAGCTATCATATCTGCTATGCTAAGTGTATCTTATAAAGATAGTTCTTCTATAAAGATAGAAGATTAAAATGAAAAAGAAAATTATAATTTCAGTAGTAGTTATACTTTCTATTATCTTAGTAGCTTTTATTACTATATTACTTACTGAAGTGAAAAAAGACTTAAAGATAGAAAGTAATTTAACTAAAGAAATAACAGAATTAAATCTTTTAATAGAGAATAATGATACTGATAGTATTAATACTAGACTAAATACCATTACTACAAATGGAGACTATGTTCTAGTAGAAAAAGCTGCTAAAAACTATTTAAAAGATAAGGAAAAACTATTTAAAGAGATGTATCAAATCTTAGATAATAATGATAATATAGAAAACTTATTGATGGCTGATAATATTAAAGCTGATGGCAAAGAGTTTACTAATACCATATCTCTTATCAATAATACAGGTAGTAAACTTACCAAACTAAGAGATGAGTACCAAAGCCTTGCTAGTAAAGAAAAAATAGAAAGTTATTTAGCTAAGAACTTAAGAGAAGATGACTATTATAATGATTACTATCTTAATGATTTAATGGCTGATATGATGAATAGTCAAAAGAATTTAGAAGCTATTAATGAATATTTAGCTACTGTATCTAAGTTAAAAGATGTATTTAGTTTCTTGAGGGAAAATAAAGACAATTGGAATTTAGTAAATGATAAGATAATGTTTAATAGTGAGACATTATATAATTCTTATGAAGAGTTATTAACAGGTATTAGTGATGATAAGATAAATAATATGTAAATTAGATTGTAAACTTATACTAAATATATTATTTATCTTGCTAGTAAGTAATTAATATGATAATCTTTAAAAGAAAAAAGGTGATAGCCATGGAAGAATTTGAAAGTATTATAAAAGATATAGTAGAAAATAGTGAAGTGTTGAAGATGAAAGAGTATAGACAACACGCTGATACCAGTTGTTTTGATCATTGTTATAAAGCTTCCTACTACTGTTATATTCTTTGTAAAAAATTCAAACTTGATTATAAGTCTTGTGCAAGAGCCGCTATGCTTCATGACTTTTACTTATATGATTGGCGAGTTAAAGATATCTCACATAAATGGCATGCTTTCACACATCCAAGAAAAGCCCTAGAAAAAGCCTTATCTATCTTTGATTTAAACGATAAGGAAAAAGATATTATAATTAATCATATGTGGCCTGTAACTATTAAGTTACCAAGAACAAAAGAAGCTTTTATTTTAACATTAGTGGATAAATATTGTGCTACTTATGAAACAGTTAGTTATACATTAAAACAGTTAAAGAAAAAACCAAGCTGGCAATATGCTTATATAATGCTTTGGTTAGTTATTAGAAAATAAAAAACATTTTAAGGTAAGTACTTAAACTAAGTCTTTCCTTTTTTATTGTATGAGTTTTCTTTCATATAACAAACTATTTTTTTCTAACAATGGATTGAGTTCTAATAATAGTACGAGAAATATTGGAATTTTAAATAAGTTTAATTAAAATATGTAAAATTATCAACTTTAATAGTACAATTTGTATAAAACTGCAAATAACTTATTTAAGGGTGTGATTACATATGTTAGATATAAATTTCAATCAAATAATTGAAATGATCGAAAGAAAAAAGAACAATGCATATAGAAAAGTAAATGAAGAAATGATTTTATTATATTTGGAAATTGGTAAATTTCTATATGAACTGAAGGAAAATAGTAATTATGGTGATAGGATAACTACTAAGGTATCCGAATTTATGAAAAATAATTATCCAAATATAAAGGGATTTACCAAAAGAAATATAGAACGTATGATTCAAATTTATAGTATTTACAAAGATGATGTGATTGCGACACCGCTGGTGACGCAATTGTCTTGGACAAATAATCTACTTATATTAAGTGGTTCTAAAACCAAAGAAGAAAGGCATTTTTACTTGAAGCTAGCTATAAAAAACAATTATTCTAAAAGAGAACTAGATAGACAAATTTCATCATCGTATTATGAAAGATATATGCTCTCAGATAAAAAGCAATTGCCTACGTTAAATAAAACTATAGATGAAGATGATTATCCAAATACTAAAATTTTGGATACCTATAGTTTAGAATTTTTAGATTTACCAAATGAATTTTCTGAAAATGATTTAAAAATGCCATTATAAATAATTTAAAAAATTTTATGTTAGAAATAGGTAAAGATTTTACTTTTATTAGTGATGAATATCGGGTTCAAGTTGGAAATCATGACTTTTTTATTGATTTATTATTTTATAATAGAGAATTATCTTGTTTAGTTGCATTTGAATTAAAGCTTGGTGAATTTAAAGCAGAGTATTTAGGAAAAATGAATTTATATTTAGAAGCACTAGATAGAGATGTAAAGAAGGTACAAGAAAATCCAAGCGTTGGTGTTATATTATGTAGTTCAAAGGACGTTGATGTTGTTGAATATTCAATTAGTAAAAATATGTCTAAAACAATGATCTCTGAATATAAGTTAAAATTAATAGATAAAAAATTGCTAGAATCTAAATTGAAAGAAATGAAAAATTCACTTGACAGTGCTGATAAGTAGTAATTGAAAGATTAATTTGCTATCTACTTATTGTTTACAAATGACTAAATAAAATACTTGATATTAAGTATTTCTCTTTTATTGTTTAGCATAATTATTAATAGTATAATAGCACTTGAAATGCTTAATAGTTAGAGTGCTTGCCTTTCTTCTTTTAAAGGAAGGAGGCTTGATATGATATGATGTCTAAAAAAGACTTATTGATATCATTATTGGTAGTAATTATAATGTTACTAATTGGCCTACTTTACAAGTAGTCATAAAATAAAAAAGCACTCAATCTAATAGATTGTGTGCAACACCATTTAAGGCAAGTACTCAAACATTGAATATTAAGTATTTCCTTTTTTATTATATGAAGTTTCCTTCATCTATATACATAGTAGCATAAAATCATACTTTTAGCAAGTGATTGCTAAAAAATTAAAAACATGGTAAAATACGTACGAAGGGAGCTTTTTTTATGGAAGAATTGTTTAAACAATTAAAGATAAGTCCTAAGAATTTAACTCTTTATAATACAGCTTTTTCTCATTCATCATATGCTAATGAACATAAAGCTAAAAAAGATTATGAAAGATTAGAGTTTCTTGGAGATGCTGTAGTAGATTTAGTAGTTGCTGATTATTTATATCGATATGAAAAAGAAACTGAAGGAGAAATGACTAAGGTAAGAGCTAGTTATGTTTGTGAAAATGCTCTTTATAGATATTCTATGGATATGGGCTTTAATAAGTATATAAAAGTAGGACATGGAGAAGAGTCTAGTGGTGGTAAATATAAAAAAGCAATTGTTGCTGATATATTTGAAGCCTTACTAGGTGCCATTTATTTAGACCTTGGCTATGAAACAGCTAGAAGGGTAGCTTTAGATATAATAGTACCATATATTCAAAATCCGAATATTGTTTTCTTTGAAGACTATAAGTCAGCCTTACAACAAGCCGTACAAACTACTAAACAAAGTGTTATTTATGAAGTAATAAAAGAAGAAGGACCAGCTCATGATAAAACATTTACAATAGAAGCTAAAGTAGATGGAATCATTTATGGTAAAGGGGTAGGAAGTAGTAAGAAAGATGCAGAACAAATAGCAGCAAAAGATGCTTTAGAAAAGTTAGCTAAAAATTGAAAAGTGAACACATAAGAATCTTTTCTTACTTAACAAAGTCTTATACCTTACAAAAAGATGAGGTAGAAACTTTACGTGGGATACTAGTAGTAAGTCTAGTAAATAATAAAGAAAGTTTAGAAAATGTGGAAACAGCCGATGTTGCTAAAAAACTAATATCTAAATATAATAATAGTGTTTCTATGATTGACTTTTATAATGAATTATTAACTAATCTAGAAAATAGTGATGATATCTCTTTATTGGGACGCTTAATGACTGATAATATAGCATTAGATAACTATATACTAGAACAAGAAAAATATCACTACTTACTTTATGATTACTTTGATGCAGTAGATGAAATTACTTTATTTAAAAATAGGGAAAGAGAAAAAAAATTATCAGCAAGTATTGAAATACAAGAAAAGAAATTACAAAAGAAAATAGAAAAATACAAGGAGGAGAGAAATGAGTAAAATTAAAATATTTAGTTTAGGTGGACTAAACGAAAATGGTAAAAATATGTATGTAGTAGAAGTAGATAAATCATTATACATATTTGATGCTGGACTAAAATATGATGTAGAACATAACTTAGGAATTGATTATATTATTCCTAGTTTTGATTACTTAATTAAGAATAAAAAAAGAATTAAAGGTATTTTCTTAAGCCATGGACATGAAGGAAATATCGGAGCCGTTCCTGACATTATTAATAAATTAGGAGATGTTCCTATTTATGGAGGAAAATTAACTTTAGAAATACTTAGACTTGATCTTGCTGAAGCTGGAGTAAAAAAAGCTAACTTACATGAGATTAAGGCACATAGAAAATTAAGCTTTGGCAAGGAAAGTATTTTCCCTATTGCTATGACACACTCTATACCAGATGCTTTCTGTTATGTTTTATATACTAAAGATGGAGCAATTGTCTATACGGGAGACTTCACATTTGATCATGCTATTAGATCACTTTATCAAACAGATTTAGGAAAGCTAGCTTACGTTGGAAAACAAGGGGTATTATGCCTACTTGCTGAATCACTTTATGCCGAAAGACCTGGTTATACTAGTCCAAATCATAGAGTACAAGACTTCATAAGAACTATTCTTACTAAAAACGAAAATAGAATAATAGTAACAATTTTTCCTGCTCACTTTTATCGTATACAAGAACTATTTGATGAAATATCAAAGACTCATCGTAAGATAGTTATTATGGGTAAAAGCTTGCAGAGTATGATTAATTATGGAATAGAAAATAAATACTTGGAAATAAATCCAAAGATAATAGGAGATTTATCTAATTTAAATGATAAAGATGTAGTAGTATTTATTTCGGATGAAAGAGAAAAACCATTTGCTAACTTAGAAAGAATAATTAAAGGATATGATAAATATATCAAGTTAAAAGAGTCTGATACCATCTTTATAAGTGAACCTAGTGCAGAGGGAATGGAGAGACGTCTTGCCCTTATAATGGATGAAATAGCCATGCTTGGGGTTAATGCTATAAGTTTGTCTAGTAAGAAACACTTGCTACATCATGCTTCAAGTGAAGACTTAAAGATGTTGTTAAATTTATTAAAACCTAAATATTTATTCCCAGTTAAAGGTGAATATAGAAATCAATACGCCTTTGCCGAAATAGCAGAAGAGATGAATATCCCTAAAGATAATATCTTATTAAAGCAAAATGGTGATGTAGTATCTATTGAAAATGGAAAACTATTAGATACCAAGGAACATATTAATGTAGATGAGATCTTAATTGATGGAAAAGATTCTAGTGATATAGGAAACTTAGTATTAAAAGATAGAGAAATGTTAGGGGAAAATGGTATTGTTATCATAAGTTGTACTCTTGATAAAGAATCAAAAGAGGTAGTAGCAGGACCAAAGGTGTTAACGAGAGGCTTTATTTACGTAAAGGAAAATCAAGATATAGTAGAACAGATAAAGGATTTATCTAAAGAGATTATTGAATCTAATATTGAAAAAGGTAGTAAAAGAGTTGATTATGCTAAGATAAAATCTGATGTTAGAGATGGACTTGGTAAATATTTATATCAGGAAATAGGATCTAAACCGATGATTATAACTGTTATTCAAGAAGTGTAGAAATACACTTTTTCTATTGAAAGAAAAGGCTCTTTATGATAAAATTTTCTTATAAAGATAAGGATAGAGGTGTCTTATGACTAAAGAAAAAAATAAGATAATGTTGATAATTATATTAATACTAATAAGTTTAATAGCCTTAGTAGGTAGTAGTTATGCTTTACTTACTAAATCATTTAAAAGTAAAAAACTTAGTATGGAAGTAGGGACATTAAAAATAGACTTTGCAGAAGGTAATGCTATAAATATGGCTAATGCTGCACCAATGGCAGATAGTGATGGTCTAAAGTCTACTCCATATACTTTTACTATAACAAATGGTGGAGATATTAATGCTTATTATACAGTATCTAATGAAGAAGAATTAGCTAATACGCTAGATACAAGTTATTTACGTATGAAATTAACTGGGTCTGATGGCTATGATTCTGGTATAAAAACAGTAAAGGAATTAGGAACAGAAACTTATAAACTAGTAGATGAAACATTATTAGAAACTGGTAAAAGTGTCACTTATGAATTACGTATGTGGATATCTCAAGATGCAGGGAATGATATTCAAGATAAAATATATAAAAGTAAAATAGTAGTAAATGGAACTAGTAATAAATTACCATTAGCAACAGAGAAATTAATAGCAAAAGCAAATGCAGAAGACTTAGATTATAACAGTGCAACAGATACTCAAAAGAAAGAAATGTGGACATTCACACATGATGCTACAGAGCAAACAACAGCTCTAACAGATTATCGCTATATAGGAGCTGACCCTAATAACTACGTAAAATTTAATGATGAGTTATGGCGAATAATAGGAGTGTTTGATACAGATGATGGAACAGGAAAGGTAGAAAAAAAACTAAAGATAATAAGAAATGAATCAATAGGAGATTATTCTTGGGATAATAAAAATAAAACAACAGGAGCAGAAAATGATTATGGGAAGAATGAATGGACAGATGCAAGACTAAATTATTTATTAAACCCAGGACATGAAAGTGAAACAGCAGGAGGAAGTTTATACTGGAATAGAGGAGCAGGAATATGTTATAGAAGACAAAATAATGCAACAACAGCATGTGATTTTACAACAACAGGATTAACCGAGAAAGCCAAAGCAATGATAGGAGATGCCAAGTGGTACCTAGGAGGAAGTAGTACATATAACGATGTAACAGCACCAATGTTTTACACAAGAGAAAGAGGAACAGGAGTATATAGTGGAAGAAGTACTAGTTGGACAGGAAAAGTAGGATTAATGTATCCAAGTGATTATGGCTATGCGACAAGTGGAGGAACAACAACTAATAGAGCCAGTTGTTTAGCAAAAGAAATGTCTAATTGGGATGATAGTTCAGTAAGTGATTGTAAAAATAACGATTGGATGTATAACTCAAGCATATATCAGTGGACAATAACGCCCCGCCAGGTTAATACTTTCGATGTTTTCTATGTCGAAGATACTGGATGTGTCCACAGCTTTATTGCATACAACTACCTCGGCGTGCGGCCAGTCGTTCATCTAAACTCGGCAATTAAGGTGATAACAGGGTCAGGAACGAAAGAATCTCCATACATTTTGGAATAGAAAAGGGAGGTAGTAGACCCGCCCCTGATGGGCGACGTCCAGTCGGGGCGGACGAAAAAACTTTTAGAAAAGCAGGATGAAAAACAAACAAAAATGATATAAGTGTCCCAAGAGCAGACTGCTCGGCTCTTGGGACCAGATAAAATTGGTGTAAATGCTATAGATAGATTTACATAGGTTAATCTTTTTGAAAAAGCAGATTTGGTTATGTCCTTTCTTCTTCGCCCCGCCAGGATAATACTAACAATGTATTCAATGTCAATAATACTGGATATGTCAACAACAATAATGCAAACAACAACAACGGCGTGCGGCCAGCCGATTAATTTTGGTACTTAAGGTTAAGGCTTTAAGTAGGGTGATGAATCGACATAGATTAACCTTGTCTTAGACTAAACTTAACATACATATAGAAAATGATACGTCAATTTCTAAGACTGTGTATGACTGTAACTAATAAAGACTATACATTACTTGTATGGTCTTTATTGATTATAATATTAGATAAAGTTATTAAATAAGCTTTCTTTTTATATAAATTATAATTATTATTTGTAAATGATTTTATCTCTATAATATCAAGATTATCTACTATTATATAATTTATACTATTAGTAGTAAGTACTTCTAAAATATTATTACTAGAAGAAGATAGTATAGATATTATTCTATTATCTATATTAAATGATAGTAGTTTATCTTTTTTGGTAAATAATAACAAATAGTCTTTATACAGCCTTTTAAAGAATATGTATCTATTTTTCATAAAAATCTTTATTTATAATCCTCCTTATTCTAGAAGTAGAACCGAATTTAAAACCATAGTAGTAAGTATTAATAGACGTGAATGCTTTAGCTGGTTCTATTCTATTAGTATCTAATAAGTATTTTACTTCTTTAATCCTTTTAGTAACTCTTTTTCTAGTGGATGAGGTAACACTTATTATAGTTTTATTATTAATTACTCTAAATCTATAACCACAAAAGTTAAAACCATCTTTACTATTTGATAATACTGTTTTCTTTCTATTTAGCTTTAACTTATAAGTATTTAGTAATTCTTCTTCTAATTTGTTTTTAATCATTTTTAAATACTCTTTATCTTCATGCATTAAAATAAAGTCATCCATATATCTTACATAATGCTTAATTTTATAAGTATGTACTATTTTATAATCTAATCTATAGAGATAGTAAATAGATAAAAATTGAGATGAATAATTACCAATTGGTAAACCTTTACCTTTTAAGTAGTATGGTATATCATTAATAGCTTTAATATTAGAATACTTATCTTTTATAGCTTTAATATGTTTATTAATGTAATCTTTGTTAGTACTATTAATTATATTGGAAATATATTTATACATGTATTCATCATTTAAATCTTCCTTTAATATTTCTTTTAACTTATCATGATCTATTGAGTAAAAATACTTTTCTATATCTAATTTTAAGATATAAAACTCTTTTTTCTTTTTTAAAACTTCAATATCTTTTTTAATAAGTTTAATAGCATAATCTCTCCCTTTGTTTTTTCTAGTAGCTACATTTCTATCTATTAATTTTTTATCAAGATTAGGATATAGAAAGTAAGTTGTTACATAGTGATTAATTAATTTATATTTAATATTTAAACTCATTATAATTCTATATTTAGGATCTTTTATTAAAAAGATTTATAGTATCCTCCATCATAGTTAATATTATTTAACTCATTATAAACTTTTTCTATATTCATCATTTTATATCTATCAAACTTATATATTCTTTCTTTGTTTTTAGTTTTCTTTTTAATTACATCTTCATATATGGCTAAAATGTTATTTATCTCTATCATATTTTTTCCATCCATATATCATTTTTGTTATAGTAGTTAACTCATATATTTTTCTTTCTAATAATTTCTTATTGATATACTTTTTCTTATAACTTTTTTCTAAATAAAAATCTAACATTGATATTTTAGATAAAATTACATCTATGTATGACTTATCATTAGTATTGTTTATTAGAAATATTAATTCTAATATTTCTAGTGATGTTGCTTCTATTTTATCTTTTAAAATGTATTCTCTCTTAGGAAAATTTATTATAATGTTGTCAAGATCTAGGATAAAGTCCTTTAGTTTAAATTCTATCTTAAAATTGTTGTTCATCTAAGTACCTCTTAATAAGATTAAAAAGTTCATTGGTCTGTTTTTTTGATAATCTTTTGATTTTCTCTTCCAAAGTTTTTTTGTTTGAGTAATATTGTATTTTTCTTTGCCTAAGTTTACTCCTCAAAGCATAATTGGAATAGATTTGGGTATAAAGAATTTGATAGTAACATCACATAATGAAAAAATTAAAAATATAATAAAAGATAGAAGTAAGAGATTAAAAGGACTTCAAAGAGCTTTAGCTAGATGTAAGGCAGGAAGTAAAAATAGATATAAAATAAAACTTAAAATACAAAGGCTATGGCAAAAGATAAGAAATGCTAGAAAACATTTAATTCACGATATAACAAATAAATTACTAAAAGAAAATGACATAATTGTGTGTGAAAATCTAGATGTTAAAAGTATGTACAAGGACCATAATATAGCAAAAAGCTTAAATTCAAACCCACTTGGAGAAATAATTAGAGTACTAAAATATAAAGCTGTGTGAAGCTGAATGGAATAACAAAAAATTAATACAAATAGATAGATATTATCCAAGTAGTCAAGAATGTAGTGTATGTGGGTTTCAAAATAAAGAGTTAAAGAATTTAAGTATAAGAGAGTACGAATGTCCAATATGTCATACAAAGCATGATAGAGATTTCAATGCAAGCGTGAATATAATGTTTGAAGGTTTCAAAATATCGTGGTTAGATTCCATTTACACAGAATTCCTTACACACTCAATTTAAAATAAAATTCAGCGAAAAATAATAGGGTGGCGACCATCCGATACTGGTCTTTTGAGAACTAATTTAGTTCGGTGAAGCAGAAAAGCCTTACCTCACGGTAAGGCTGCTGAAAACTTGTTTTCAGTTTTGTTAAATTATTTGATTATCGATTATTGGAATGTTTGGTAAAGAATCGTTGTTTTCTATGGTTATTGGTGGTAGTGTTTGTTCTATTTTGATACTTTCTTTATTTTCAATTTTATCACTAGGTATTTCTCTATCACTGTCTAATAATCCTAGTTTACTTTGCATATCTAAATCATCATCAATATCAATTATTCTGTATATCTCTTCAAAAGAAGTGGTACCATCTAAAACCTTATAAAGTCCATCTTGTAACATGGTTATTACATCAGATGTGTATACTATTTTTTGAAGATCTTCTTTTTTCATTTCCTCTTCATTTAAAGCATTTCTAATTTCATCATTGATTAATAGTACCTCTTGAATTGCTATACGATCATGATATCCTCCGGAACAGTATTCACAGCCATCATGGTTTGCTACATAAGTTTCTTCTACATCTTGATGAAGTGCTAGTTTAAATACCTTCTTTTGATAAGGTGTAGTTTTTTCTAACTTTCTACAATGTGTACAAAGCATTTTAGCAAGTCTTTGAGAAATAATACCAGTTAAGGCACTAGATAGCAAATATCTTTCAACATTCATATCAAGTAGACGTTCAATAGTACTTAATGAGTTATTGGTATGGACTGTAGATAATACTAAATGACCAGTAATTGAGGCACGAACAGCAATTTTAGCAGTTTCACTATCACGAATCTCTCCGATTAGAATAACATTGGGATCTTGTCTTAAGATAGATCTTAAAACAGTGGCAAAATCGAGTCCTATTTCACTATTAACTTGTACTTGGTTTAATCCTTCCAGATTCATTTCAATTGGATCTTCTACGGTAATAATATTAGTTTCCTTATTATTTAAAACTTGTAAAATAGAATATACCGTTGTACTCTTACCTGATCCAGTAGCTCCTGTGATTAGTATTATTCCATTAGGCTCCTTAATCATCTTCTTTAACTTTACTAGATTTCTTTCGTTAAATCCTAAAGAGTCAATACCTGCTAAACTTCTAGAATAGTCAAGAATACGAATAACACACTTTTCACCCTCATTAGTAGGAAGAGTAGAAACACGAGTTTCCATAAGAATACCTTTAATAGTACCTTTAATAGCTCCATCTTGAGGAAGACGACTTTCTGTGATATTCATATTAGCTAGAAGTTTAATTCTAGTGATTAAATTTCTTTCGTATATCTTTTGAATTTTGGTATAATCTCTTAAATCACCATCAACACGCATCCTAACCATTAAAAAATCTTCTCTTGGATCAAAATGTATATCACTGGCACCATGAGTGGCACCATATGCTAAAATGTCATCAACAACATTAACCACGGGAGTCTTTGTCATATCATAATTAACCATTTAATCAACCCCTTCACTTTTGATATGGTATTTTACTATAATCTATTATATAATAGGATTAAGATTGGTGCAAGAGGTGAGCTTTGTGAAAATAATAAAAAAGATAAATAATAAGGGATTTATGTTAGCAGAAACATTGATAGTAAGTATTTTTGTAATGGGAGTTTTTTCAATGCTTTATGTTAATGTTCTACCTTTAATAGCAGAATATGAAAAATATAAAAATTATAATACGGTAGAAGCTACATATAACGCTCATTGGGCTAGAAAAATAGTCTTAGATGGATTAGAAGATAATAGTTTTACAACAGCTAGAAATAATGGCTATTTAGATGCAAGTGATTGCTCTTTATATACCAAAAATAATATGACTGATTGGTGTGATAATTTTAAAGCAGTAAATGATATAACTAAAATCTATTTGACATCATATAGTGAAGAAAAATTAAAAAGTTACGTTAAATCTAGTGATTCTTATACTAGAGAATTTAAAGATTACATTAGTTATATTCCAACTTATAGTAAAAATTCTACTAAGGTTAATGATAGTAAATATTTTCATGTGATAATTGAATTTAGTAAGGGTGATATACATAATTATGGAATTATGGAGGTACATAGAAAATGATAAAACTAAATAATAAAGGAATTACAGCTGTAGAGTTAATAATTACTTTTGTTATTTTATCTTTAGTAGTAGTAGGTATGTTTGATGTTGTATTAAACTATAAAGATAAAGAACAAAAAGAAACTATTAAAAGCAGTGTTATAGATTATGAAAATAAATTACAAAAAACTATTCAAGATGATTTGATAAAAGGACATCTAGTTGGAGTAGAATTATCTGATAGTAATTCTACTGATAAGATAAGTGTTACCTTTGAAATGAATAATACCAAAACTAATCAAACTTATAACACAAATTTAATAATTAATTTAACTACTGGTGATATAAGTTATGGTAAATCTGGTGAGGAGATAGTGTATTCACTTCCTAAGTTTACTGGTACGGGTGAAGAATTAACTATAAATAAAGACGAAACTTATATTGGATTAATTGGTGATGATGATGCTTTTATTAAAGTGAACATCTCATTAAATCATTCTGATTTTGAAACTGGTGAATTTACTTTTTCGATAACAGCACCTATTAATTATCCAGTTAGTGAATAACAAAAAACAAAATAGTGGCAACAAGTGTTTCTAAGATGCGTCCTATAAAAAAATTGGTATAAGATAGGTTAGTATTCTTAATAGCATTAATTACTTGTAAATGAACAGATAAACTTCCAAAGGTTATAAAAATTAACATTAGTAAAGCTTTTAATTCTAAAGATATAGAAAGAGTAGGTACTAAACTTATTCCACTAGTAAGATCCATGATGCCAGTAAATATTGTTTTAAAAAATATTGATTCATTAGTAAATAGAAGAAAACAATTAGTAAAAAATTGAAAGAGAGTAATAGAACCTAACATAAAGATTAAAACTTCCATGGCCTCATTAATAGCATCAGGTAATATTGATATTAAACTAGAAGTAGTAGAAACTACTTCTTTTTCGTTGGAGATAGTAATTTCTTTTGGTCTTACTAGTATTCCAAGTATTATATTAGCTAGTAACTGACAAATCAGTATTTTATAAGCTAGTCTTTTACTATTTAGTAAGATACCACAGGTTCCTAAGACGAATAATGGATTAGCAAAGTGAGTAAATAATAGTAACTGATTACCTTCTTCTTTAGTTATATAGTTATTCTTATAGTCTTTTGCTATATATTTAGCACCAGAGGGGAAACCAGAGATAATACTCATCAGTAAGATGAAAGTTGTATTTTCACTTAGATGAAATATCTTTCTAGTAATATTTTTAAAGTATTTATTAAGTATTAAGGGATAACCCATATTTATAAATAAAAAAGATAAAACAAAGAAGGGAAAGATGGAAGGAAATAACTTTTCTCTAAAGATTAAAAGAGCATTAATAGATGAATTAATCATAACTTTAGGAAAACAAAATATTCCAAGATAGGAAAACATAATGATAATAAAACCTAGTAAATAATGATATTTTCTTTTCATAATTTTTAATCCTTTGCTATAATGTATTATAAAGGTGTTGATAGAATGGTTAATAAATTGTATGAAAAAATAAAAGAATTTATGAAGGAAAATGGAAAGAGTATTCTTGTCTTTTTGGGACTATACTTAGTCTTATCCTTTCCTCTTCCATATTACGTTTATGCTGGTGGTGGTACGATTGATAT
Organism: uncultured Bacilli bacterium; assembly: GCA_934177995.1. Lineage (GTDB taxonomy): Bacteria > Bacillota_I > Bacilli_A > RF39 > UBA660 > Onthousia. The sequence goes on from CAKPPW010000025.1 coordinate 17,676, forward strand.
TAGTAAGAGAATAAATATTAAATCTAGTAATTCTAAAGACTATAAGATGTATCTTGCGTATGTTAAAGAGTTAAAGGGAAATACTGCTACTTATCTTTTATCTAAAGTATTTAAAGATTGGGAGCTAGAAAAAGAAGAAGATGTAAAACTCAATGATGATGAGACCATGGAGGATTTAAGTATTAGAGATCATTTATCTTTAAAGAATGCTAATCAAACGGCTATATTATTGGCTTATCAAAAAGCAGGTAAAAAGGTAAATATAAAGGCTACTCATCCTTATGTTGCTTATATTGAAAAAAAAGAAAGTGATGGAGTAAGAATAGGGGATGAGATAGTAAAAGTAGAAGATAATGAGTATAAAGATATTGATACTTTAAAAAGTATTATAGAAGAAAAAGAAGTTGGAGATAAAATTAAATTAGTAGTAAAAAGAAGTGCTAAAGAAAAAGAAGTATATGCTACTATTAAGAATTATCAAGGAAGAAAAATAGCGGGTATTAGTATTACTAATATTTATGATTATGAAACAGAACCTAAGATAGAACTTAAATTCAAGCAAAGTGAAAGTGGACCATCTGGTGGATTAATGTTAACTCTAGCTATTTACAATAGTTTAGTAAATAAAGATATTACTAATGGTAAAAAAGTAGTAGGAACTGGTACTATTAGTGAAGATGGTAGTGTTGGAAGTATTGGTGGTGTTAAGTATAAACTTAATGGAGCAGTAAGGAAAAAAGCTGATGTGTTTTTAGTACCTAGTGGTGAAAATTATGAAGAAGCAATTAAAGAAGCTAAGAAAAAAAACTATTCTATTAAGATAGAAGCTGTTTCTACCTTTGATGAAGCATTAAAAAAACTTAAAAAAATTTAAATTATAGAAATTTAAGGCAGTTTTGCTAAATTCACTAGTAAGAGTAGGGTGAATTTGTGAAATTGCCTTTTGAATTTGTTATTTTTCCTATAAAAGTAGGGCTCAATTTGCAAAATTTCAAATTTGCAATTAGATTTTTATTGTGATAGATTAGGGGACGAAAGGAGGAAAACTATGCTTAATGATATAACAAAACTAGAAAAACTTAGAAATAATTTAGTAGCAAACGGTAAAGTTATCCCCGCCAACTTTGATCCGGTTTTTAAAATTGTCATGTTAGATTGTCCT
>CAKPPW010000026.1 GCA_934177995.1 uncultured Bacilli bacterium
TAGAGTGTAATATTATCTTTAATACTTTCAAATAAAGTATCTCCAATTCCTTTCACTTCTTTTAACTGATTAATATCAGTAAACTCTCCTTTTTCTTCTCGGTAATTAATTATCTCTTTTGCTTTAGCTTCACCAATACCTGGTAGAGTCATTAACTCTTCAAGTGTGGCTGTATTCAAAGAAACTTTAGTATTAGATGTAGAATTATCTTCGATAATAGTAGAAATACAAGCATCATTTTTTATACCATTATTAGAAGCGCATTTTTCTTGTTCTTGTTTTTCCAATTCTTTTACTTTAGTAAAATTCTTAACTTCATCATAAGAGTAAACAATAATAACCATCTCATCGGTAACTTTCTTAGAAAGATTTAAAACTGAGGTATCAGCATCACTCTTTAACTCTCCGGCTAGATGAATAACATCTATTACTCTACTACCTTTTTTCATACTATAAGTACCAGGATTATTTACTTCTCCTTTAATATCTACTAAATAGTAGGTATCATTATCAGTAGTAGTTTCTTCTTCCTTCTTAGGTGTTAATACTATCTTTTTAGTACTAGTCTTTTTCTTTGGGGTAAAATGACTTCTAAAGATAAAAAATGAAGCTATGACTGACAGTAAAAATAATAGCAAAAGGACAATTAATTTTCTATGTCGGTAAGAAAAAGTCATGGTCTTTCCTCCTTTCGCTACCACTATAACAGATAGCTTTTTAAAAAGCAAAGAGGCAAAAATTGCATTTTGCCTCTAAAACTACCCCTCAAATTGCCAAATTGAGCGTTGAATTTAACAAATTCACCTTCAAAGTACCCCTCAATTTACAATATCTCGGTTTCAAACCACAAATTTTATTTTTTTTTATTTTTTTCTTCTTCTCTTATTCTAGTTTCTATTCCTACCTTTTGAACAAAGGTTATGGCAACCATTAAACACAAGGTAAAACTACCTCCATAGCTAATAAATGGTAAAGGAACCCCAGTCATCGGCATCAATCCTAAAAGTCCCATTAAGTTAACACAAATATGTAAGAATATATAGAAAAGTACCCCATAACAGATTAATGCTCCTCTATTTGTATAACTTTTTTTAGCTATTAAATAGATTCTAAATAAAACAAAGATATAAGCTAGAATAAGACCTATTCCTGTAACAACACCTAGTTCTTCTACGATAACAGCAAAGATAAAATCAGTATAAGGTTCTGGTAAATACAAGTACTTTTGTGTACTATTACCAAGTCCAACTCCTGTTAATCCCCCATTATTAATAGCAATATAACCATTACATACTTGGTTACCTTCATCTAACAATCTAGAACAAGGATTAGTAAAAGTTAATCTCTCTAACTGTCTTTCATGAATTAAAGTCTTACCCATTATAGTAAGAACCAAGGCAGCAAAAAGTACTAAAATGATACCAAAAGTAATAATTTTACCCTTTACCATTCTTGGTATTGGTACTATCAAAAACATAAAAATAACTATTAAAGAAAAGATAATAGCAGTTCCAAGATCTGGTTGTAAAATAATTAAGAAAGCAACAATTCCCCCAATAACCAATGGAATAGCACTTATTAAAGGACTAGATAATCTTTTCTCATTCAATTCGTAATATCTTGCTATAAAAGCGATAATAACTACTTTAGCAAATTCACTAGGCTGAATTGTAATAGGACCTACTTGAAACCAACTCTGAGCTTGGTTAGTAACTTTACCATATAAAAGCAAAGCAACTAAACCAATTACTATTAGAATAAGTAGTGGTGTTGAAGCCATACCATATAATTTAGTATTAAACTTAATAATTATAAAACTAACTAAAGCACTTACTCCTAGGAATATTGCTTGTCTAATAAAATAGCCATAAGCACTCTTACCACTCATATAAGCAGTTACATTACTTGAAGAAAATACCATTATAAGACCAAAGAGAAATAATAAAGTTGTTACAAAGAAAAGTGGTTTATCAAGATACTTGATTACTTTTCTTGTCTTAGTCATAAATTGTTATCACTCCTCTCCTTAGTATAAGGATATCACAAACTAACTAGTTTAGAAAGACGGAATAGTCATTTTAATTAACATCTTGACATTATTTATCATATTCTATATTAGAAAAAGGAGGAATCTATTATGTATTACTACGGTGGAGGAAGCTGTGGTTGTGGTGGTTCTATGCCTTATTATCCTACTTATGGATATGGCTACTACGGACAATCTAACAGTAACTACGCAATCATTTTAGTATTATTTATTCTATTAGTTATCGTTATCGGTGCTAGATATACAAGATAGAAAGGTTTATCCTTTCTTTTTCTTTAATACTGTGGTAAAATAATGCAAGAAGTGGATGTGGTACTATGTTAAAAACAAAAGAAATATTAGATGAAAAAGATAAAAGGTTAAGACTTATCAGTGAAGAGGTAACCTTCCCGCTTGCAAAAGAAGATAAGGAATTAATTGATAAAATGGTCACCTATCTTCATGATAGTCAAATAGAAAAACTTGCTAAGAAGTATGATTTAAGACCAGGTATGGGAATGGCTGCTATTCAGTTAGGAGTTCCAAAAAGATATTTAACAATCGTTCATGAAGTTGCTGAACAAGAATTTGATACTTATGTTATATGTAATCCAAAGATAATAAGCAACTCCGAAGAAAAGATTTATGTAGATATGGGTGAAGGATGTTTATCTATCAACCGAGATGTAGAAGGTATCGTTCCAAGATATGCTAGAGTAACGGTTGAAGGATACGACATGGATGGTAATAAAATAAGAATTAGAGCACGAGAAGAATTAGCCATAGCCTTTCAACATGAAATAGATCATTTAAATGGAATATTATTTATTGATCATATAGATAAAAATAATCCTTATAAAGATCAAGACAAATATAGAGCAATATAAAAGATGAAGAGTAAATTTAAAATGTACCCAATGTCAAGGACTAAATAAAAAAGAGAGAATTTAAACAATGGATGCAAATAGATGATTTCTGTATTGTACAGGAGTCATCTTTTTTAAATTCCATTGATATCTATAATTATTGTAATATTCAATATAATCTTTTATTTCGTTGCATACATCTCTAAATGTAAAACAAGTATCTAAATTTAATTCATCTTTCATATGGCCAAAATAAGATTCTTGTGGAGCATTATCCCAACAATTACCTCTTCTAGACATAGATTGTTGAATATTATATTTTTTTAATAAATTATGAAATTTGGGGCTTGTATAATGAACTACTTGATCTGAGTGTATTATTACATTTTCATTTAATATTACATTTTTCTTACGATGTAGTTTTTTTACTGTTTCTAATGATATATCTAATGTCATACTTTCACTTATATAATAAGCAAGTATTTCATTAGTTTCTGCATCTTTTATAGTAGATAAATAACATTTCTTATTATCTCCATAAAACAAATAAGTAATATCGGTTAAAAGTACATTATATGGTATTCCAGTTTTAAATACTCGATTAATAATATTTTCACATGTAGTATGTTCTTGTGTTGCTTTCATCATTCTTCTATAAGGATTGGCCTGTCTTATTGGACATTTTAGCCCAAATTTTTTCATCAATCTTCTTATCTTTTTAAGATTAAAATGCACATTGAATTCATTATCAAGTACCATCATTATTTGTCTAGCACCTTTTTTACATTTTTTAAATTTGTATACTTTTAAGATTAGATCAAAATCCTTTTGGTCTTTATTATCTCTTTCAATTCTTTTATTTTCATTTTTTAGATAATTGTAATATCCTGATTTAGAAACACCAATACATTTGCATAAATATGAAGTCATTCCCTTTAATTCATATTTATCATTGACATATTTTATTGTTTCAAATTTGATATTGATTTGATATCTGTTAAAATTCCCATTTCTATCAGTTCGTTTTTTTTAATAATTCATTTTCTGCTTCAAGTAATTTTATCCTAGCTTCAGCTCGTTCAAGTTTTTCTTTGTCAGAAAGTTCTCTTTTTAGTGTATTTCCAGAATTTGTTGTCCTAGTATCAACTATTTCTCCCGTAGAATTTATTTGTTTTCTCCATCTATAAGCACAATTTTGAATTCTTATAATTCCAACAATTTCTGGATCTATATCACATTCTCTAAAAACATCTTGAGGGAATTTTTTATAGTTTTCACATTCTTTAACTAATTTATATTTAAATTCGTTAGTATATGTAATTCCTTTATTAGTTATGTTTTTAATCCATTTATTTTTAGTTAACTTTTTTACTTGAACATCTGTAAATAAAATTTTTGACATTTTTATCACCACTTCCTTATATTATACATCAAGACATAATAAAAACCTATAAAGTAGGTCTCTCTTTTTTTGATAGTCCACCTTACAGGTTACATTTTAATTTCTTCATCTATTTTTTATTAACTACTTTTTATTGTAAATGGATCAGTTTTAGTACCTGTTCCCCCAGTTATTACTGCATAAGGGCTTATAAATAGAGCTGGTTTTATTCCATATGTAGCATTAGCTGGTGCTGCTGCACTAAGTCTTCCATAAGTCTCAACATTATAAACGTCACTGTCAGTTGAGTTTAATAGCCAGTATTCAGTATTATTATTAATAGTGTCAAACTGTCCTGCCATTAATTCTCCTACTCTTAATAGTCCGATTTCAGAATCTACATAGTTTGTAGACTCCTCATTCATAGTTGTATCAGTATACTTAATTAATCGATAACTAGTACCTTGAGTATAAGGTGCTATAAACATTTTATAAGGATCAAGTAAATCTTGACTATAATCTTCAGTAGTATCATCCATATTTAGATAGTCTCTTTTATTTTCTTCTAAGAAATTAGATATAGTTGTATTTCCAAGAAAAGTACTACTTCCACCCCTATCAAAAGTTGTAGTTACATATGACCCTGATATCTTAATTGGTACAGCACTAGTTAGCTTAGTAAGTATATCATCACTATTGGTATTATGGCCCTCATGACTTACTATTCGGTATAATCTATTATCCTCATTACCAAATTTAACATATTCACCACTGTATCTATTTGAAAGGAGAGTACCAGTTAAATCAGTATCATTATCTCCTTCTAGTCTATAAGGATCATCTTCTGTTCCAGTACCTGCTACTATTTTCACAGTGGAAAGTAAATTTACAACGGGTCTAATACCAATTGTCCCATCAGTATTATGTTCAGCAATTTGTTCGAATCCATTATTATTTTGATGCACTTCAAATATACTACTACTATCGTCATAAATAGGGGTTAGAGTAGCCCAAGTAAGTGTATTTTCTGCAGTAGTAGCTTCATTATTATTTTCAAAACCAACCCGTACCACCTCATAAGTATTTAATAAACCAACGGCATCAGTCACCATAGTTGTTTCAGGAATCTCACGAGAAAAATCACAGTTAGTAGGATCACAATTTAAGGCAGTTGCATTCCATTTACTATCAGTTTTGATAAATTTTTTATAATCTCTTAAATTACCTAAAAAGCCATCTACTGATGTATCATTTAACCATTGTTCCATATAACTTCCTTGAAAAGCACTACTGTTTCCATCACTATAAGAGATACTAGATATATTCCACTGAGTTATCATCTTAAGAGTATGTTCCTTTTGATTTACAGAAACAGCCCGCCAAAGTTTTCCACTATACCAAATATAATTATCTGTGTCACCAGACATAACGTAAAAATCACTATTATTAAGACCACCATGTTTACTAAGTATTGTATTAGAAGCAGTCATATTTTCATCACCAATAGCTAGATAATTATCAGGAAGCTGTAAATCAGAATTAACAAGTCCTAGTGAAACATAAAAATTAATCTTAGATGAAGACTGTGATACAACTTTTATTTTGTAAGTTGAAGACTTTCCCTTTTCCACTTGAGTACCTTCTACTACTGGTTTAGCAGCAGAATCTTTTGTATAACCTACTAAATAAAGTTCATCATCTGGATCAGCTTGATTATAATAAATAGAATTTTTAATAGTTCTATCACTAGTGTTAGTAATATCTATAGTTATTTCTTCTCCATCAGAAGCATTAGTTGGAGTATAAGAAATAATTCCACTTCCTGTTATATCAACTGTAGTCTTATTACCAGTTGTATCTGTTATAGTAGCTTTTCCTGTTAAATTTCCAGTTACAACACTATACTTTTGTACTCCTTGCACAGTAAACCATGCATAAGAGAAATATCCAACCATCATCAAAATACTTACTCCTACTAAAACAAACATATAAGTAACAGAAATATTAGTATTAGATAACCTTTTTATTAAATTTTTCATTTTTATCCTCTCCATATTCTATATAAATAATAACATAAAACTAGTCTCTTTTGAAGATATTTTTTACTAAACTGGAAAAAATAGTTATCTTTTGCATACATTAAATTGAGGAGGGATAAGTTTGGCGTCATTCAAAGAAATTGTTACTAAAGCAGTAATTGGTAAAGGTAAAAAACAATTTACTGATAACTTATCATTACAAGCTTTAAACACCCCTACTACTGTCTTAGGTTGTTGGGTAATTAACCATAATTTTAGTGGTGAAAAAATTAATAATATTGTAAATATTTCTGGTGGTTATGATATTAATGTTTGGTACTCTTATGATAATGATACGAAAACAGAAGTATTAAAGGAACATCATGACTATAATGAAGTAGTTACTATTCAAGGTGATACTGGAAGTAATACTAATGAAGAAATTATTATTAGAAATCTATCTGGTCCTAGTTGTATTAAAGCCGAAATTAATGGTAACAACATTTTAACTACTATTGAGAAGACTCTTGGTATTGAACTAGTCGGTGATACTAAAGTTAGAATTAATGTTGAAGATAGTTATAATGATGACTGGGATGAAATAGCTGATAGTGATGAAGCGATTAGCAAACAAATAGATAATGAAGTAGTAGAAGACTATATAAGTGATAATGATTCTGCACCACTAGACTCTTAAAAAGAAAAGACCCCTTAAGATCTTTTCTTTTTGGTTTTAGTAAGTTCAAATACTATATCAGCTTGATCACAAACATTTTCTGAATGAGTTACTATTATGATACATTTATTATCTTTATGAGCTAAGTCTTTAAATATTTTTAATATTTCATTTTCAGTATCTTTATCTAAATTACCAGTTGGTTCATCGGCTAGTATCATCAAAGGATTATAAGATAAACTTCTAGCAATTGCTACACGTTGCTGTTCTCCACCTGACAATTTTAATACTCTTCTATCTTTTTGTTCTTTAGTAAGTCCTACTTGTTCCATTAAGGATAGGGCTTTTTCTTCTTTATTTTCTATTTTTAAATTACTTATATTCATAGATAAAATTATATTCTCACTAGCAGTTAAATGAGGTAAAAGATTATAACTTTGAAAGACTATTCCTATATCTCTACTACGATAATAGTCTAAATCTATATCTTTTAATTCTTTATCTAAGAACTTAATAGATCCTTGATAATTACTCTCAAGTCCACTAATAAGTGATAAAAGCGTTGTCTTACCACTTCCACTTTTACCTTTAATTGCATAAACCTTACCAGTTTCAAATGAATAGTTAATATCTTTTAAAACAAATTCATCTTCTAAGGCATCACTATATCTATATGATAAATTACTTATCTTTAATATCTCTTTATCCATTTATGACCTCTCTTTCAGTATAGTTAATGGAGAAAACTTTTGAATACTAACAGTAGCACTAATAGAACTAATTAAAGTTAGAGATAAACCAATTGCTAGTAACTCTAATAAAACTTTAACATCTACTGTTGCATTAATACTATCAAAAGCTTCTACATTAGCAACACCACTAAATTTCCTATCATTAAACTTATCATTCTTACCAAAGTTTTCTCTAATATTATTATTCTCACTCTTGCTTGCTGCTATTTCATTTTCTAGTAGCTTATTAGAAACTGGTACACTAGCAAGTGATCCTATTCCGGCTCCTAGTAAAAGTGAAGCTAGGGCAACAATTAATAGCTCTAAGATAAACTGTAAACACACTTTAGACTTTTTCATCCCAATTGTTCTTAGTACGCCTATTTCATATTTTCTTTCTCTTATATTAATCATATTGATTATTAGTAAGACAGCTGCTCCAATAATTAAAGTAATTATTAGAAAAGTAATAGCAAAAGTCTTAACATTAGAAATAGTACTAACTGAAGCATCAATTGTCTCTAGATTAGTAGTAACCATTAAGTTTTCATCTAATCCTTTACTAGTTAACTCGCTACTAAACTTATCTACTACCTCTTTACTAGTTAGAATAAAAGTTGGATTAATTGATACTGTTAATTCACTATTAGTAGTACTCATCTTATTAATAAAGTTACTACTTGTAATAATAGTATTAGCTGAGTTAGAAAACATGGATTTATTATTATCACTACTAGTTTCTTCAAAAATAGCACTTATTACTAATTGATAGGTATTATCATTATCATCTGTAAAAGTAATAGTATCCCCTACTTTTAAATTATTAATGATAGCAAGTTCACTATTAATAAGACAATTATTACTATCAAAATCAGTAAATATTTCTCCATCTGTTATTTTATAGCTACCACTTATAAACTCATTCATCGCATCATATGATGAATAACCTTTAATCTCAAAGCTTGAAGAATCATCTTCATCTTTTCTTTGCTCTGGCATATCATTATTTGAACTCATCTCTGCTTTTTCTAAATCATTAGAATTAACTTTAACTGATGAAGTATAATAATAACTCTTAACATATTTACTATCAGCATAATTTTTAATGTTTGATTCTGTTAAACTACTAGCAAGAGAAAACTTATCTTTCATATCACTCTTAGAGTTTTCCCTGTCACTAGGATTAAAATCTTTCATCATATTTTCTCTATTAAAAGTAATAGAAGCTTCTACTTGATACTTATCTTTATAAGCTTTAATTAAACTAGCAGCCGTATTATTAATAGCTAAAGTAACAGTCACCGCCGACGCTATTACCATAATAATTAGTCCAATAAGTAGATTTCTTCCCTTATTTCGTTTAATAGATGTAATTGAATTTTTTAAAATATACATAACTTCCTCCTTACAAGTGTCATTTTATAAGAGAAAGATTAAATAAAGATTAAATTGACTAGCTAAATTATAATTGTTAAACTAATCTTGGAGGTAATGATATGAAATATATTATTAATATTTTACTAACTATCACTTTAATAATTACTATTTTATCGTTTAGTATTACTCCTATTTTTAAAGATAATAATTTAGAAAGTGTATTAGAAGATACCAACTTATTAGGTGAAGTAAAAAGTTTAAGAGACAATGGCAACAATAAAATAGGAATTATAATTAGTGAATTTTATAGTACAATGGAGGAGTATTCTATTCCTACTATTTTAATTGATAAAATAGTTGAATCTAATTCCTTTAAAGTTTTATTTTTAAAAGCTTGTAATAATATAAAAGACTATATAATAACTAATAATTCTACTACTATTTTAACCACTGATGATATTAACGAAGTACTTAGTAGTAATCTTTTATTTATAAAGAAAGATAGCTTCACAAGTATTTCTAAGGCTATTACAAACAAATTACCTACTACTAAAGAAATAACTAGTAATTATACTATGCAAATAACTATTTTAAGGATAATGTATTCTAGTATTACTAAGATAATTCTTATAATTATTGATTTATTATTAATTACTGTCTTAATATTTTTTAATAAAATGGAGTATAAATACCTAAAATACTTATCTATAAGTTTAATTACAAGTGTTCTTTTATCTTTATTAATTTTATTTATTATTCCATATTTTTCTTCTTTAGAATCATTATTAAGAATATTAACTACCTACATAATTAAATCTATTTTTATATATTTATTAATTATTTTATTTATTAGTATTTTGTTATTAATTGCTAACTATAAACTAAAAAAGGACTGTTCCTAATCACAGTTCTTTTACTATATCATGAAAACTAGAAGACAATCCTTCTTTTATTAGCAATAGATTATTATTTAACTCTTCTTCCTTTTGACTATAAATATAGTATAGGGGAATAGATTCTAATTCTTTAGTTAAAGTATTAATATTATCTAGTACTTCTTTATCTTGATAATCATTCTTAACATACTTTCTTTGTAGTCTTTTAACTTCTTCTATTTTATCATTAATTTCTTTATTAGCTTTAAGTTCATGTCTTAATTCCATATATTCTTTATATAGAGAATCTTCTTTAATAGTTTTAACTAACTCTTTAGTCTTTTCTATTATCTCCTTATCTTGATACATATTCACCATCTAGACTCCATGTCTTAGCATCAGTTATCTTAACTTTTACTATTTTACCAATTATATCATCATTACCATTTTTTATATTAACTAATTTATTAGTATCAGTATAACCAAAGTATTCTTCATTTTTCTTTAATGATTTACCTTCTACTAAAACATCTACTTCTACGCCTTCTAGTCTCTTATTATTTTCTAAAAAGTAAGTATTTACTATTTCATTTAATTTATATAGTCTCTTTTCTTTTTCATTAAGTGGAATATCATCCTTCATTTTAGCAGCCGGAGTATTTTCTCTTGGGGAATAAATAAAGGTGAAAGCATTATCGTATTTACATTCTTTTACTAAATCTAAAGTCTTTTGAAAGTCTTCTTCACTCTCAGTTGGAAATCCTACTATTATATCAGTTGAAATAGCACAGTTTTTTATTCTTTCTTTCATCTTATGAAATAAGGTTAGATAACTTTCAATATTATAACGTCTTCCCATTAATTTTAGTATTCTATCACTTCCTGCTTGCACTGGCAGATGCACACTTGGCATTATATTATCATACTTTGCAATAACATCTATCATAGAATCAGTAAAGTCCCAAGGATGGCTAGTCATAAATCTTACTCTTGGAATACCAATCTTAGCGACATCTTCTAAAAGTTCAGCCATAGAATAATTATCATACAAGTCTTTTCCATAAGCATTAACATTTTGTCCTAATAAAGTCACTTCCTGATAGTTTTCTTCTTTTAGTTTTTTAATTTCTTCTAATATTTCTTCTTTCTTACGACTTCTTTGTCTTCCTCTTGTATAAGGTACTATACAGTAAGTACAAAACTTATCACAACCATAGATAATAGTTACATAGGCTTTAAACTTATTTTTTCTCTTAGTAGGAAGATTCTCTACTAATTCTCTTTCTCTTGAGTATACCTCTACTTGTATTTTACCTTCTTCAACAGATTTTATTAAAACATCTGGCAGTTCAAAGATATTATGAGTACCAATAACAAAGTTTAGATATGAATATTTTTCAAGTAGATTATTAACTACTCCCTCTTCCTGGGCCATACAACCACATAGACCAATCATTAAGTCTTTCTTCTCTTCCTTTAGATGTTTACATCTTCCTAACATACCAAAGGCTTTATTATGAGCATTTTCTCTAATAGAGCAAGTATTTAATAAGATTAAGTCAGCTTTTTCATAATCATCCGTAAAAGAAAAGCCTAGTTCTTTTAATAGTCCTGTTATTATTTCACTATCATGTTCATTCATCTGACAACCATAAGTCTTTAAAAAACATTTCTTACCTAAAAATTTATTCTTATATTCTTCTTTTAATTTATAGTTTTTCTCCTGATATTCTCTCTTATCAGTTGTTTTTGCTTCTTTATAACTTGGTAAATGCATACTTTTCACCCACAATAAGTACTATACTATTGTCCCTTTCTTCTAATTTAATCAAGATTACTCTATTATACTACATGTTCTTTAAAAATACATTTCTTTTTTATTATTTTGTAATAAAGAAAAAGACTATAGCAGTCTCCACTAATCAGCACTTATAGTAGCATAGTAAGTTCTTTTTTACTTGAACCAGTATACTTCATTATTTTATCTAATGATTCTTTCCCTTGAAGCATTATTTTTGCTATAGATAGTTTTTTTGTTAGCACAAGTTTTTTGCCTTCAGTCTATCCCAAACTTTTTCCTTCAGCTAGTCCATCATCTCTGCCACTAGCATATTCGGAGTTTTTCTCTTTTCTAATAACTGTTTCATAGTCATAGTAAGCATTAAATTCATCATTTAATTTTAGTTTTTCTAGTTCACTCATTAGTATTAATTCCTCCTTATAGTTTCCTACTATTTCTTTTAATTCTTCCAACTCTCACTGGTTAAAATAGAACACAGTTTAGCAAGTCCATTCTTATCATTGTACTTAATGCCTTTAAAGTTACCGATATATATCATAAATTTCCACGCCATCTTTTTAGTATGATAAACACTATCTCTAAAACAATAGGTCACTAACTTAGCATCTTTCTTTTCAAAGTAAGCATTATTTAGACTTATTTAAATAACTTTTCTAGACTTGTAACTATCACCGACATTTTAGGCTAATCTAAATAGATAATTATATTGTTTTCTTCTTAACTTCTAGATTAACAATGGTAGAGTCTTTCTTAAATAATAAATCAAGGCGGTAATCTTTAATATTATTACCAGTATTTAACTCTTGTCTATTAATGTATAATCACTAAGATCTATACCAGTTGCCAAATAAATAAACCTATAGATGATATACCTGGTATCAGTACTTTTTACTAAATACTTTATAGTAGTATCATATAATGGTTTTATAAATTTCTTTGTCTTGACCATATTCCTCCTTTCTTCCCAGACAAGTAAAAAAGGATAACAAATATGTATATCATTTTGAAAATTAGCATCTAACAAAAAAATTCTCAATCATTTTATATCATAGATATTTATCTATTACTATAATTAGAGAATAATTTCTTAATATTTTAACTTTTCTCGTACTAAAAAAGAATACAAACGTCCCTAATCTAATAACCAGTCGATTACATTTTTATGAATGATATCATTTTGTAAAAAATCAAGCTCATCCATCGATATAACATATTTTGGATAATTATCATCTATTCCACTAAAAGCTCCAAATTCTCTTTCAACAACATTTTCATCAGTTAAGTAGTAACATACTTGATAATATTCACACTTACCATATTTAGTTGCAACAAAATTTATTTCTTTGCCATTGTTATTCCCAATACTTACCTCATAACCTCTATATATTAGTTAATTATAAACTATATTTTCTAAATAGGCTCCATACTGAGCTTTTTTATTTACATTAAGTACTTGTCCAAGACCTAAATCAGTTAGATAGTACTTATCTTTTCTAGATAAAATTCTTTTACCTCTAATATCATACTCCGAAGCCTTTCTCATTAACATTGATGACTCGGCATAATCTAAACAATCATATACTGTTTTAGAAGAGATTGGTATTTCTGCCTTTGCAAATTCATTTAGTATATTCTTAGAAGAAAAAGTCTGAGAAGGATTTGTTACTAAATATTCCATAACTCTTTCAAAAATAGTCACATTCTTAATGTTATATCTTTTAAAACAATAGAATTAAATATATCTGTTAAAAACGTTTTCATTGAATCACTATTATTAAATTGAAATCTTTGTGGCATTCCACCCCAAAGTATGTATTTTAGAAACTCTTTTTTTATTTCTTCTTTTATTTTTATTTTTTTAATTCTACTACTTCTTTAAAACTAAATGGTGCCATTAAAAACGATACATATCTTTCTGATAATAAAGTGGCTAGTTCTCCTGAAAGTAGTTTTGAATTAGAACCAGTTATAAATATTGAAACATTTAAAGTTGCTCTAAATGAATTAATAACTTTCTCCCATTTTGTTATTAATTGGATTTCATCAAAAAATAGATAATATTTATCACTATCAACTATTTTAGATGTAACAAACTCGTTTAGCTTTATATAATATCATATTTAATATCTTCAAAATTAATATAAATGATATGATCATCTTTAATACCGTTTTCCTTTAATTCATCTATTATTTGTGATAAATACTTTTCTCTTTTTATTATAATCTCACCTCAATAATATTATATATAAAAAATATTGACTATATTTTCCTAAACTTCGTAAAATAAAAGAATCCATGATCCATCATGGAAATCTTTTAATTTTCTTTCGTTTCTAAATTTTTATAATTATTATATCTCTCTTTAGCATTATCTAAATTTTCATCAAGTAATTCTTTAGCATTACTATTTAATTTATCAAGTGATTTATATCTATCTTCACCTAGTAAAAACTCTTTATAATTACTAAAATCTGCTTTAGAGTCCATCTTGAAAACACCAGTTTCTGGATTATAATGGAAGATTGGGAAATAACCTGACTCTGTAGCATTTTTCTCTTCCACAATACTATTTTTCATTCCCTTTAGAATACCTTGAGCAATACAAGGAGAATAAGCAATAATTAAGCTTGGTCCATTATACTGTTCTGCTTCATTTAAAACTTTAATAGTCGTTTGTGGACTTGCTCCTAGAGAAATACAAGCGACATAAACATTAGGATAAGTTAGAGCGATTCTTGCTAAATCTTTCTTAGCAGTCTTTTTACCATTTGAAGCAAATTTACAAACAGCACCTACTCTACTTGATTTACTAGCTTGACCACCAGTATTAGAGTATACCTCAGTATCTAGTACTAAAATATTAATATTTTCTCCACTTGCTAGTGTATGATCAATTCCATTATAACCTATATCATAAGCCCAACCATCTCCTCCTACAGCCCATAAAGAGATTGGTGTAATATATTTCTTTAAGGATTTTAAAGGTTTAATTTTAGTATGAGGAATAACTTCCAAAAGTTTCTTAGCTGTTTCCATATTAATATTATCCAAATAATCCTGATAAATTTCTTTTTCTTCTTCATCTACTTTAGATAAGTTCTCACTTATTATTTGTTTCAACTGATTCTTTTTAACTTCATCGGCTATTTTAATACCCATACCAAACTCTGCATTATCTTCAAATAAAGAATTAGCCCAAGGAATACTGTAAGGAGTAGATGGTGAACTTGCTCCATAAATAGATGAACAACCAGTTGCATTAGCAATTACTAATCTATCCCCAAATAATTGAGTGATTAATTTAAGATATGGTGTTTCCCCACAACCAGCACAAGCTCCACTAAATTCAAACTTAGGATGTTTAAACTGTGTTCCTTTAATAGTTGTTAATGGTAGTGGTGTCTTTTCTGTTATTTCCGTAAATAAATATTCATTAGCTTCTAATTCTTCTTTGACAAGTCTTTTCTTAGCAATCATTTCTAAAGCTTTAACTTTCTTTTTACCAGGACAGATATTGGCACATAAACCACAACCAGTACAATCTTTATAACTAACACCTATTGTATAGTAATAACCTTCTCCTAAGCTAGTTTTAACTAACTGTTTTTTTATAGTTTCAGGAGCATTTTCTTTTTCTTCCTCTGTTAATAAGAACGGTCTAATAACAGCATGAGGACATACTAATGAACATAAATTACAGTTAATACAATTATCTTTATTATAACTTGGAACAGTTTCACTGATATCTCTTTTTTCAAGTTTTGATAAACCAGCTTCCATTGTACCATCTATCCTATTAAGAAAAGCACTAACTGGTAAGTCATTACCTTTTCTCTTATCAATTATCTTAAAGAAACTATCGGCTATATCATCTACCTTAGCATACTCTTCACCACTGATACTTTCAATAAATAGACAAGAGTTAGCCCCTTCTTCTATTGCCTTAATATTCTTATCCGCTAAGTTATTACCTTTATTTTTAAATCTTTCAATAAGTTTCTCTTTCATTTTACTACTAGCATAATTATAGTCAATTACATGTCCATACTTAAACATTAAGTTTTCCATAATAGAACTAATCTTATTACCAAGTCCAAGATTACCACTTATTTTATTAGCATCTACTATATATAGTTTTATATTATTACTCTTTAAATAATTAACCATCTCCTTGGTAAATAAAGTATTAAGTTCATCTTTACTTTTACTAGTATTAAGTATAAAAGTACCATTCTTTTCAATTGATGACATAACATCAAATTTCTTAAGATAAGCATCTTCGGTACATACTACTACTTTAGCCTTATCAACATAGTAAGTTGATCTAATCTCATTCTTACTAAATCTTAAATGACTTATTGTTACTCCTCCACTTTTCTTAGAGTCATATTGGAAATATCCTTGAACATAAGCATCAGTTGCATCTCCTGTTATTTTCATAAAGTCTTTACAAGCAGATACCATTCCATCACTACCATAACCAAAGACTTTAAAAGATGTCTGATTAGGAATAACTAGATTAAAGTTTTTGTCATAAGAAATACTTAAGTTTGTAACATCATCTTCGATACCAATAGTAAAATTATGTCTTAGACTATCCATATTATCGTAAATAGCTTTTATCATACTAGGTGTTGTATTCTTACTAGATAATCCATATCTACCCCCTACAACACTTATTTTTTTATTAACATCTTTTATAATACTAGCTACATCTAAATATAATGGTTCACCACTACTACCTGGTTCTTTAGTACGGTCAAGTACAGCAATTTTCTCAACGGTCTTAGGAATACTCTTTAAGAAATATTTACTAGAGAATGGTCTATATAAATGTACTTCAACAAAGCCAACTTTTTCTCCTTTACTTATTAAATAATCAACTGTCTCTTTAATAGTTTCAGAAACACTTCCCATCGCTACAATTACTTTAGTAGCATTTACAGCTCCATAGTAATTAAAGGGTGCATAATTTTTACCGGTTATTTTATTAATCTCTTGCATATAATCATTTACTATATCAGGTAGTTGATTATAGTATTTATTTCTAACCTCAGTCGCTTGAAAGTAAATATCATCATTTTCACTAGTTCCTCTAGTTACTGGATGCGTTGGATGAAGTGATCTCTCACGAAACTCTGCTAAAGCTTTTTTATCTACTAATCTTTTAACTTTATCAACATCAATTACTTCTACTTTCTGTAGTTCATGACTAGTTCTAAAACCATCAAAGAAGTTTAGAAAAGGGATTCTCCCTTTAATAGCTGCTAAATGACTAACAGCGGTAAGGTCCATTACTTGTTGTGGTGAACTCTCTGCTAGAAAAGCAAAACCTGTACTTCTAGCGGCATATATATCTTGATGATCACCAAAAATAGACAAAGCGTGAGTAGCAAGACTTCTAGCAGCTACATGAATAACGCAAGGTAACATTTCCCCTGCTATTTTATACATATTAGGTATCATCAATAAAAGTCCTTGACTAGCTGTAAAGGTAGTAGTTAAGCATCCAGCTTGTAAAGAGCCATGAACCATACCAGCAGCTCCTGCTTCACTTTCCATTTCTACTACTTTAACACTTTGATTAAAGTAGTTTTTCTTTCCTTCATTTGCCCATTTATCAACAAGTTCTGCCATAGGTGATGCTGGTGTTATCGGATAAATTCCTGCTACTTCTGTAAAGTTATAAGCTACATAACTACAAGCTTCATTACCATCCATAATTTTTTTCATCATATCAACTCTTTTCTATATCTACTTATATTATATAATTTTATTTACTCTTTTACTAGTAAAAAATATGCTATTATTCTAGATAAATTATAAATAATATTTTATATAAATCATTAAGTATTAAAGAAAGGTTGCATTGATATAATAAATTTTCTATTGAATAGATATATGAATTATAAGTGCAGGATAATATTAATTACCTGATAATACAAATGGATTCAGTGAGCTTCCATCTCCCTTAGATATGGTTACATCTTTTTTTATACTTATCACTGGACGGACCCCAGCAGAATTAGTCACGTCATACCACGGATACAAGCTTCCTGAAGACAACACAAACCAAACGTAAGCATGCGAGTAGTAAGAAAAGAAGTAAGACGGAGAAAGCGTCCAGAAGTACTTTCCATTATATAGATAATAATTACTATTTGCTAAACCTGACTTT
>CAKPPW010000027.1 GCA_934177995.1 uncultured Bacilli bacterium
AAAACAAAAATATAAATAGAAAGGGATCAATTAATAAGAAATTAATTAATATTTCTATAGATTGATTATACGTGATAATATGCAATATACAAAAAAAGATTTAGGTTCTTATAATTTACACTTTATTAAGACTAATAACTATAAAACTATAACTGTAAAGATTTACTTTAGAGAAAGAATAGATAAAAATATAGTTACTAAAAGAAACTTTCTAAATGATATGCTATTTTTATCTTGTAAAGATTATCCTACTAGAAGAGAGATGACTTTAAAAGCCCAGGATTTATATGCTGCTACAGTTAATTGTAGATCTAGAAGATTAGGTAATTACTTTGATACAGTATATACCTTAAAAGTATTAAATGATAAATATACAGAAGAGGGAAACTTTAAAGAGTGTCTTTCTTTCTTCTCGTCTATTTTATTAAATCCTAATGTTATAGATAATGCTTTTACGGAAAATGATTTTAAAGTAGTATACTCAAGGATGAAGTCTAATATTGAAAGTTTAGAAGATGATAAAGCAAGATATGCTACTGTTAGACTGTTAGATGAAATAGATAAAGATAGTAGTGTCTCTATTAGACAGGTAGGATATTTAGAAGACTTAGAAAAGATTACTAAAGAAAATTTATATGACTATTACTTATATATGATTAATCATGACTTGATTGATATATTTGTATTAGGGGATATAGATGTAGATAGTGTTAAAGAAATGGTAGAAGATACCTTTAATATTAATACTTTTAAAAAGAAAAATGATGATTTACATTTAAATGTATGTGAAAGAAAGAAAACTAAGTATGTAGAAGAATTAGTAGATGCAAAACAAAGTCAGTTAGCAATAGCCTTATCTTTAAAAGATTTAACTTTATATGAAAGAAATTATCCATTAACACTATATAATATAATACTTGGTGGGGGAGAAAACTCTTTACTATTTCAAGAGGTTAGGGAGAAATCTTCTCTTGCTTACTATATAGGAAGTAGTCCTAATAAGTGTGATGATTTAATACTAATTAGATCAGGTGTAACACCTAATAAAGAAGATAAGGCTTTAGACCTTATTAAAAAACAAATTAAAAAATTAAAGAAGGGTGACTTTACGGATAGTGATATAGTAAAAGCAAAAGAGTATTTTACTACTGCTTTAGATGATATGTTAGAAAGTCCCCTTGAGATAATTGATTGTTACTATATGATGGAAGTCTTAGGAGTAGATGACTTTAAGACTAAAAGAGAAAAGATGTTAATGGTAACAAAAGAGGAGATACTAGCTGTAGCTAATAAAGTTTCTATTCATACAGTATTTTGTTTAAAGGGGGTAAATAATGAAGAAAATTGAGATAAAAGGAACTGATACTTATTACTATAGAGAAAAGCTTGCTAATGGGTTAGATGTTATTTTATTACCAGATGATAATTCTAAGAAGAAAAACTATTTTATTAACTTTGGTACTTATTATGGAGCTTTAACTAATAGTTTTGAACCAGTTGGTAAAAAGAAAATGGTTGATTTTCCGCATGGAATAGCTCACTTCCTAGAACATAAATGTTTTGAGATGGAAAAAGATCCTGCTCCTTTTGAATTTTATGCTTCAACTGGAAGTTATGTAAATGCTTTTACTAATTATGATACAACTTGTTATGTCGTATCTGGTAATAAGAAGTTTAAGGAAAACTTAGAAGAGTTGTTAAACTTTGTCTTAACGCCTTATTTTACTGATGATAATGTCTTAAAAGAACAAGGAATCATTACAGAGGAGATACATATGCGGGAAGATGATCCTGATTATCAAACGTTTTATACTCTAGCTAATAACTTGTATCATGAATATCCTTTGAAATACCCAGTAGCAGGGAAAGATACAGATATTAAAAATATTACTAAGGAATTATTATATGACTGCTATAATACTTTTTATAGACCAGAGAATATGTTTTTAGTAATAGGAGGAGTATTTAATGTGGATGAAGTTATTCCTCTTGTTAATAGCAAGTTTAATAAATTAGGTTTTACTAAAGAAAATAGTAAAGTAAAAAAGAAAGTAATTCATGAAAAAATAGAAGTAGCAAAAGAAGAAGAAACTATCGTAAAAGATGTTAAAAGAGAAAAGTTGTGTATTGGTTATAAAATGAAACGTGATAGTTTTCCTATTAAAGAGGATATGATACTAGACTTATACTTAAATATGCTTTTATCTATTAATTTTGGAAATACTTCTATCTTTCAAGAAAAAGTTAGAAATAATAATTTAGCTATGGCTGATGGTTATAGTTTTGATAAAGCAGGAGATATTTTAACCTTTATAGTAGAAGCTGATGTTTTAGATGAAGATGGTTATCTAGCCTTATTAAATGAAAAGTTAAATAACTTAGTAGTAGATGTTAAAGATTTAGAAAGAATTAAAAAGGTGTGGATATCTTCCGAAGTGATGAAGACAGATTATAAAGAAGCAATGGTTAATAGTATTGTAACTGATCTTAATTTATATCATGACTTTTGTGATCACTATATTGATCTTATTAGGGACATGAATATAGAGACAATGAATAAAGTTATTAAATGTTTAAGTTTTAAGAATAAAGCTTTAGTTAGAATGATTAGTAAGAAAGATGAATAGTCTTTCTTTTTCTATATATAAGGAAAGTGCGTTTAGATTATTGCTGAAAGAAAAGTGGGTTCATTAAAACTAAACCCACCACGAAAAGATTAAAGCAAAACTTCAATAATAGTAAAGTTATAAAAAGTTTTAAATAGTTATTGCAAACATTTGTTTTATATGATACACTATGTTCTAATGAATTTGAGGTGGTCATATGAAAGTACTTAAAGGATATGTTTTAGACTTTATCTAAATGTAGAGCAAAAAACTTTAATAAATAAAACTAGCCATTTTAAAGAGCAAATAAAATGTGATGATGTAGTTAGAAAAATCGATAAAGATATGAATAGATTGGAGTTAAGAAAATAACTATGGAACAAATAAAGTTAAATGATATTAATTTTCACTCTTTACAAAAATTAAAACATCAAGGAACAAAAGCTACGCTATATAGAGATGGAAATGTATGTTTTAAAATTTTAGATGGACTATATGACGATGAAAAAGAATTGTTGTATAAAAAACTTCTTGATATGGATGGAATAAGAATAAACAATGTATTATTACCAAAAAAATTGATTGTCAAAGGGGAAAAATTGCAAGGATATACTATGGATTATTTTCATAATTCAATACCATTATCCGATAAATTTTCAGTTAGATATGTAGATAGTAAAAAATTATTTGATTATGCTTTAAAAGCTAGTAAAACATTAAGAACAATTCATAGTAATAATATAATATGTCAAGATTTAAGCTTCGAAAACATCCTAGTTAATGATAATGGAAATGTAGCATTTTGTGATTTAGACGGATGTAGTTACGATAAACATATATCACCATTTATATCTATATTAATGAAGAGATTTTTTATTGATTACAGGGATGAAAAAATTCTATTGTCACCTAATTTAGATAGAATATCAATGTTTATTTCATTTTATTATTTAATATATGCTAAAGAAATTCAATATTTAACTAAAAAACAATATCATAAATTATCTGATAAAATAACAACTCTTGAAAATGCAAAAATGTATGCAAATATGTTAGTTGATAGAAATAATCCTATTGGTCAAGTTCCGTATTTAGATGAATTAATAGATTTAAATGATGATTGTATTTATGATAGATATAAACAATTAAGTTTGGTTAGAAGATTTTTGAAAAGATAAGTGAGAAAAGAAACTGTTAAATGGTTTAAAAAAATTTTTCTAAAATACAATTGTTATTTAATAAAGAACTAGCAGAAGAAAAGAAAGTACCTTTTGATAATGGACTTTATAACTTAGAGCGTAAAACCCACTACCTTTAGGCGGTGGAATGTAAGTGACCACGAAATATATATTATACTGATAATTTTATTCCTTGGTAAAATGATCAGAATAATAATACATAGGGAATTTCTCTAAATCTGACGAAGGAGGGACAATACATGTATCTTACTGTAAAACAGCAGATAAAACATCTGTCTAAGGAAGATTACAAATCAATTAAGGAACTTTGCTATATAGCTAAAAATCTTACTAACGAAGCCATATATAATGTTCGGCAGTATTACTTTACAGAGGATAAATTCTTGAAGTATGAGAAGAACTATACGCTTCTTAAAAGCAGTCCTAATTACAAAGAATTAAACTCAAATATGGCCCAACAAATACTTAAAGAGGTTGATGGTAGTTTTAAATCATTCTTTGGTTTGATAAAACTTGCAAAACAAGGTAAATATTCCTTTAAGGATTGTAAGTTGCCACGTTATCTTCCAAAAGACGGATATACAACACTTGTCATAGGTTTTGTGAGACTTAATGGAAATAAGTTAATACTTCCATTTTCAAACAACTTTAAAAAAACGCATAAGGTTGTGGAGATTACCATTCCACCTGTATTACTTGATAAGAAAGTTAAAGAGATTCGCATTTTACCAAAGGCAAATGCAAGGTACTTTGAGATTCAGTATATATATGAAACTGAATGTATTCGAAGAAATCTAAACACACAAAATGCACTTGCATTAGACCTTGGTGTAAATAATCTTGTAACGGCGGTATCAAGTACTGGTAAGTCATTCATTGTTGATGGAAGAAGGCTTAAATCCATAAATCAGTGGTTTAACAAAGAAAATGCTCGTTTGCAATCTATTAAGGATAAGCAGCACTTTGGTAAAAAGCCTACTAACAGGCAAAAAGCTATGCCAGGAACTGCAACAATAAGGTTAATGATTATATGAACAAAGCAGCTCGTATGATTATAGATTACTGTATTAATAATGATATAGGCACTCTTATAGCAGGCTACAATGTGACTTTCCAAAAAAGCAGTCATATCGGTAAGCAAAATAATCAAAACTTTGTAAATATACCATACGGCCGCCTTAGAGATAAGTTGGCATATATGTGTGAACTTAATGGTATCACTTATGTAGAACAGGAAGAATCTTACACTTCAAAAGCAAGTTTTTGGGATAGAGATAACATTCCTGTCTATAATAACGATAATCCTAAAGAATATGAATTTAGCGGTAATCGAGTACATCGTGGTCTATACGAAACGGCAAATGGTAAAACATTCAATGCAGATATAAATGGTGCGTTGAATATTATGCGTAAAAGTAGCG
Source organism: uncultured Bacilli bacterium (assembly GCA_934177995.1). Classification (GTDB taxonomy): domain Bacteria; phylum Bacillota_I; class Bacilli_A; order RF39; family UBA660; genus Onthousia. The sequence continues at coordinate 5,227 of CAKPPW010000027.1, forward strand.
TTGTGGATATGAATATCCTATACGGTAGGGGCGAAGTGGACACGCCCATAAGAATAAGGATTGCCTAATTGCTTAGGTGGAAACTTAAATATCAAACTTCTTAAATAGGAGCGTTAGCTCCTTAGAAGCCCATTACCTTTAGGCAATGGGTAGTTCACATTTTACCGATAACAGCACTTAAACCATAAAAAATTATTGCTATTTAAATAAATTTAATGTATTCTCTAAGTAAGGATGGGAGATTTATATGAAAAAGAAAAGAAAAATTGTTTTTGTTGTAATACTAGTACTGATTATTATGGGAGGAGCTTTTGGTTATAGTTATCTTAATAAGAATAAAAAGAAAAATACTACTATAAAAAATGATAATAAGGAATATTATTCAGCTTATAAGATGTCATCTAATGGTCTAGAAGAGTTTGACTTATCATTTCTAAAACTTGAAAATAATAAAAAGAATATGTTATATAGTCCACTATCTATAAAATATGCTTTATCAATGTTAAGTAGTGGAGCAAGTGGTAGTAGTAAAAAAGAAATAGATGCTGTTATTGGAGATTATAAATCTAAGAAATATATAAATAGTGAAAATATGTCTTTTGCTAATGCTATGTTTATTAAAGATAAGTTTAAAGAACAGGTAAAGAAAAGTTATACAGATAAACTAAGTAAAGATTATGATGCTTCTGTTATCTATGACTCTTTTGAAACACCAGATAATCTAAATAAATGGGTAAGTGATAAGACTTTTGGTTTAATTAATAATATGTTTGATAAAAAAGTTGCTTATCATAACTTCTACTTAGTAAATGCTCTTGCTATTGATATGGAATGGAATAAATGGTTACAAGCTACTTGGGAAAATTATAAAGAAATGTATCATGTTGCTTATAATCATGAAAAATATAGTGATTATATAGATTTAATTGAAGAAGATAATTATCCAAGTCTTCAGTTTAATAATAATAGTATGATAGCTAAATCAGTTAAGATAGGAGCATCTATTAATAATTATGATATTATTAAAGACTTAGGAGAAGATAACATTCGTAAGCTTATAACAAGTGAATATCAAGAGTTTATTGATAATGATGGATGTGGTATTAGAACTAGTGGTAATACTAATAGTGATGATTTAGATGTTAATAAATATGTAGATAAATTTATTAATGAGTTAAAGGAAAACTATCATAGAGTAGATACTTCAACTGATTTTATGTTACATACTGATGATAAAGTAAAAGCTTTTGCTAAAGATTTAAAGACTTATAATGGTACTACTTTACAGTATGTAGCTATTATGCCTTTACAAGAAGAGTTAGATAGTTATATAAAAGAGTTAGATAGTTCTGATATAAATAGTATTATTAAGAATTTAAAAGAGATAAAAAGTGAAAACTTTACGGATGGTAAAGTAATTAAAATTACTGGTAATATACCGTTATTTAACTTTGATTATCAACTAAAATTAAAAGATGATTTAAAAAGTCTTGGTATCACTTCAGTATTTAATGAGAAAAAGGCAGATTTATCTAATATGGTTACAGGTCAAAACTATATAGATTCAGCAGAACATAAAGCTAATATAGAGTTTTCTAATGAAGGAATAAAAGCAGCAGCAGTAACATCAACTGGAGGTATGGGAGCAGCTGGTTGTGGTTATGAACATTTATTTGATGTTCCAGTAGAAGAAGTTAATATCACTTTTGATAAACCATATTTATTCTTAATAAGAGATAAAAATAGTGGAGAGGTTTGGTTTGTGGGATCAGTTTATGAACCAACTAAAAATAATTAGACATGTATCGTTTATTATACAACACATAAAGGGCTTTTGCCCTTTTTCTATTCTGTCAAAATTAGTTTGACAATGTTAAAAAAAACAATTATAATATTAAGAAAAACTTTGGAGGGATTACTATGAAAAATAATATTGAAGAAAACTATTTAGGATTATCATTTTTTAATCAATTAAAAATATATGATAAGTTTTTAGAAACATTACAAACTAAAAAGAATAAAAAAGTATCTAGAAGCTTAAATGAAACATTTGATAACTACTTTAACTTTAAAATAAACTTACATGAAGCAATTAATAATATTTCTTATTTAAATAAAAATGAACTAGATGAATTAAAAAATGATTTATTAGAACAAATTCGTGAATATGAAAGTTACTATGATGAAAAAAAAGAGTCTTTTAGTGAGGGTATTAGACGTTTTAATTATCATCTAGGTTCATTCTATCCGTTTGGTACTTGTGAAAATTTAAATAAAATGTTATTTTTTCCTGAAAAATTAACTGATACTGATACAGATCTATTTATAGAAGAATATGACCAATTACTAATTGAAGAAAAAATGAATACTATTGAAGATTTTACATTTTCCTATATTTTATTAAATGAATTTTTTCTGCCAAGAGAAGTATATTTTTTTGGAAGTGAAGATGATATAGAAAATATTATGAAAGGAGTATTAAAAGATAATTATGAAGATTATGAAAATTTGAGTACTGATAATAAATTTCATATATTAGAAGATCTTATAAGATGTGTAAATGAGTATTTAGATAGTCCTAAAATAAATTTTAATACTTCACAAAAAATACAGAAAGTTGCTACTACAAATAAAAAACAAGCTAAACAAAAGTATATTAATAAAAAAATTAATAGAAGATAAAAGAGGTGGTAGTGTAAATAAATCTTTCTTTTCTTTTTTTGTATATTCCGATAAACTTTTTCTCAGTAGGCTAAAATTACCCTCTTGCACATTCTAAAAACATTTGCTATAATAAATACCGTCAAAAGAAAGTGTTCCGCTTTACATATTATATATGAACACTGGTTATAGTTAGGAGGAATAGACGATGAATATTATTGACAAAATCAATGAAAAACAAATTAATCCTGAAATTCCTGAATTTAGAGTTGGAGATACTGTTCGTGTTGATGTAAAAATCAAAGAAGGTAAAAGAGAACGTATTCAGGCATTTGAAGGTGTTGTTGTTGCAAGACGTGGTGGTAGTGTTTCTGAAACATTTACTGTTCGTAAGATGTCATCTGGAGTAGGAGTAGAAAGAATTTTCCCAATTCATTCTCCAAAGATTGATAAGATTACAGTAGTACGTCGTGGTCGCGTTCATAGAGCTAAACTAACATTCTTAAAAGGAATGGTTGGTCAATACAAAATCAAAGAACGTGGACAAAAACAAAAGAAAGTAACAGAAGAGTAGATTAGTCTACTTTTTTTGCTTAGGTGAAAATATGGAAAAAATGAAAGAATTAATACCGTATATAATAATATTAGTTGTGGTTATTTTAATAAAGAGTTTTATTGTCTCTCCGATAAGAGTTAATGGAACTAGTATGGTACCAACTCTTCATCCTAAAGATATTATGATTTTAAATAGAATGGCTTATTATACTAAAAATCCTAAAAGATTTGATATTGTAGTAGTAGATCTTGAAGATGAAAAAGTTATTAAAAGAGTGATAGGCTTACCGGGAGAAAAAATAGAATACCGTGATAATACCTTGTATGTTAATGGTAAAAAGGTAAAAGAAAATATAAAAGATCTTGATACCGCTGATTATGAAAGTGGTAAGATTCCTAAGAACTCTTATTTAGTACTGGGAGATAATAGAAGAGGATCATATGATGGAAGAATGTTTGGCTTTGTTAAGAAAAGTCAAATAGAAGGGAAAACATCTTTAACTATCTTTCCATTTAATAGAATTGGCCTAAAAAATTAAAGTTTCTAAATGGGAACTTTTTTTGGTATAATCTTTTCTAAAAGAAAGGAATGAATTGTTATGAAAAAACAAAATTTTGAAATTGATGTTATTGCTATTTCATTACTTTATCAAAAACAGTATTCTAATAAAGATATATTATCATTTGATGAGTACTTGGAATATAGAAAGTCTATTAAAGAAAGTTTAGAGATGATGAATGTTTCATATTTAACAACTATAAAAGAAAATGATTTTTCTTTATATGATATTGCAACTAATCAAGATGAAATAATAGTTAGGCTTAAAGAAAATATAGATATAAAGGAAGCTTGGCTGAAACATGTGTGTTCATTACCTATTCCTACTTTAATAGCTTCTTTAACTGATGATGCTTTAAGTACTATAGGTATATTTCCTAATAAAGAAAGGTTAAGAAAAGTATATAAAAAAGAATATACCATGACTAGAAGGAAGAATTTTAATGTATAAATATAAATATATAACACCAGCTAACTTTAGTGATATGTTTATGTCTAGTGATGGAAAGTATTTAACAGGACTTTGGTTTGAAGGATCAAGTGATGAGGAGAAGCATAAAGATAATTTAATTTATAAAGAGTTACCTATATTTAAAGATACTTGCTTATGGTTAGATGAATATTTTAAAGGGAATAGCACTAACTTTACTCCCCTTATATAAACTTGATAATTTATCGCCGTTTAGAAAACAAGTTACTGATATAATGCTTAAAATACCTTATGGTAAAACTGTTAGTTATAAAGATATAGCAGATGAGATAGCTAAGAATAATAATATTTCTAAGATGTCTAGTCAAGCAGTAGGTGGAGCAGTAGGAGCTAATCCTATTTGTTTAATAATACCTTGTCATAGAGTAATTGGTAAGAATGGTAATTTAACTGGTTATAGTGGAAGGACTTAATAATAAAAAAGAACTATTAAAATTAGAAAAAATCAAAATAAAAGAGCAGTAATGCTCTTTTAGCTTTTCTTAGAGTTAATTTCATCAATAATAATAGTAACAGGGGCATTAGCAAAATAAGAATTAGTATTTATGTTTGCTATATCTGGTGTTTTTAAGTAAATAGTCTTTTTAGAAAGATTAACTAGTTCATAAGGCGTTTTATTATCATTTACTGTAATAATTCCTTGGGCTATTACGGGAAGAGTTTTCTCATTATAAATCCACTGACTAGCTCCTACATAAATATTATCAGTGTTTAATTGTCTTAGTCCAATAGAGATAAAATCTTTGTTCTCATCAAAAGATTGACTACTTAATTTACAATAACCATAAAGAACAATTGATACTTTATAAGCACCTATTCTTGTAAAATAAATTAAGTTTTCTCTTTCATCTAATGTTAAAATATTTTGATTATCTAGTTCTTTTCTAGATATGGGTACTCTTTCATTTTCTAAAACAGAAATTCCTTCACTTGTGCCATTTTCAAAAGTGGCTAAATAAACTATACCAAGTTGTTCTCTACCATTTGGACCAGTTGGGCCAGTTGCACCTTGCTCACCTTGTGGTCCTCTTGGTCCTTCTATTTTCCCAGCATCAATCCATTTCTTATCATTATCACTCCAAATGAATAAATTTCCATTTACTAAATAGCTATCGCCAACATTACCAGTAGGATGATTTCTTAATAACTCATCAAGTGTAGCATAAGTACCTTTAAAGGTAATACCAGTTCCATCTTTACCCTTTGGAATATAAAAGTCTAAAAGGTGATTAGGTCCTCCGGTTATATCAATTACTTTAGCATTACCTTCATCAGTAGTAAATGTTGAACGAACATTAATAGTTTCTGATAAACCTCTAGGTCCGGTAGGTCCTAGAATATAACAGTTTTTTAAACATTTCTTAGACATAAGTATACTTCCTTTCTATATAATGTATGAAGACATAAAAAAAAGAATAATTATAATTAACTATTCTGTAATTCTTCCTATTCTAAACTGGTAAAGACTCTTATCAGTAAGAATTGTCTCCTTTAGGCTAGTTTCTAATCCTTTGTATTGAAAATATTCGGATGTCTTGGAATTGTTTTCTTCTTTATTATTTCTTGTTCTGATAACACTATCATAAACCATGTTGATATCTTCATCACTTAAATTATCATTGTTAGCTTTTATAGCTAGTTTGATAATTTCTTTTACCTCATCATTTTCTTCTTTATAATAAATAGACATTATGTCAACACTATTGTTAGTGACTTGAAAAACATAAGTTATATTATTAGTGGTATACTCATAAAAACTATCTTTTTTTTCCATTTTATCTTGCTTAATAGTGTATTTATCTAAATTTTTTTCTTTTAAAATTTTATTATAACTTGTAATTAACTTTTTTAAACTAATATTTTCAATTGTCTCTAATTTAGTCATCTCAGAAAAATCTATTTTATTAGCTTTTTCATTTTCTTTATCTAAATAATCTTTTGTCAGTTTAGCACCTAAAAAATATGCTCCCGTTCCTAATATTATAGTTATCAATATTAAAATTATTTTATCTTTCTTCGTTAATTTTTTCTTTTCTTTTTTCTTCTTCATTACTATCACCTTAATGTATTATAACATATTTTTTTAAAACACTGTTAATTTTCCTGAATTTTAGTTATAATATAAAAGAAAGGAGTAGTTATGTATCTTTCAAGTATTAGAAGTATTGACTTGCATGGAATGGATAGAATTACTGCAAAGATTACAGTTGATGAATTTATAACAGATTTAATAAGATTAAAAGAAGATAAAGGGGTAATTATTCACGGTATTGGAACTGGCATATTAAGAAAGGAAGTAGCAACCTATCTCAAACAGGATAGAAGAGTTAAAGAATATAAACTTGACTTTATGAATCCTGGTTGTACAATAGTAGTTATAGAGCCTGATAGGTTGACAAAATGAGAAAAAAGAGGTATAATATGAGCCGACATAGAGAGAAGGGGGATTCTTATGTATACAGAAGAATATGATAAACGACCATTTCCATTTAGAGACTTTTTGTTAAAGTTTATTATAATTGTAATTTTTGCATTGTTTCTTATTTGGTTGATTCCAAAGTTTATTAGTCCCAAGACTAGTAAGCAAGAAAATTCTTCATCAAAAGTATTTCAAAAAAATTTAACAGCTATGAAGAAGGCAAGTATTAATTATTATAGTAAAAAAGCTAATTTACCAACCGATAATAATAAAGAAGTGATTACTTTACGTCAGATGATTAGTAAAAAGATGCTTACACCTTTTACTGATAAAAATGGTAAAGCTTGTGATGTTACAAAGAGTTATTCAGAAATAACTTCTGATAATGGTGAGTATATTTTAAAAGTAAAATTAAAGTGTAGTAATGAAGAAGATTATGTTTTAACTAAACTTGGAAGCTATTCATATTGTACTACAGAAGTATGTGAAAAAGATCTTAGTAAAACTGATACTACCAATAATAATACAGTACCAGATACTACTAAATCAGATTCTAGTGATACATCAGATGATGAAGTAGAAACACCTGATACAAGTAAAACAGAAGATACAACTGATAATACTAATGATACATCTAATTCTTCTGATACAAATTCTAGCACTGTTAATTATATTTATGAGTATAAAAAAACTACTGCTGGTGTATTTTCTAAGTGGACACCTTGGTCTGGTAAAGCAAAGAATAGTAATAGATATAAAGAAATTACTTGTGGAGCCACTGATAGTAATTGTTTAAAAGAAATAAAAATAAGTACTAGAAGAGAAGTTATTGGAAAAACAGCTTTAGGTCAAAATGTTGTTGCCACAGTTAGTTACTATCAGACAAGAACAAGAACTTATACTCCCGGTATTACTGATACAAAATGGAGTAGTGAAAATGATCAATCCCTTTTAAAAGCTGGCTATAAAATGACTGGTAATAAAAAGGAAGCAAATTAGGAGGAATAATTATGAATAATCATTTTTATGGTATTACAAAAAAGTATTTAGAATATTATCAATTTCATGAGACAGATGAGAATGGTAACGTAATATGTTTATATTGTATTGTTAAAAGAACCGATGATGGGATATGTCTTCAATTTGAAAAAGAGTATAATACTGCTTTAGAAGAGTTAAAGGAGTTTGCCTACAATAATGAAATATATACTACGGAAGAGTTAAAAAATAGTAGTAAATTACATTTACAAGTTCCTAATAAAAAATTCAGAGAAGAATTAGCAAAAAAATATGGCTATAAAACTGATGAAATTAATAATTTTAATGAAAAGTTTGGAATTAGTCTAATAGTGCCTTTAGATGATACTAAAATAAATTATGAAGAGGTAATTAATCCAACCCCAGTAAGCGAAGATACTAATTCTAATCCTACTCCAGTAAGTGAAGATGCTAATTCTAATCCAAATCCTAATTCTAATGATGGTGATGAAAATACAGATGAAGATGAGATGGGAGATTTTGATACAGAAAAAAGACACCCAATAATAGAAAAGTTAAAAAGCCTAAAATTAAAAGGTATCAAAAAATTGGCAATTAGAATTGGTGCTATAGCAACTATAGCAGTTTTAGGAATTACCGGTATTAAAGCTTGTAGTAAAAAAGGAGTTAGTGAGGATCTTGTTACTGTACAATCAGTTACTGATAATGATGATCCAATTGAATATATTGATCAAGACCCTACCGCAGAAGAAAATAATATTTCTGATAGTAATTCTGTTACTAATTTACCTACATTCCAAACATATTTAAATCAAAGTTGTAAGACAACTAAAAACTATATGAACAATTTTAAGAAAAATCTTCAGTCATTTAATAAACTAGCTAAAAATTATGCTGATACTAATAAAAATAGTAGGCTAGGCTTAGATACTGATAATTATACAGCCTTTAAAATGGCTATGTTGGGTAGTGAGTTTGGAAATTTTGCTGATAATGTTTCTACTCATTGGAATAGTGATGAACTATATAAAGATTATTTAAAAACAACTGATCAGTTAAAACAATTAGCAACAGTTCAAGTAAAGTCAACTGGTTTTGCTAAGACATTAAAAGGTAAAGAACGTCAAGAATTTTATCAAAAATATGAAGATATGATTATTGATTTGAATAGTACAGAAAATAACAATGAAAAAATTGCTAAAGCAGAAAATATTTTCAGCCAAATAAAAAGTGATTTCAATATGGATAGTGAAGATTATAATCCAGGAACATTACTTAGAAGTGATTCCAAATATGTAGCTGTTGTACCGTTAGTAAGAAACCTTTATGATAGGGCTAAGGACTGTGGTTATGATAATATTCCTTCTGCTGATAAAATGGAACGTTTAAGTAAGTCTTATCGAAACACTGTAAAAGAAAATATTAATAAAGCTTTATCATCAATTGAAGTTAAGGAAAGTATTACTCCAAGTTATGAGATGTATGCTAGACAAATAGCACTTGATTTAGAACAAGATGATTTATATGTAATTGATGATGAAAGAAATATAAGAGATACAGGAATATATAAAATTAAGAAAACTTTACCTAAAAAGGTTAAAGAAGTAACACCTACTCCTACTGTGACGGAAGCACCAGTAGCAACTGCAAAACCAGAGGCTGTAGCACCTACTACTACCGATGAAAATGTTTATAGTAACAATAATATAAATACTGATAATACTGATACTAGTGAAGCAACTGTTCCTACATATACTACTACTGATGATAATTTTGAATATACGCAAGAAACGCCAGTAGAAAATCCATCTTGGGAGACAGAAAATAATAATCAAAATGACAATAATACTTCTTCGGACAGTTCTATAGCAGATCAAATTATCGAATCTGATGAAGGAACTAATGAAGATACTAATGATAACAATTCTGATAATAGTGATTCTAATGTCGATGATAGTCAAATAACGGAAAGTGAAGAAGATATAGCTAATTCTATGAATGATGCTATCAATAATGGTGGCTATGCAGAAGTACCAGATGATTGGCAAATAGATGATGATTATAAAATTGATGGTACAGATATTATCGATGGAAGTGTAAGTGATATTACAATAGAAGGAAGTTCTGATTCTGTTGATACTACTACTGAAGAAGTTCCAACAGTTGAAGATAATACTTCTAGTCAGGATTATGGAATAATTGAGTCTGAAGAGGATTATGAAGCACCATCTACCGATGTGGTTGAAGAGACTACTCCTGATGTGGAGAGTGTGGTAACAGAAGAAGAACCAGTTTATGAAGGAACAGTTTCATCTACTGATTCAATAAATGATACAAATATTACTGAAGATAACTCTACTATTCAAGAGGATACAGATGTTACTACTTATCAAGTGGATGAGACAGTAACAGATGAAGTAGCTCCAGTAGAGCAAACAGTGGCAAAATTGACTCAAGATCAAGCAATTGATCAAGTTATCAATTACAATACAAGAGGTATGAATGCAATTCCAGTATTCAATGCTAAAGACAATAGTTGGAGAGTAGAAGTTATTGATAATGCAACTAATGAAGTAAAAACTACACAATATAATATTTAATTAAAAAGTGAGATTTATGTTAATCTCATTTTTTGCTTTCACTAAAAGAAAATATATGATATAATTCTTATTAGAATAAGGGTAGGTGAATTAGATGGGAAGATTAACATTATTATTAGACCAAGGGAATAATGAATCACTTAGGTTAACGGCACCATCATATTTAACAGAAGATAAAGTTAAGGAGCTTAATGATTTTTTAACAAAAAATAATAACTCTTTGGAATCTAGTTATGTTGAAACTCTTTCTAATTATTTATTACAAATGAATGGTTATTTTAATCAATTAATAATTCATGGTGAAGATATAATTAGCAAAGAAGAACAAGAAAAGTATAAAACTAAGTCAAAACTGTTAGAAGAAAGAGAAAAAAATAAAACAAGTTCAAATCTTGAAGAGATAATTAAAGAATACTTCTTACTGTATAATGAAGCACACAAGACACTAATTGAAAGTGTTAGTCATAATGAGGAGAAAAAACAATTAGCTCAGTTAGTATCAGGTGTAAATGATTTATTTATGAAAATAGATAAGGCATATGTTGAAGCAGATACAAGAATAGATGGTGACCTATTACCAATTATTGAATTATATAAAAAGTCATTAGTTGAACAAGGAAATGTGCAGTTAGCTACCTTGACTAAATTACTAGATGAAGAAAAAAGACTGCTTGCCAAAGATAGAGAAAATAAGGCTATTGAAGTGGCGACTACCAAACAGAAAGATTTTAATTTGTTTGATAAGATAAATGATCAAATAATTGACAAGGAATTTAAACAGGTAGATAATTTAGTTTATGCCAGATATAAATTGGAGGATGGTAGTAATTATTATGCTATTATTCCTGATGGTAATAGAGTTTTAGCTGAAGATAGGGAATTTAAAACATTTTCTTGTTTTGAAATGAACAGAGTAAAAATAGAGGAAAATCTAAGACTGATTATTAATAATATTATGATATATTATGATCTAAATGAATATACAAGATATGTTGAATTACTTTATAAAGGTAGAATGACTAAAGATATTGATCAGGCAATAGGAAAGTACAAGACAAGACTTATGACTATGGAAAATGTATTGAAAGGTCAGTTAACATTTATGGATGATATTGCTCCTATATTGAATGGTAAACCAAGTAATAAATATCCAAATATAGTTTATAATGATACTTTGGTTAAAGATTTTTATCCTGATTCAGCAGCTAATTCATTAACAGATGATAAAGTAAAAGCTCAAAATAGACTAATAGTTAAGCTTGCAGATGATACTGTTTTAAATAATATAACTAGTAAAGAGGCTTTAATTACTATATATGGTGATAGTATTACTGATAAGTTGATTAATGAGTTTTCTGTGCCTAATAAAGATATGGAAAGTAATGTATCAGTTACTAATAGTGATACTAATCTAAAATCAAATACCAATCAAATAACAACAAATTATCAAAAAATAAGTGATTATATTAAACTAAGAAAAAAGCAATTAGAAGAAGTAAGTAAGGGAAATAGTAATATTTCTATTACAGAAGACAATAGTTCTATTTATCAAAATGTTAATACTGTTTTTGATTTAAATATAGCAGCTGTTATCTCTGATAATCAGTATAGTACTGGTCAAGGTTTTTATGCTATTAGTCAATATTTAAAAACAGGTGAAGCTAATAGATTTACTTCTACTTCCAATGCAAGAGATTTAGCAAGTAGGGTAAAACCAAATAATTATACAGCCTTATTAATGGAAAATATGATTAAGTCTTTTGCAGGTAGTGGTAAAAAAGCCAGTGAAGATGCTAGTTATTTAGAGAGAATGCAACAAATTTTATCCTTTGTAAAGGATGAATTGTCTAAAGAAAAATTTTCAGCTAAGGAAATGAGTGAAGGTTTACTTAATAATGATAACATTTTAAATCTTGCTATTAAAAATTTTGATTATGATTATTTAGATCCTACCAGTGAAAATTCTAAATTATTTGAACAAGCAATAGAAATAGGTGTTAATAACAATAATTCATCAGCTTTAAGAATAAAGCAAGCTTTAATGGAGGTAAAAGACTTTGCTAAGCAAGATACTATGAAAAATGTAAGTCAACCTCAAAAATTAGCAGCTTAATTTGTTGATTGATACTTTAGGATGTACAAATACTATACCTAAAGTTGCAAAATAAAATGTAAAAAAAATATGTTTGATAAACTATTGATTAACCTTATTATATTTGATAAGATATAGTTGTAGAAGCTAAGAAAATGTTAAAAAGTGTACATTTTAATTCGCAAATCAACAGCAAATAAAAAGAAAAATAAGAAAGTAGAGGTGACCCACTCATGGATAATATAAGTTTACATCTAGTTAACATGGGGGGGGGTA
>CAKPPW010000028.1 GCA_934177995.1 uncultured Bacilli bacterium
ATTTCTTGAATTTCTTTTATATTACCATGTGCTAGTGTTTCCGATGTAAATAATTCAGGATATTTTTTAAATTCTTGACTATTTATCATTTTTTGAATTTCTTTTATTTTAGTGTGAGCTAGCGTCTGCGACGTAAATAATTCAGGATGTTCTTTAAATTCTTGGCTATTTATCATTTCTTGAATTTCTTTTATATTACCATGAGCTAGTGTCTGTGACGTAAATAACTCAGGATATTTTTTAAATTCTATACTATTAACAATATTTTCGACTTCTTCTAAAGTTGTAAAGCCAAATTTGATACAAGAAGCTACCACTAAATTCCAAGTTTTATCCAATCCTAACTTTTCAACTACAATTACTAAATCCCTATTACAAGATAAAACTGATGTATCCTTATTAATAGACTCTACTCCATAATTTTCTTCTACATAATCGTACGTATCTTTTAAACTATCAGGCTCTGATGATAAGACATGTAAACATGATTCTATTGATGAAAATGACACATCCTTTTGTTTTAAAAAATCAATATTATCTTTTATAGCATCAACATTTCTATATAAGATACTAGGACATTTTTCTATATTTTTCTTATTAACTTTTAATTCATTTATTAAGTAATCTAATGTTTTATCAATATCTTCATATTCACCTTTAGATAAAATATTATTATTTTTATTAACAATATTTTCTTTTGAAACACCATATTTATCACATAATAATTTTAAACTATATTCTTCTATCATAAACTTTCTCCTTTACTTTATCTTTTGTTTTACTACTATGCCCCTATTCTTACAACTATCTTTTCCTTCAGGACAATAATTATTTACTTCACAGTTAGCTCCTAACATAGTTCCTATTAAGGGATTAACCTCTTTTACTTGGTCTTTAAGATCAGTCATTAAATCTCTTATCTCCCACTGAGCTTTATTACAACATCTCATTCTAGTAATCCACTCAAAGTTTCTAGCATTCATAGTAGTAGTTATATTACAAGCATTACCGGATAAATAGAAATATACTAAATCTTCATCTCTTATTCCTTTGTCTTTATATTCCTCTACTTTTAAATTATTCTTCTTAAAGATATCTTTATACTCTTCTTCATGATTATCTTTAATACTATTAGGTATTACATAGTTTTCCATATTCCAAAGAGGAACAAAATCAGGTACTAATAAAGATTGCATTCTATGTCTTGATATATGAGTAAGTACCGCTAATGATATAGGAAGCTCAAAAGAATACTCTACTTGCTCTAATTCTCTTTGATTCTTACTATGTAAAAGACTAGTAAACATTTTCTTTTTAATATCTTTATCTTCCTTAACTAATTCATCTAATACTTTAGAAGCTTTTTCACTACTTAATTGATAACGATTCATTAAAATACTACAAAGTACTTTATCATCAGCCCTTTCTAGATAATCAGTTAATTTTGGTTTAGTAAGTAATTTATCTTCTTGCTTTACTAACTTATCTAAATAGGTAAATTGATCATTATAATAATCTTTATTTTCTTCTTTTTTTAAGGAACTTACTAAATAAGGACAAGCTTCCCCCATCATATTAGCAAGTTTTGCACCTAACTCTTTAGCTTCATCTATCTTAGCCATCTTTCCGTATAGTAAATCTGAGGTAATCCTAAAAAGCTCATTAGCATCGCATCCCATAATTATATTACTATGATAAGAATAAGGTAAGATATATCTACAATCTTCTATTGGTAAGCCTTCATCTACTAATTCACCATATTTAGTAAATAAGCTTTTCATATAATTATTATAATCTAGTTTTAATTCTCTAGAATCTAATCTATCTCCCTTAACTGTTTTAAAATCAGGAACATAAAACCCGACATTTCTAAAGTCAACATTTCTTCTTGATTTAATAGTGAATGATGTTAATCTATACTCAATTATGGTTTGTTCTATAACTGGTGTTACATCTTCTAAAGCAAAGACTAGATAATCATGCTCTGATATTGAACGATGTCCATACCCTACTACTGCCTTGGCAAGACGTAGATTTTTCTGATAATCATTTTTACTTTCGTAAACATCCATAACAGTACCTTCACTTCTAGATAAAGCTCCAGCTGATGCTACTATTCGTAAATTATTTTCTATCTCTTCTTTTGTGTTTGATCCTAATAATACAACATTCATTTTATTTTCTCCTTAAATATATAATTCTTATTTGATTATAAGCTATTTAGAGAAAAAGGAAAAGAAAAAAGCACTAACAAAGTGCCTTTCTCATTAAAATGCTTCCCATTAACAAAGTATTAATAAATAATATTAATTCAAATAAACTATTGCTATTGTTATTGACTCCCGTCATCGGTGGTACTATTTCTCCTTTTTCTAAAGGAATCATTGTATTAATAATATTGTATCCGGCATAAGTGGCAGTGTAACCATCTACTTCTTTCTCTTTAATAGTATAATTTATCTCTTTACCATTCTTATATTTTGGTAGATTGTCTAAAGTATAAATCCAATTCATATCCTTAGAGATTGTTATATCATAAAGATACTCACCATCAGCATATAGTGATACTACTATTTCATCCGGTTGATAAACAGTTCCATCACTTACCCAAGTCTTAGTAATAGTTATTTCTTTCTTTTCTATTTCATGAGTATTAGTTATTACTGTAGTAATATTATTATCACTATCTAAGATTCCTTCTTCAAGAGTTGATACATATCCCTTAACTTCATCTTCAACAATAGAATATTCTATTTCTTTTCCCTTTTCATAACGAGGTAAATCACTAAAGGTATATGTCCAGTTATTTTCATCACTTAGAGTTATTGATTCTTTTACTACTCCATTAGCTTTTATTGATACCTTTATACTATCTAGTCTTATACCATCATTATTATTAAAATCATTCCAGTTTTTCTTAACTGTATAAGATAATGTCTCTGGAGTATGTTTATTAGTTACATTATAATCTGTTACAGTAGCTGTATAACCAGTAGTAACATCTACTTCTTCTATTGTATAATTTATTTCTTTTCCATTTCTGTATTTATTCTTAGTAAATGAATATTTCCAGTTATCTTTTTCTGTTACTATCTTGCTGTCTACTACTTCACCATCAGCTAACAAATTAATTTTGATAGAATCTGGTCTTATTCCATCTTGGTTATCATTATCAATCCAAGTTTTAACTCCTTCAATAGTCACTTCTTCATCAGCATGACTATTTACAATGTTATAACCATCAATTGAGGTATTATAGCCAATAACAGCATCTTCACTAATTGTATAAGAAATTAAACTTCCATCATTATATTCTGGTAATTCTGTAAATGAATATTTCCAGTCGTCGGCTTCTGTTACTGTAATCATTTTATTAACTACTTCATTATCTCCTACTTTACCACTTAGTCTAATAGTTATAGTTTCTGGTCTTAAACCATCATTATTATCATTATCAGTCCAAGTTTTAGTTCCATTTATTGTTATTTTACTAGGACTATGAGTATTAATTACATTGATACCATTATCAGTGACTTCATAAGTAGTAGTATAATCTTTGACTTCACGTTCTTTAACAGTATAATTAATTTCTTTTCCATTACTATATTTATCAAGATTAGTATAAGTATAATTCCAATTATCAGTATTTTTTATAGTAACTGTTTTATCTAGTAATAAAGTACCATCGGCATATAAATCAATTATAATACTATCAGGTCTTATTCCATCTTGATTATTACTATCTACCCATTTCTTAGCAACAGGTAGTGAGGTTTTGATAGGATTATGTGTATTGGTTATATCATAACCATTTACTACTCCAGTATAACCTGCTACTTCTTCTTCTGTAATTTCATAGTCTATTTCTTCACCATTACTATACTTATCAAGATTAGTGAATGAATATTTCCAGTCATCTTCTGCTGTTACTTCTTTAGTAGCAATTACTTTTCCATTAGCTTTTAAGCTTACTTTTATACTATCAGGTCTGATACCATCTTGATTATTATTATCATTCCAAGTCTTAATACCACTAATACTTATCTTTTCATTTTGATGATTATTAGTAATAGTTAAACCATCTATACTAGTTTCATAATTAGCTACAGTTTCTTCTGTTACAGTATAATTAATCTTTTCACCATTTTCATTCATTGGTAAATCTTTAAAAGTATATGACCAGTTATCACCATTACCAGTAACAACCACTCCTTCTTTTACTAATTTACCATTAGCATATAAATTAATCTTAATTGAATCTGGTCTTACTCCATCATTATTAGAGGAATCTTCCCAAATCTTATTAACTGTTATGGTAGTAGTTTCTGTTTTATGAGTATTAGTTATATCATAACCACTTACTACTCCAGTATAACCTGCTACTTTATCTTCACTAATGGTATAGTTTATTTTCTTACCATTTTCATATACTGGTAAATCAGTAAATGAATATTTCCATTCATCCTTTTCTGTTACTTCTTTAGTAGCAATCACTTTGCCATCAGCTTTTAGGCTTATTTTTATACTATCTGGTCTAATTCCATCTTGGTTATCATTATCAATCCAAGTTTTAACTCCTTCAATAGTTGTTTTTGCTATCTCATGAGTATTAGTAATTTCATAGCCATTTACTTCTGATTCATAACCTGTAATAGTTTTCTCTTCTACTGTATAGTTTATCTCTTCACCATTACTATACTTATCAAGATTAGTAAAAGTATAAGTCCAGTTATCACTTGCTTTAATAGTAACTGTCTTAACTACTTTTCCATTAGCCTTCAAATCTACTTTTATACTATCTGGTCTAATACCATCTCGGTTATTATCATCATTCCATTTTTTATTAACTGTAATTTCAGTTAATTCTTTTTCATGGGTATTAGTAATAGTTAAACCATCTATACTAGTTTCATAATTAGCTACAGTTTCTTCTGTTACAGTATAATTAATCTTTTCACCATTTTCATTCATTGGTAAATCTTTAAAAGTATATGACCAGTTATCACCATTACCAGTAACAACCACTCCTTCTTTTACTAATTTACCATTAGCATATAAATTAATCTTAATTGAATCTGGTCTTACTCCATCATTATTAGAGGAATCTTCCCAAATCTTATTAACTGTTATGGTAGTAGTTTCTGTTTTATGAGTATTAGTTATATCATAACCACTTACTACTCCAGTATAACCTGCTACTTTATCTTCACTAATGGTATAGTTTATTTTCTTACCATTTTCATATACTGGTAAATCAGTAAATGAATATTTCCATTCATCCTTTTCTGTTACTTCTTTAGTAGCAATCACTTTGCCATCAGCTTTTAGGCTTATTTTTATACTATCTGGTCTAATTCCATCTTGGTTATCATTATCAATCCAAGTTTTAACTCCTTCAATAGTTGTTTTTGCTATCTCATGAGTATTAATAATTTCATAGCCATTTACTTCTGATTCATAACCTGTAATAGTTTTTTCTTCTACTGTATAGTTTATCTCTTCACCATTACTGTATTTATCAAGATTAGTAAATGTATAAGTCCAGTTATCACTTGCTTTAATAGTAACTGTCTTAACTACTTTTCCATTAGCCTTTAAATCTACTTTTATACTATCTGGTCTTATTCCATCTCGGTTATTATCATCATTCCATTTTTTATTAACTGTAATTTCAGTTAATTCTTTTTCATGAGTATTAGTTATATCATAACCATTAATTTCTGTCTTGTAATCTTTAACAGCATTTTCACTTACTGTATATTCTATTTCTTTTCCATTACTATACTTATCTAAATCTGTAAATGAATACTTCCAGCCATCTGCTGCTGTTACCTCTTTAGTAGTAATCACTTTGCCATTGGCTTTTAAATTAACAGTAATTGATTCCGGTCTTTTCCCATCTTGATTATCATTATCAATCCATGTTTTAACTCCTTCAATAGATATTTTTTCTATCTCATGAGTATTTATAACATTATTACCTTCAATTATAGTAGTATAATCTGTTACTTCATCTTCAGTAATAGTATATTTATTTTCATACTTACTTTCGTTTTCATGACCATTAGCATACTTAGGAAGATTTACAAATTCATAATGCCAATTATCATCACTAGTTACTTCCTTAGAATCAATCTTTTTACCATTTTGTAATAAGTTAATTATGATACTATCTGGTCTTTTTCCATCTTGATTGTTATTATCAATCCAAGTTTTTATACCACTAATACTTACTTTAGCTTTACCTTTAATAGTAATAGTTACAGTAGATGTATTACTGTATACTCTATCTGCCTTACCATTAGTTATTACATCAGTGTTAATACTATAATCAAATTTAACTTCACCAGTAATTCCATTAGCAGGTACAAAATCAAATTTACCAGAATTATCAATAGTTAAAACACCTTGTAACACTCCATCTTGATAAATGTTATATGTTCCATCACTATTTCTAACTACTGAATCTGTTTCTTTTATAATTAAAGTATCCCTAACTTCAACTATATCATCATTATTAGCTTTATCTGTTTCTGTTATTTTATTTAAATCATTATCTAAAATTGAACCAGAAACTGTTTCATTTTCATATCCAGAATAACTATCATCTTTAGTAATAATAGGTACTTCTGTCACTGGTTTATTAAAGTCTAATTTAATATCTGTCTTTCCACCATACTTAGGATTGTCTACTCCTACTGTTGTATTAAGAGTAGCACTTGTATTAGTATACATTGACCCATGATAATCGTCTGCAGCAACAACATCATAAGTTAGTTCATAATTAGTATTTGCTTTAATGACTCCAACATTCCATGTTAAGGTAGTTGTTCCATCGCTGTTTTCAACATAGCTAATTCCTTCGCTCTCAAGTTTTTTCTTTGCCTCTTCTGTTAACTTAAAAGTATTTGGTATAGTATCCGTTACAACACTACCTTTACCAATGGTATCTATTGTTTGATTTAAGATTCTATCAAAAAGATTAGTTAACTCAAGTTCAGTTAAAGCTTTATAATTATCATATAAAGGATTATCATTTTTTCCATTAACTGTTGCTAGAATCTTAGCAGCTTCACTCTCATCACCAAATGTAATAGTATAAACATCTGCCTGATTATAATCAGTTTTTAAAGAATCAAGTTCATTCTTAGCTGCCTCACTAGGTTTTTGATAATTACACTCAGCCTGGTGACTAGTTAAACTATCAGTTTGCCCATCACCACAAGGTACATACATATTATATCTACGGCTATAAAACCTAGCTGGTCCAAAGAATGTTGGTACTCCATCTGTTAGTATTACTACTAATTGTTTAGCATCACTTCTTGCTCCATCATTTAATAATTGGTGAGCTTTTTGAATACCTTCTTGTAAGTTGGTACCACCATCAGCATCATACTTAGTATTGATGAAATTAGTAGCACTATTCTTATTACTAGTTAAACTCAAACTATCCCTAACATTAGTACCAAATTCAACTAAACCAA
This sequence comes from uncultured Bacilli bacterium, assembly GCA_934177995.1. Lineage (GTDB taxonomy): Bacteria > Bacillota_I > Bacilli_A > RF39 > UBA660 > Onthousia. The sequence goes on from CAKPPW010000028.1 coordinate 7,488, forward strand.
TTTGCACATCATTCTGACCATCCATCAGCTTGGTAATAAATGTATTAGCTGAGTTTTTAGCAGCTTCAAGTCTAGTTTCACGACTGTATCCACCAACACTATTACTCATACTACTAGATCCATCTAGTACTAGTACAACATCAAGTTTTTTCTTAGTAGTATAATTGTTAGCATTAATAGATAATGAAACAGTTGACTCTCTACCATAATCATCTTTTCTTTTAGCACTCTTAGTTAGATTGATTTCACCAGGATCACCTGCTGCATTGGTGACAATAGCAAAAATCATAACAAGTGCTATACCAAAAGAACTAATTACTCCTTTAGGTATTTTGCTTTTACCTTTCATACCGTTTCCTCCCATACACTTTCATAGAAAGTGCTTTTTATTCTAACTGCTAGCATATTGAAAGTCAATATTTTTTTACTAAGTTATATATTAAATATATTAATAAAGTTTTTTACCATACAAAAAACTGTCAAAAAATAATGACAGTTCTTATTAAAATGTTATTTATTTAATTACTTTTATATTACTATCCTCTTCTTTTCTTTTCATATCTTAAATCTTTTACAAGATTAAGTACTACAAATACTAAACATATTGAAATAACAATAATTAAGTTTTTACTTAATAAGCTTCCTTCAATAGTCATTAATGATTCTCTTAATAGACCAATTGTATAAGTCATTGGTAATAATGGATGTAAAAATCTAAATGATTTAGTTACTGTTTCAATTGGGAATGTTCCTCCTGCAGCAGCAAGTTGTAAAACAAGTAGAATTAAAGCAATAAACTTACCAACATCTTTAAAGTTTAGAATTAAGAATTCAATAAGAGCTACAAAAGTATTAGCAATTAATACTATTGAAAAATAATAAAGTGGAATAGATGTAATTTCAAAATCTAATAATATTTGTAATAAGAAGGCTAAAATGATACCAGCCATAGTTCCAAGTACATGATAATAGAATGTTCTTTTTAAGTGATTTGGATTATCAATAGATAATTTTTCAAATCTATTCTCTTTATCAAAGTATAAGATAATGTATAACATTAAGGCTCCTACCCATAAAGCGATAGAGATAAAGAATGGTGAGAAGGCAGTTCCATATGATGGTACTTCATTAACTACTTTTTTATCTACTTTAACGACATTTTCACTATATTTACTTATATCTTTTAATGGGGATACCTCTTCTTCTGTTGCATCTTTCTTACTCTTAACTGTATTCTTAGCATCTTTAACACTATTATCTAGTGTTATTAAACCATTATTTAAAGTCTTAGAACCAGATGATAAAGTTAATAAACCATTTTTAATAGTAGTAGAATTAGTTAATAATTTATTAACTCCTTGATTAAGAGTATCATTACCCTCTTTTAATTTATCACTACCTACTTTAGCACTATTTATAGCAGTTTGTAAGGCATCTATTGAACTAGGTAATGTCTCCAGTGATACAGTTTTTTCATTTAACTCATTTAAGCCAGCATTTATCTTGTTATTACCATCTACTATAGCATCACTACCATAACTTATAGTTTCAAAACTATTAAGGCCTTTCTCATTCTTAGTAAGTAGGAAAACACTTGTCTTATATAATGTAGTCATATCGCCAGTTGTATCCCCAAGACACATTTCTCTTCCTTCACAACTACTACTTAGCATAGTAACGATAGTATTAGCAGCACTATTTGCATAAGTTGATATTTTTTTACTACCTTCTACATAACCATTAAGACTAGCAGTAAGATTGTTTGATCCAAGTGTTAAGTTAGCAATACTAGTTGTTAACACAGGAGCACTCATCTTTAACTCATCTAATTTTGTTGTTTCTTCACTTAACTTGTTTAACCCTTTATTTAGTTCATTAAAGTTAGTAGTAAAGGTATTTGATCCTTCACTTACTTGTTCTAAGCCTTGATGAAACTCTTGATAACCATTTGCTAAAGTATCAGTTCCATCACTAACACCTTTACTACCATCAACCAATTTATCAGTACCATCACTTAACTTACTAAAACCATCTACTACAGTATCTAGTGAACTTGGTACTTTTTCTAAACTACTGGCAAGACCAGCTATTATCGTAGCATTAGCTGTATTATCTAGATTAGCTTCTACAGTAGTTACTACTTTATCAATTATTTGACTTGCTAAATAATTAGTCTTTTGATTTGGTGAATAAGTAATTGTTGGATGTTTTTTCTTACTACTACTAGCACTTTCTAAACTACTAGTAAAATCTTTTGGAATAGTTATTACAGCATAATACTTTTGATTAGTAAGTCCATCACTTGCCTTATCTTCATCTACTACCCTTAATTTTAAAGTGTTTTTTTCTTTTAAGCTATTAACTAACTCCTTACCTTTTTTCCCTTCATCTTCATTTACAATAGCAACCGGTAAATTATCAAGATTACCTTTTCCATATGGATTCCAATATGCTTTTAGATAAAAGAAACTATACATAAAAGGAATTATTAATACTGCTAATAAAATAACATAATTAAATAAACTTTTTTTCTTTTTATCTTTCATTTTATTTTTCCCCCTCTACAAATAAACCATCTTTTAAGATAGCAGTTACTTCTTTGACTACCCTATCTTCATCTAACTTTTCGTCATATTCAAAGAATATAGAAAAACATACTTTATAAATAATGAATGCTGCTAAATGACTATCACACTTTTTTATTTCTTTCTTAGAAATAGCTATATTAATCTTTTCTTCTAAATAGTTTATTACTGCTTCATCATATTGACTTATGAAGTTTGTATTACCACTAATATCTTTCATAATAGTTCTAATGAAATCACTATTCTTTCTAAAGATTAATATTTCTTTTAATCCTTTTGTGATTCTTTCTGAAAAAGATTTCTTTTCTTTTAAGTTTTCTTCAAAAACTTCTGTCATTTTCTCCAATTCTTCTTTGATAAAGTACTCAAACAATTCTTCTTTATCATGAAAATAATTATAAATTGTTTTTTTAGTAACACCTGCTTTAGAAGCTATCTCTTCCATCGATACTTTTTTATATCCATAGTCAGTAAATAAGCTTCTAGCAGCATTTACTATATCATCCTTTTTCATCTTATTTCACCTCACTACACCAATATACCAATTTGGTATACCAGTATATTTTATTCATAAACTGAATAAATGTCAATACTTTTTTCTTAAAACACTTTATTTTTTTTATATTATTATGCTATAATCTATTTATGCACATGTGGCGAAATTGGTAGACGCGGCAGACTCAAAATCTGCAGAAGTTAATTCTTCGTATGGGTTCGATTCCCTTCATGTGCACCAAATTAGCAAAAAGCTCGGACTATCACAGTTCGAGTTTTTATATATAAATTATTTTTTTAATAATGATTTTACTAATACCTTTGCTTTTTCCAAAGGATTTTTTTCTTCTTTAGCAGTACATTCGACAGTCCAATATGAACGTTCTTTTCCATCTTTACCAATATAATTCTTTAAAACACGTTCCCATTTTTCACCATTACTATAATCTTTATTAATTGCATCATCTATTTCTTCAGTAGAAATATTTAATCCCATTTTTTTATTAAATTCATTTATAAATCTTTTGGCTCTTTCATAACCTCTTTCAGGGATAGTATTAGGAGAATATAATAATTTTAGTGCTACTAACTGTAATACTTTATTTCTTAATTCAATATCACAATTATGAGCATATACACACCTTTCAAGTTCAGTAAAACTAAAGTCTTCACTATACTTTTCTTTAAATAAGTTTAATAACTCATCGAGCGTAATATTATCAGTATTAACATAATTCTTTAAATTGTAATCAATTTCTACTTTTCCACTATCAGTATCAGCATACAACAAGAAATTAGGCGATATACTAGATTCTATATTTTTTCTATATATACCCATAAAAAGTATTTCTTTTTGTCCTATTATTTCGTTATTATCACCATATATAGTTCTTCTACCACCACCATTAGAACGATAATCACACTTCATTAAACATAACTCTTCGTGTGGTAATCTATACATCAATTGTTTTATATCCATTAATTTTGATAGTGATTTTATATTTTCAAAATCAAAGTATTTTATTCCTTCATAAAATTCCATTTCACGTTCTGGATATTTAATCTCATACCAATTTGTAATATTATCTATAAGTCCCTGCAAGCCTTCAATATCAATAAAAGGTTGATAACCATTCTTTACCCGATTTTCTAACCAAGATAATAATTCTTTGTTTTTTAATACTTCATATTTTTTTGAGTCTTTCTCATAAAATCTTTCTGCTTGTACTATTGTCATGCCAAAACCTCCCATTTGTATAACAATTATAACATGAATTTTTCATATATTGATAAGATCTTACTTATTAGCCTATAACACAATTAACTTGTGAGAAAAAAATTAAAAATGTTTTATGTACTTAAAAGCATTGATAATCCTAACTTTATAGAGCAATTTGATATTTATAGTGATTGAAATAAATTACTTATCAAGTAACCATTCCAATACGTTCCTTATAATTATTCCCTCATCATTTGATAATGGTATTTTATCAGAAGTTAATATAATTTTTTCAAAATTATCATTTATTTTTCTTAAAGATCTTAATTCTCTATCTAGGGTATCTTTATTTTTAATCGTTTCAGATACTTGAATATATATTTTACCATTATTATTGATAGCAACAAAGTCTATCTCATACTCATCAACCTTACCTATATACACCTCATATCCTCTACGAAGTAATTCTAAATACACAACATTTTCAAGTATATGTCCATAATCACCAAGCTTTCTACCTAAAATAAAATATCTTAAACCCAAATCAGCAACATAATATTTTTGTGTTGTTTTTAAGTATTGTTTTCCTTTTATATCATATCTAGTAGCTTTGTATAAAAAATATGATTCTGTAAAGCCTTCTAGATATTTTTTTACTGTCCTTACATTAATAGCTCTTCCTTCATTAGTCATTACATTGGCTATATTATTAGTAGATATTAGACTACCTATATTATCCATAGCAAAATTAGCAACACTTTTTAACATTGATTCATCAGTTATTTTCTTCCTAGCCATCACATCTTTTATCAAAATATCATTATATATACTACTTATATATAAACTTATATCATCCCATTACCTAAAGAGACCGTATAAGGCAATGACCACCAAGATACATATCTTTGATATAATTCATCATTACTTAATTCTTGATAAGCATTTTTATTTCTATATATCTACCTGATAACAATGTAGCAAGTTCACTAGATAACAAATTAGCATTAGAACCAGTTATATACAAATCTACATTTTTCTTTATATATAAACTATCAACTGCTTTTTGAAATTCATTTATTATTTGAACCTCATCTATAAATATGTAATATTTCTTATCATCAACTAACATGTCATTTATATAATTATATAATGATAAATAATCTGTTATAAAATTATACTTTAAATCCTCAAGATTAATACTAATAATCTGATTATTATCTACTCCATCATTAAGTAATATTTCCTTATACATTTCTAGTAGAGTAGATTTTCCACATCTTCTTATTCCAGTTATAACTTTTATTAGTTGTTTATCTCTAAATCGATTTAACTTTTCTAAATATTCGTCTCTTCTTATCATATCAATTCCTCCAGACAATACTATTGTATCAAACAGTCTTTATTTATTCGATATTTTTGTACTGCAATACAAAATTTTTCCTTTTTTATATAATTTTTGCATTGTTTATGATAATAAATTTTTTAAGTAATTAAGACTAGTATTCTTATAAATAACATATCTTGGAATTAAATAAGGATTAGTATCTTTAGTAACCATCTTATTACCACCAATAAAAGCCAGTTTAAAACCTGCTTTCTTAACCTGTTCTATAGCATAATCATTATATTCATAAAAAGGATAACAAAAGGCTTCTGTATTATTAAGTGTCTCCCTACTATTCTTTAAATCAGCTTGAACTAAATCTTCACTTAAACATCTAATGCCACCACCTTGTCCACCACTACAAACTCCATTAGTATGCATATCATGTGTATGACTTGCTAGTTCTAAATAAGATGATGAAAATGTTTCTTTAGGATACCAAGATGATACTAAAAACAAAGTAGCATTAACTTTATATTTTTCTAAGAAAGGAATAAACTTCTCTGCCCTTGCCCCATCATCAATAGTAAGTAGTATAGATTTCTTAGGTAATCTAATCTCTCCACTTATAAACTGACCTAACTCTTTAGTAGTTAAAGTAAATACCTTATTAAGAGAAAGATAAGCAAACTCTTCATTAATTTGACTTTCAGGATGACATATCATTTCATTACATTCTTCCCCTTCCAAATAAATAAAATGATAATTTAATACTGGTACTTTATCTGCTATTTCCATATTATCTTCTAACTCATTACTAGACTCTACTCTATCTTTTTTAATAAATACTAATCTATCAAATAATACTACTCCATAAGAATCAGACAAATTTTCTAATACCTGTAACTTAATACTATCTTTTAGATTAAATAGTTCTTTATTATTACTATTATAAAAGGTACTATTTTCTTTTATAGTAATTTCTATTGGAAAATAAACATAGTTTAAATATCTAGTATCAATACTATCATTACTTTCTATAAAATCAGTATAAGATAGATAATAATCACTATTCTTAATTTTATAGTATCCATCTAAGTTATCATTATTATCAAGTTCAAACATCACATCTTTTAATACTTTACCACTCTTATAGTATTTCTTATTTTCTAATTTATATAAATTAGTATCTTTATTAATAATTACTTTTTCATGATAAGCTTCTTTAATTTTTTTCTTAAGAATATTTTCTTCTAGAGCCTTTTCTTTTTCTAATTTATTTTGTTTTTCTATATCAAGTCTATTCTGATATAAATATCCTATCAGTAACAAACCTATTCCTAGTATCAAGGCACTACTAACAATTATTTTTTTCATATCAATTTCTCCTATTTTCATTATACAGATAACTAACTTATAAATACAATAATTTTTAATAGACAATATTTTATTATCATATAATTAAAAAGAGGTGGGATAAGTGGAAGGCTATGTTACTTTTTTAATGACTAACTTTGGTTATTTTGGTATGTTTCTTGGAATGGTTTTAGAAGCAGTTATTATAATTATACCTAGTGAAGTAATACTAGCAACTGGTGGAATTCTAGCGGGTAGAGGAATCTTTTCTTTCTGGATGGCTTTTCTAGTGGGACTATTAGGTAGTGTATTTTGTGCTATTATTATTTATTTAATTGGATATTTTGGGGGAAGAAGTTTTGTAAAGAAGTATGGTAAATTTTTCTTTATGAAAGAAGAAGATATAGAAAAATGTGATATTTGGTTTGAAAAGTATGGACCACTTGCCGCCTTTTTAGCCAGAAACTTTCCAATCGTTAGAACACTTATCTCTCTTCCCATGGGTATTAGTAAAGTTAATTTTCCAAGATTTGTTTTATTTACCACTCTAGGCTCTATTCCTTGGACCTTTGCTTTTGTCTATGTTGGCTATGCCCTAGGTAACAACTGGATAGTATTAAATAATTTTGTAAAGAAATTAAAGTTACCTATCATAATTCTACTTATTCTTCTACTTATAAATTATCTATTTAAAAAACTGAAGAAAACTTAGTCTTCAGTTTTTATGACAAATGGATTAAGTGAACTTCCGTCACCCTTAGAAATAGTTACATCTGCTTTCAGGTTGATAACTGGTCTTACGCCAAAAGAATATGTCACGTTATGCCACTGGTCCAAGCCACCTGATGACATCACATTCCAAACGTAAGCATATGAGTAGCTAAAATAAAAGTAAGACGGAGAAAGCGTCCAGAAGTACTTTCCATTATATAGATAATAATTACTATTAGCATAACTTGACTTTCCACCCGCTAAGGCTACTTCATCGGCTAGTATTAACCCTACTGGATAATTAAGTTTAGCACTTGTACTTGACACTTTAAAGCTATCATTTTCCTGACTACATTTTAAGCTTGGAGCTTTATTATCTTGTATACGTCTATAAGCTGAATAAACAGTACTAGGTGTTGTTAAATATCCGGAACCTGATACCATACTTCTATCATTACAGAATGTGGTATCTGCTAAATATGAAGTATAGTTTGCAAGATTACTTTGATACCAACTATCTAATTTTGTTTTTATTGGTGAATCTGTTGTATTTGTCTGAGCTTCTACTAAACTATTAGAACTATAACTTATTGGTTGTACTTTCATTTGTGTAGTGCTAACATATCCAGTCACTTTATAAATTACATTGCAGCTAGTGTTTAAACAACTAAATAACTGATTATTAACTATTTCATCATGATTATCAGTCCACGTTAATTGTTTGATATCTCCTGTTAAGGTGAATTTTCTAGTTGACTCATTAAAAGTATAGCCAGTTCCATAATCATACTGTTTTGTATTAGTAAACCAATTATATTCCGTAGTTCCATTATTTTCATGTAATGAAAAGTTTTCATTATATTTATATCCGACATAGGTTGGATCCCAATATTTACTATTAAATTGTGAGTTGTCAATTATAACAGCATCTCCAGTATCGGATGCACTCTTACCAGAATAAATCATTCTGACAGAACCATCTCCATTTCGACGGATAATTCTCCAGATGAATCCGGCAAAGGATACATAATTATTTTTAACTGCTCCACGATAATAGTAACTTTCCCCATCATCATCTTCGGCCATGTAAAGTCCATCAGTCTCACTATCATTTGGTGCTATTTTATTAAAATCAGGTGTTCCTTTGGCTTTTATAGCAGTCTTTGCTGCATCAGTGGTTGTTTCATGATTATTCATTACTAACATGCAATCTGATAAAGTAGTAAAGCCATTATCTTTACAATATGTGTCTTCCGCTTGGGCTACTGTATCTGAAGTTTGTCCATAAACATTTACTCTTACTTTATAAGTTAATCCACCATTATCGTTTTGAGGATTATAGTTCTCATCTACCCAGATTCTTAATCGATAATTAATTGTCGTCTCTCCCTGCTCTTTTAAGTTCCCAGTATACAAACTCATCATATCTGCTGGTCTTCCGGTATAAACATTTCCTGATGGCTCCTCATAGTATGTTCTTGGTGCCATTACCTCTGTTTCTTTGCCATTACTATCTACAGTGGTTAAATAATACTTAATATTATTGCCACTAAAAGTATTTCCTGTTTCTTCCTTAGCTGCTATTTCATAGTTGATATCGGTATTTCCAATGATAGATGACTTAACAGAAAAGTCAAAATACTCTCCTTCATTCTTTCTAGTCTTACCAGTATTATCTGTAGTTGGTAGAGCATTATTAATAGAAATAGTATTATTACTTTCAGTATAAAGCATCGTTATAGCTCCTGTTGTAATTGTATTTTCTTTCTTACCTATTCCACTATAGATAAAGGCTGAATAACTGATTCCTATTACAACTATTAATAAAAATATTGATGTTGCTACCGTTAATATATTTTTTAGCTTTCCATTATTCATATTCTACCACCTCTTTTATTTTAGTATTACTCAAAATGATAGATTCATACCTATTTATCGTTAATTTATTACTTCGACAGTTTGATATTACTGCTCTCATCACTGTCTCACACCTTCCATTCTTTATTTTATAAATATCATTATTCTTGACATTTTAATCATATCATAAAAATTGTATTTAGACATTTGGCTATATAACCATTTTTGGAGCATAGCAAAAAAAGATAGGACTAGTCTTATAGCTCTATCTTTATTACTACACAATAAAAGAAAGTAGTTTTGTTACTTAATACCCCCCCCCCATGTTAACTAGAT
>CAKPPW010000029.1 GCA_934177995.1 uncultured Bacilli bacterium
TATGTTTTATATAATGAGTTTTCATAACGATACTTAATACACTCAAAATAATATTTCTTTCTAATATCACTTATTACTTTTATTCCTTCATATTCATTTGGAATATCATTAATAATATCATATATCTTTGAAAGGTCTATTTTAGGTACTATTCTTAATAATGATTTATTACATTCATCATTTTCTAAGCTTTCTATTTATTAAAATTTTTTATTTTCATAACTACCCTCTGTATTTTTTTTATATTGTTTCAAATTGACTATTTGTTATTCCACCTGATAATAGAAATGATTTAGAAAATGATTCTAATCCTTCATAAAGTCCATCATACATTTCCATATTACCTTCCTTATTATATTTTTCTAAGTCTTTAATTATATTTTGTAAAAGTTTAGGCAATTCTTCTTTATCTATCTTAATAGAATGATCTATCATTTGATAATCTTTATCCATATACATCTTCCTTTTCTAGACTTATTCTATCATTTAAATCACAAGTTGTAAATTATAAGAAAAGCTAAACATATAATGCTTGTTCCTACTAAATAAGCCAATAAAATAGTAGTAGTACTGAAACCAGAAATATTCTTAGTAAATTCTTTTTCTTTTAGTTTAGATTCTTTTTTAGTATCAATATCACTTAACAATTTATTAGCATACGTACTATCAATACCGTTTATAACTATAGCATTTTTATTATCTGCTAGAAAATATAACATATCATCAAAATTGGTCGCTTCACTGATTGAATTATTATTAGCATAATAACTAATAGTTGGTTCTAACATATTCTTTACAAAAGAAAAATTAAAATCAAACTCATCATTAGAAACTATTCTTTTATTCTTATCATCATCTAACAATTCTAGTTTATATCTGCACTTTTTATTATCATCTTTTATATCAAAGGTTATTAATAGAGATTCCTTATCATTTTTTTCCTGATATAATTTTTTAGTTTTTTCTCTATACTCTTGATATTTATCTATGTCATTAATAGCAGATAAATATTTATCTTTAATATTTAAAAATTGCTCTTTATTTTTATTTATACCAACATAATTATCTGGATTTTTACGTATAGAATTTATATCACTTTCATCTATTAAATTTTTTTCATAAGAATCAAGCATATTAATTAACATTTCTTTATCTAAATAGGGATTTTCTAATTCTTTTTTACACTTAGCTTCCAAGAAATCTAGTAGTGAACTTTGAATATTCCCTAAAATACTTTGTTTATCAGTTAAGCCTCTAATTAAATAATTAAATTCAATATTTCTACATAAACTAAATACTTTATTTTCATCGTTTATATATTTTAGTAAATTGTTTTTTATTTCTTCTAAGCCTTTATTAGAAAAGTACGACTCCAGCAAAACATTAGTACCAACTATCATTTCTAATTGTTTAGTTATTTTCATTTCCATAAAATAACCAGAAGTATACAAAGAAACAAAAGGAATAGCGGTAAAAGAAATAAGTTCTGTCATTCCTTCAGTTAAACCTCTATTATTATCATTTTCATCAGAAAATGGATAAGTATTAAAACCGCACTTAGATATGTTAGTTTGCCTATCATAATTTGCCGAAGCCATATGAGCTAACTCATGCATGATGCTTCCTGCATAATTATTATATATAAAATTTTCATCATTAGAAATACTAGATAAATATTCTAAGTATTCTTTATTTATTGTAATATGATTCCTAGTGCAATTATATCCTGCCCCTTCTATATTAGTATCTACATTATTACTTTTTTTTCTATCAAGATATTCAAAATTATAATCAATAGATAATGTTCTTATATTTCTATAAAAATTATCTCTAGAATTTTCTGGTATCAAATTTTCTAACCATTCAAGAAAAGGCAAGATATAATCTTTTTTTTCTAGTATATTATTATCATTTAAACATTCTGTTAAATAGCGACTACTATATTTATGTGATTGTTCCCTGCTAAAAAAACTTTCAATCTTTTTCTTTTCTGACTTATCTAACTCAACTAACTTGTTATCAACTTTCTTTAATATTTTTATTTTCTTATCATCATAAATAATAACATAAGTAACACCATTAAATATAAAATAATTATCCATCTTAACACCTGCTCTTTATCTAAGAATAGCACAATTTTTTAAAGAACACAAACCAAATTATCAGCTTAAACTAACCCTTAATTTTTCTAAAATTTTCTTCTCCTCTCTACTTACTTTTACTTGACTAATACCAAGACTTTCTGCTACTTCTTGTTGTGTTTTATCAAGATAGTATCTATTATTGATTAAACTTTTCTCATAAGAATTAAGTTTATCACAAGCACTTTTTAAATCTAAAATATCAGTATCATAGGCTTTTTCTACATAACTAACTTTATCATATAAAGATAAATTATCTTCATTCCTATCATCTAAATGATAAACTGGCATACTTACTCTAGCAACCATCTCTATCTTTTCTATATTCTCATTCATATAGTAAGCTACTTCATAAGTAGTTGCTTCTCTTCCAAACTCTTGAGTTAAATAATCTCTTGCCTCCTTTACTTTCTTTGAAAAATTATAGACATCATATCCTACTCTTATTTCCCTACTATTACTGACTTCTTTTAGCATCTCTCCTTTAATATAAAGACAAATATAACTAGTTAAGTCACTTCCTTTACTTTTATCATAATGAGTTAATGCTTCTTTTAGTCCAATACACCCTGCTTGATAAAGATCATCTATACTAGCATAATTTTTATATTTATTAGCCATCATATAGATTAACTTATCATACTTTAAGAGTAACTCGTCCATACCTCCTCCTTTCCCCTAAAGAATACTTATATATTTTTAAAAAGACAATCCATTCGACAAAAGTAGAATTTCTTTTTCTTAAGAACATGTAAAGTCTATATCTTTTAGATAACTAAAAGTTTTATATACTAGCTTTAATTTCATTTTTCCACACTCTTTACTCTTATATAGTTTTAACTCTTTCAAAGGTATGGTTGAACTTACTAAAATCTTATCCCAATCTAAATAATCTAGTTTAATATTATCATAGAAAGTAAATACCTCTTTTCGATATACTCTATTTATCTTTTCTACTCTATCTACTTTATATCCATCCAAAACTCTATTACTAGTTAATAAAGTATCATTCTTTTTATATTTATATAATTTTCTTCTATACCTATATAATTTTTCTTTTTTTAGTAATCTATAATAGGGTAAATCATTATAATTAGTAGTAACTTTTACTTTCTTATTCATTTTTAGTCTAGTTAAATAGTTAATTAATCTTATCTTCTTAGTTACTACTCCTTTTTCTTTTATCTTTATTTTTCCTTTTAGATAAACATCATCGTTTTCTATTAGCAAATAATTATCATTAGAGTTTTCTAATACCATTAATTTTATTTCTAAACTACTATCTTCTATCTTACTTTTATTAAAGTAATAAGTATTATTATTAGATTTAATATTATCATTATTAAGTTTTATATCTAAAATAGTTATATTACTACTAGTTAATATTTTTAGATAATTAATTTTTTCTAGTTCTAAATAATGATAGTACGTTATCTCTTCCTTTAAGTAATTAGGACTATTTATCTCTTTAGTTGTATAGCTACTATACTTATCGTAGATAAACATATCTGTTTTAGTATCATAGTCATCTGGTTTACTACTATAGTAATTATTACTAGTTTCCCCTTCTTTTCTTAAATAGTATAAATCTTCTTCTTTCATTATCTCCCTTGTCTTATCAGTAGAGACATCTGCTACTAGATAGGGAGTTTCTACTGTTTCTGCATAAACATTAGTGATAAATAAACATAAAAATAGATAAGTCATAACTACCTCCTTATCTATATTATTTACAATAAATTAGTTTTTTTTAATCTTTAGCTTTAAAAAATAAAGTAAATATAAAGGAAAAGATTATTGCGGATGTTATTCCTGATGCTGTAAGATCAAACATTCCCATTAATAATCCTAAAAATCCAAAGGTTTCTGCTTTTGCTAATGCTCCATGAATAAGAGAGTGTCCAAAGGAAGTGATTGGTACTAGTGTTCCTCCTCCACAAGTAGCTATAAAAAAGTCATAGATTCCAAAAGCATCTAAGGCTGCTCCAACAACTACAAAGATACTAGTTATATGTCCTGGTGTTAATTTAGTATTATCAAGAATAAGTTCTGCTATTAAGCAAATAGTTCCACAAAATAAGAATGAATATATAAAATACATTTAAATCGCCTCCAAACATACTAAATGTGCTATAGATAAAATTGGTTTCTTTTGATAGACAAAGGTTGGAGAAAATAAAGCACCTGTTGCTACTAACAAGACTCTTTTATAAACTCCTTCATTTAAGTCTTTTAATATTTTAGAATAAGTAACTAAAGCACTACAAACTGGTCCACTACCTCCAGCCATTACATCTTTTTGTTTTTCTAAATCATATAGTATTACACCGCAATCATTATAGTTATTACCTAACTCTATCTTATACTCTTCCTTCATAAAGTCTTTTAATATTTCTTTACCATAAATGCCTAAGTCTCCTGTTACAATCAAGTCAAAATCTTTAGGTGAATATTCACTATTTTTGAAATAGTCATTCAAAGTATGAGCAGCGGCACCAGCCATAGCTGCTCCCATGTTTAACGGATCTTTTTGATTATAATCAACAATAGTACCAATTACTCCTTCACTTACCCTTACTTTACTAGGTTTATTAGTAAGCAAGATACTAGCACCACCTGTTGCCGTAAAAGTAGCCGTCTTTGGTTTAGGAGCCCCATACTCAGTTGGATTTCTAAATTGTTTTTCACTAGACATATTGTGTGATGAAGTAGCAGCAATGGCATTATTAATAAAACCACCTTCAATTAGAGAGGATGCAATTAATATTCCTTCCGCACTAGTCGCACAAGCACTATATATTCCAAGAAAAGGACTATTCATGTTCAAGCTAGAGTAACAAGATGAGGTTATTTGATTTAATAAGTCACCAGCTATTACTATATCAATATCAGATTCTTTTAAACCTGATTTTTTTAGTACTAGTTTCAAACTATCTTCTAGTAACTTAACTTCTGCTTGTTCAAAAGATTTTTCACCACAATACAAATCTTTCTTATAACGTTTGTCAAAGTAATTACTAAGTGGACCTTTTGCTTCATAAGGGCCAGCTACTGTAGCAGAATTATCTACATAAACATTCTTAAACTTAAAGATCATTTTAACACCTCTATTCCATAACGAATCATTCCAAATAACCAAGATGATACTATTCCATAGAGAATAACAGAACCTGCTAGTTTAAAGATATTACTACCTATTCCATAGATTGGTCCTTCTTTTTTATAGTCAATAGCAGCACTTGTCATAGAGTGAGCAAAACCAGTTATAGGAATAAGTAGTCCACACTTAGCTTTTTTAACAAGATTATCAAACACTCCAAGAGCCGTTAATAAAGAGGCTATAAATATTAGTGTTACTATCATATAAGTTGAAGCATCACTTCTAGATATTGATAATATTTTCACATAAAAACAAATTAATCCTTCACCAAGTACCCCTACTAATCCTCCAACTATAAAAGCAATTAAAGCAAATTTAGCTCTTTCTTCTTTAGGTTTATGTCTTTCAACTATTCTTTGGTATTTCTTTTCTTTCATATTATTCACCAATAATAGTATGAGTAGTTTTTTTTAATATATACATTTTTATCAAAAGAAAAAAGTCTATCTCTAGACTCTATTCTATATCATGTTTATAAATAATTATAGTAACATAGTAAGTTCTTTTTTACTTAGACCAGTATACTTCATTATCTTATCTAAGGATTCTTTTCCTTGAAGCATTATTTTTGCTATAGCTAGTTTTTCTTTATTAGCTCCAGTTTTTTCACCTTCTACTAGTCCCAAACTTTTACCTTCTACTAGTCCCAAACTTTTACCTTCTGCTAGTCCCAAGCTTTTTCCTTCGGCTAGTCCCAAAGTTTTGCCCTCAACCAGTCCATCATCTCTTCCACTGGCATATTCAGAGTTTTTCTCTTTTCTAATAACTGCTTCATAGTCATAGTAAGCATTAAATTCATCGTTTAGTTTTAGTTTTTCAAGTTCGCTCATTATTATTAATCCCTCCTTATAGTTTCCTACTATTTCTTTTAATTCTTCCATGCTCTCACTGTTTAAAATAGAACATAGTGTAGCAAGCTCGTTCTTACCATTGTACTCAGTACCTTTAAAGTTACTTAAATATATCTCATAACTTTCTATACCATCTATTTTAGTACGATAAACACTATCTCTAAAACAGCAAGTAACTAACTTAGCATCTTTCTTTTCAAAGTAAGAATTGTTTATACTTATTTGGATAACCTTTCTAGACTTGTAACTATCTCCAACATTATAACCACTGCCTGCCAATCTAAATAGATAATTATATTGTTTTCTTCTTGTCCATCTTGTTATTTCATAATTAACTTCTAGATTAACAATGGTATATCTTTCTTAAATAATAAATCAAGACGGTAATCTTTAATATTATTACCAGTGTTTAACTCTTGATCTATTAATGTATAATCACTAAGATCTATACCAGTTGCCAAATAAATAAGCCTATAGATGATATACCTTGTATCAGTACTTTTTACTAAATACTTTATAGTAGTATCATATAATGGTTTTATAAATTTCTTTGTCATATTCCTCCCTTCTTTGGACAAGTAGTTAAAGGATAACAGATATGAATATCACTTTGCAAATAGCCAATTTTCAAAATTCACTCTTCCAAATTAGGGGTTTTATTAAATTCAACCCTTCAATTTAGTAAATTGAGGGTATATTTTTACCGAGATTTACTAAATTAGCATCTGACAAAAAAATTTTCAATTATTTTATATCATAGATACTTATCTATTACTATAATTAAATAATAACTTCTTAATATTTTAACTTTTCTCGTACTAAAAAAGCCATAAGCAAATATGACTTTTAATAAATACTATTTTAAAATGAACGGACTATCTTTAGTACCTTCTCCACTTCTTATCATTACATTATTGTTTAGCATAATAGTTGGTCTAATTATATTAAGAGTCGAAGCATTTGAATACGTTATATATCCATCTTCATTTACGTAATATACATCATTCGTG
The DNA here is from genome assembly GCA_934177995.1 of uncultured Bacilli bacterium. GTDB lineage: Bacteria > Bacillota_I > Bacilli_A > RF39 > UBA660 > Onthousia. The sequence continues at coordinate 7,163 of CAKPPW010000029.1, forward strand.
TCAAAACTAGGAGCTGTAGATAACCACCAAGCAGTGTCTTTAATTTTTAAATAGTTATAATTCTGACAAGACTTTGACAATGTATTTTTGCAATTAGTATCAATTGAAGCATTAATATAATCGGATACAGTTAATAAGCCAATCATTTGATTTTCAACAAAATCAGCACACTCTACTGAACCAGTGTTATTTTCTTCTTCGGCACTTCTTTTACCTATACAGAATGAGAATGTAGTTAATTTTTGACGATCAGTATCTGTTAATAAATTAAAGTCTTCTGACTTTCCAGAATAAATATTTGCTAGTATATCCCTCATTCTACTTGGACGATATGAATTAATTCCTGAACTATACTCCATTTCTAAATTATATCTATCATCCCATACATCAGAATAATATTCATCAAACTCTGGTATTAATAGAATTTTATTTTCACTGGTTATTTTTACAATTCTAAATAATCCTTTAGAAAGTTTAACATAGTTATTGACACTGTCTCCCCTAAAAACATATTCACCATTCATTTCATACAACCCATTACCACTAGTAACAATTTTATTCTTATTCTTTATTGCTTTATATAACTCTTCCGTTTTATATGAACTACCACAATCTAGATATGGTGTATAAATATATTTATTATTAATTTTTTCTACCACTACTTTCCCCGTACAAGAAGCATTCTTCTTAAGCTTAGATAACGGTTTCATTAACTTATAATCATCACTTGCTAAGGTAGTAGCATCCACTTCACTCTTTTCTTTCTCATTAGAAGGTAGTAACACATCTTGAACTTGATAATATTTAATAGCTGCATTTTTTAGTATCTGTTCTATTTGATCATAAGTATAATTTCTACCTATTATTATATTTAACAATAAAACTAATACAAAAATTAATATCAAAATACCAGAAATAATTCCTACTACTTTTAAAAGTCTTTTTCTTGCTTTTTCTTTATCTGATGCAGGAGTAGCAGATACCTTGGTATTATTTTTTGACTCATTACTAGTACCTTCTGTTGATAATCTTTTTCCTATATTTCTAAATCTATTAAACATAATCTCACCTATTCATCAAAGAAATCGTCAAAGAAATCATCATCTGTATCATTATCATCAAGATTTAAATTAATATTATTATTAACTTTTCTTATAGGAGTTTCTTCTAATTTTTCTTCTTTCTCTTTCTTTTCACTTATCTTTTCTTTTTCTTTATTTAAAGCTTCTTCCTTTTCAAGTTCTGCTATTTTGGCATCTATTTTTCTTACCAATTCATCTACATCAAAACTAGGAGCGGATGGCTTTGGTTTTCTAGCCGGTTCTAAAGCTTGATTAATTTCTGGTTTATTAGAAGATGGGATATCATTATTATCTATATTAAATGGAGATGGTTCTTTCTTAGCAAATAAATTAGGTGGCAAGAAAGGTGGCATCATACCGCCTTCATCACTAGGTTTACTAATATCAGTAGAATTCATCATTTCAAGTAATTTTTTCTTTTTCTGCTCTTTAACAAATGTTTTTATATCAAAAGTATGAACTGGAATCTTTTCTCTTTCTGTGAAAACTGCCTTGGGATAAGTCTTACCCCAATCAATTTTAAAGTCAGGTGTCATTTTAGTCTTAAATGGTTGTTTACGCATACGAAGAATAATAGTTTCAAATTGTTTCATTCTTTGTAAATCTGATACAGTAACAAGTGGAGTTGAAGCGGTCTTATCATCTTTTTTACTTTTAACTTCTCCACACATCTTAGATATCTCTTCAAGGGCAGCAAGTTCTGCTGATATTAAGTAAATAATATTTCCACAGTTACCACGAATAGTTTCGGCTTCTTCTTTACCATATACTTGATTTAACTGAGCATAGTTTTGAATAATCATGGTAAAACGCATATGTCTTGAACGAGCAGCTGTAATCATAGTTGTCATATCTTTTAGTTTAGGCATATTAGCAAACTCATCTAGTAAGAAGTTTGTTCTAACAGGAAGAGCTCCACCATTTGCTTGAGCAACATCAATTAATGTTTCATAACATTGTTTTAGTAATATTGTTACAAGTGGATGATAGGTTGTCTTTTCATCTTGAATAACAATAAATAATGCTGTTTTTCTTTTACCAATACCAGCTAAATCTATATCACTATGGCTTAACATTTCTGATAAGTTTTCACGAGAAGCAAAAAGTTTTATCTTTTGTCTAAACACTGACAAAATACTTCCCTTAGTCTCACTTGGTGCAGATATTGTACTAGAAGCATTAATTGAAGCAGCACTAGCTGGATCCTTAGCATCAAAGTATTCTTTGATATACGTACTAGATCCAAACTTTTCCTCTCCAACTGTTGTCATTAAACTAACACTATTAAGGTTAATCTCCTCTTCTTTAGCATCTTCAAATAACCCAAGTACTACCCCTGAAAAATAATCAGCACTAGTTTTTTCCCAAAATGGATCAGCATTAGCATTAGATGAATCATATAAGATATTTAAAGCTAAGTCATCTAACAACTCTATTGCCTTGTCTTGATTACCTGACTTATACATATGATATGGAAGTGTTAAAGGGTTCCAACCACTACCGGCTTGTGGATTACGAAAGTTTAATACTTGTACATCATATCCTTTTTCACGTAACATTGATGCTGTACTTTCATAGATCTCACCTTTAGGATCGGTAATAATCATAGATTCACCATTCTTAGCAAGTAACTTAACAGTAGGTTTAATTACTGTTTGTGTTTTACCAGAACCAGTAGCACCAATAACTAAAGTATGGTACTCACCATCATCTACCCAAGCTTCATTCTCTTTAAGAATTAAAGGAACACCTCCAGCTGTAGCAGTTTCTGCTTGTAAAGGAACCATTTTTAACTCTTGTTGAAGTTCTTTATCTTTAGCCCATCTAGAATAACCTTTATCTTTCTTTTCAGTAGTAATACCAAATCCTTTTTCCATTTCAAAGAAATAAGACTTAACACTAGCAAACATACCAATTAAAGCAACTATATAGATCAAAAGTGTCATCCATAAGAATTCAGGTGTAAAAGCAGGAAATGGATTAAAACCACTAAATACTCCCTCGGTAGTAAGTGTATGTAAATTAACTATACCAATAGCAATAATATATAATAAGAATATAGCAAAAACACCAAATATAATTAAATCATCTTTATCAGCCCGAAATTTCAACTTCATGAAAAACCCTTCTTTCTTTTTTGAAACATATTATAACGTAAAACAAGAAAATATTCAACCATTTAAATTATAACACTTAAACCCAGTAATGTCTTTACTTATCATCACAAGATATAATTTTTTGATATTTTCTGTTTTTTAACTGATACATTTCTATACATTGCTTTCTATCACTATAATAACCACAACCAGTAATTACCTCATAAGTACCATTCCCCGTTATATCTACTAAATAAGCAACATAAGCTTGACACATATCATACATCTTATCATAAGTTTCCACTTCTTTTTTTAGTATAGATATTTTATCATTTTTTACCATAAAGATAAAATTAAATATATCTTTAGGACTATCATTTGTAAATACATTCGATATAATAAACAGCTTTTCTTTTTTATTATCCCCATCTAAATCAAAGTTAACTACATTCTTAGTAGTAAAATCCATCACAACTATATTGTTATCATCTAATACTTTTCTTATATATTTATCATCACTATCACTTACTTCTTCTAAAGTAAAGTTTCCATATTTATATTTTTGATTAGTCTTGATAGCAAAGATATCAACGCCCTCTTGATTAATAGGATTTTTCTTCTTATCAAAAATATACCATCTATCATTATATAAAAGGTAGTGATTACCTAGAAACTCACCATCTTGATAAATGTCAAATGCTTGCCAATTATACTGGCTTGTTCTAATCATATCATGCCATTTACCATTCTCATAATACCATTTAGCATCCTTATTTACTATTATTGAAGTTTTATTATGCATATCTTTAAAGTGAGGGTAAACAAAGAAGACAAACATTACTACAAAATAATTAGCTAAGAGAAATAATAATACATAGTATCTAGTTCTTTTTTCTTTCATGTTTTATCTTCCTTTCTATCTTTTCTTGAAACATTGAATCATAGAAGTTCTATTATAATCATATTGTTTCCACAAATTAGTAGCTTTACTACCAGGATCTAACATTTTAACACCATTTGAAGTTACTTTATCAACTGCTACCCAGTGTTGACCTTGTCCACCTTTAACTTCCAAAACACAGTAAGTGTTAGCAGTATTTACTTTATTAGAAATAATTTCTAGTTTTTGATCCTTAGATAAACCAGATAAATTAGTAGCAGATGCAGCATCATAAACAAAGTTTGAAACTACATCACTAACTTTATTCCAATATAAGTTTCCACCTGAGTTAAAGCCATTAACTTTATTCATTGCTTCAACAAATGTACCCGGATTAAAGTTATTTTTTAAAGTATTACTAGCAGGTAGACTGTCAATTGCTCCACTTTTTGCAATCAACATAGAAATACTAGTAGCAAGACAACCTATATTACCAATTGATCTAGAACTATCTGTTCCTCCACCTAAGACAATACTACTCCATCTAGCATCTGTTTGTTTCCAACCTACATAGCTACCAGCAGAACTACCATCACCAGTAGAATTATCTGTACAATTACTTTCACTAATAGAGGCAACCCCTGAATAAATTTTCATAATAATTTGTGTATAATCAAGTCCTTGATTAGCTAAAGAAGTCATCTCATTTTGTTCTTTCTGAGCAAAGTTCGTTAGGTAAAGTCTACCAGAACTATCAAGAGCAACTTTACCAGCTACCTCACTAGCCCATTGTCTTCTAGGATCGTTTTGAGCCATAGCCGGCTTATATTGAGTAGATGCTTTCATTCCACTATGGACAACTAGATACTGATTACTTTGAGGTCCATTTTTACTACAACCTTGATCTGGATCACAATATACTTGATCAGTAACACAGTTAGTTATTTGCAAAATCCATTGTCCATTTTCTTCCACTAATTTTTTTCCACCAGCATTACCGGAAGCATCAGCTACTGTCAAAACGAAACTTCTTGCAATAACTAATTGAGCTTTAAAAGCCTCCTCTGGAGCACTACCATGTTCAGCATAAGTAACACCTAAAATATACTTTTCAAGGGGAACTAATTCCTCACCTTCTATTGGTTGACCATAAGTACCATCACACATCCCACCAGCAGACATAAGTCTTACTTTTATATCAGAAGCATTTATTGTCCTATCTTTTATTCCTGTACCATACTGCTCTGTATTCATACCTTTTATATTATAAGTACAAACATCTCCTGTCGTACCAGTTGAAGCAATAGAACTCTTATTATTAGATTCATTATAATATTCTAGGATACTAAACATATCATCTACATATCGTTTATAAGTCTCTTCATCTTTACCAGGTATCTTATCAGGAAAATAATTATTTATAAGATTTTCTTTAAAAGTATCTTCACTAAAGTTATCATTTTCATCAAACATTAAATCAGCTATTTCTCTAATCTTTGATTTAGTCATCTTATTATAGGAATAACCTTTACCATAGTTAGAAAGTATCGTGTAAACAGCACCTATATATTTAGCATCGAAGCTTTTACCATCTTCACTATACTCAGCCTGCACTTCTTTAATACGCTCCTGAAAATTTTTCTCATCTTTAGTTGCTTTATAAATCTCATTATCATCTGCTATTCCAATAGCAGTGGTACTATTAAAAATAAGTAATGGTGACACAGCCATAAATAGAAACATTAACGGTACAAAGACTATAGCAAGTAATAAAACCAATTTGATAATAGGTGAAAGCTTAAGAAAGCCACCAGCTAAATAGGATAAATTTCCCCTTGGTGATTTTCTATTACCACCACGTAATGATGATAAACCACTTTGTTCTTCAGGAACTTCTTGTTCTTCACTTTCATCATCTCTATCTAAAAGACTAGATCTATTTGGTAAAAAGGAAGGACGTCTACTTCCAAATTCGTTATTTGCATTATTTGAGGAAGAATTGCCTCTTCTAGGAACATTATTATCATTTGTTAAATTATTTCCTTGTGGAGGCAACTGTGGTCCTTTATTAGCTCTAATATTTTGCAAAGCCTCATTAGCTTTTTTTCCTATATCTATAGCTTTCCTAGCTTGTCTACCACCAGGAATTGTATCAATCAACTTATTTTTAGCTGCCTCTTTTACCTTATTAACAGTATCACGGGGACCATCATCATCCATTCTCGTTGGTTTTCTATTTAAACTATCTTGAAAAGAACCATTAGAATGAGCTACATGATGAGTATTGTGTCTTGGAACATTAAAAGATGAACCATTTTGATTATTTGGCACACCTTGATTAGGATTATTATTACCTAATTTATTTTGTCCATCATTTTGGTTCATCTTTTTCACCACCTAACTTCTTATATTAAAATCCTCCGCCATCACCAAATGATTCTAATTCTTCTTTGGTGACAACAACATTTATTCTCATTCGTCTATTTCCACAGACAAACAAAGCTTCTCCTTGTGAGTATCTTTTAATACTATCTCGTTCGTTATCATTTAAATCAATCAACAATGATAAATCATCAACTGCCTGTTTCTTTAAGCCCATAACAAGATAATATGATGAGTTATCAAAAATAGCTTTACCTTGAGTAATAACTGCTCTATCTGAAAAATCACTTGGTTGTTGGGTAATAATTATTGTACCAGTATTATACTTTCTAGCACGACGTTGTACTTGTGCTAAGAAGTCAGCTCCTAACTCATTATTAGCACCTAATAATACGTGGGCTTCATCAACCATTAGTATAGTATTTACACTTGTATCAAGGCATAATCCCCAAGCAAAACGTAGGATATTAAAGAATAAAGCATTCTTAGTATTACCTTCAGAATTCATTAACTCTTTAATGTTAAATACCATGAAGTCACTATCTTTTCGAATAGTAGTCTTACCATCAAAATAGAATTTAAGTTCTGTTACTAATGGTTTAACTTTTAATTGTAATCTTTGTAAGATATCTTTTTCATGTGTTTGTTCAGGCATTGATAAGATACGACCTTTAATAGTTGCATATACATCAGTAAATGTTGGGTAATCATTACTAGTAAAATGAGAAAAATCAGTATCAAAATCAATTCCAAATCGCTTATAAGTATCTTGTACCACTTCACTAAACATAGTAAGTACATCTTCTGTAATTGATGGATCATAATACCTCATAAAAGCCTTTAATGATTGTAAAGTTCTTGTTAAAACAGTATAACCAAGTCCTTGTTTAATTTCTTCTTCATCAGCATCAATAATAACTTCAAGGGGATTAATCATACCAAATTGTCCACCTTTACCGATATCAACTGTATCTCCACCAAAAGTTCTTGTAATTTCTTCAAGTTCATTTTCCGGATCAATTGCCACTATCTGACAACCATTTCTAATATGACTTCTAAGTACTAATTTAGCAGCCGTACTTTTACCACTACCAGAAGTACCAAGTATTATCATATTAGCATTATTTCTATTATTTTCTTTTCTTATCTGATATAAGAATTGATTAAATAAGATAACACCACCAGAGAAATCAACTCCAAGTAAAACAGATAGTCCAGGATCTTTTATACTATCAAAGATAAATGGATACATCGCTGCAATAGTTGGAGATGGTATTGGTGTTCCAATTCTTTGTTCAATATCTTGGGATGGAAAGATTGGTAAAATACTTTTTAATACTTTCTCTTGTTCAAAACGAAGAGATATAGCACGTAATTCCATCGCATCTAAATAGTTCTTAACATTAACTTTTTTAAGTTCAAGTTCTTCTTTAGTATCAGCCGTAATCATAATATGCATTTGAAAATCAAAGATTTTAGATTGACTAGATGCAAGCATTGATACAAAGTATTCTAAACTCTCAGCATCTTGTCTAATCTTCTCTTTAGCCGTCTGATCTTTTTCCTGACGATACTTTTCTCTTAAATCTGCTATTTGTCTATTAATCATCTTAGACATCATACTAAAAGGAACTGGTATATGTTTAATAACAATTTTAATACCACTCATAGAAGTAAGTGTTGATAAATACCCCGGTGATATATATTTAGGATAAGAAATAACTGTTAAAATAGTCGCATACTTATCACTAATAAAGAAATCACTTGGATTAAAATGTAGTCCCTTAGGAGCTATTTGACTCTTTAAACTTATACTCATAATGGCATCACCGTCCCAAACTCAGTAGTTTTACCTCCATTTAAGAAGTTATCTAAAATT
>CAKPPW010000030.1 GCA_934177995.1 uncultured Bacilli bacterium
ACAGCTTTAACTACCGCTTCTACATAACTTAATAAATCATTTTGTAGTTTAACTTGATCTTTTGCATTATCTATAAAACCATATTCTACTAAAAGTGACTGCATTGGTGATGTTTCTCTTATAATATAGTAATAATCTTTATTAGGATTCTCTGGTAAACGTCTTTGGTAATACTTTCTCATAATTTGCCCAGCTTCTCCAATAGATGTAAGTACATCTTTAGCTAGTGTAGAATTATTACGCAAGGCATAAACTACTTCGGCACCTTCCCCTCCTCCTGCATTTATGTGATTAGATATTAATACAGTGTTAGGGTCTCCCCCAAAGGCTTCATTAGCTCTTTTAAGTCTATCTGCTCTACTTAAGTCTTCATCAAAATCTCTTGTAATAACAACAGGAACACCTAGCTGTTTAAATCTATCATACATATATAAGGCAGCTTCTAAAGTAAAGTCTTTTTCCTTTAAATTTCCACTAATAGCACCAGGGTCACTTCCACCGTGTCCAGCATCTACAACCACTCCACCATTTACACGCTCATCCATATTCTCACCTCAATATAAAATATGAATAAACTAGTAATTTGACACTAAAACACCTAGAAAATCATTTATTACTCAACTTCGTAACCATTTTTTATTTCTAGTACTAAACCTTTTTATTTCTTATTATTTCCTTTTAAATTAATTTTTTTATAATCATATTTTTCCTGTTTCTCATATCTTGATGTTACATAATGATCAGAATAACCTTTTCTATCAGTATCTTCTACTATTTCTTTCAACTCAAAATCACACATATCATCAAAAATTGATTTACGGTACTTTGCATGGGAAACATAGTGATATAATGAGGATATTATAGAAAGAAGTCCTTTTATTACAGAACTATATCATTTAATTAGAGATGAAAAAAACAAAGAGTAGTTGTTTCCAGTAAATACTACTCTTTTATTCTTGCATTGTATAATCCTCTAAAACCATCTATTTCTTAAATGTCACTTGAAATGTTGTTATACCATCCATTGATGAGGCCTTTATCTTACCTTTATGTAATAAAACAATATTTTTAGCAATAGCTAATCCTAAACCATATCTGTTATCTTTTCTATTTCTTGCTTTATCAACTCGGTAAAATCTTTCAAATATTTTTTCTTCTTCTCCTTTAGGAATAGCTTCCCCTTCATTTTCTACTAATAAAATTATTTGCCCATCTTTTTTTAGAGAAATATTAATTATTCCCTTTTTCTTAGAATGTTTAATAGCATTATCAAGTAGTATTTCTACCAGTTCTTTGATACTATCTTCATCCATTAACATAAAAATATTATCTTCTATATCATAATTAAGTTTAATATCTTTTTCATATGCTCTTCCTTCGAAAGTTAATAAAGACAATTCTACTATTTTAGATAAGTTATTATTAACTAGTGTAACTGTCTCCATCTGTTCACTCTTAGCAAGACTAAGTAATTTGCTAATAAGAAGATTCATTCTATTAGTTTCATATTCTATATTCTTTAACCATTTACTATTCTTTTCATCTATATCTATTGCTTCACTACTAGCTACTATAACTGATAAAGGAGTTTTTAGTTCATGAGAGGCATCAGCAATAAATTGTTTTTGTTTATCAAAGCTTTCTTTTACTGGTTTAATCAACCAGATAGTTAAATATTTACTACCTATAATAATTAACAGTTCTAAGATACTAAATATTAAGATAGATATTTCCAAAGATAACAACAAAGACTTTTTAATCTTACTATTATCAAGTATTACTAATGTATCTCCTTTTAAGTAAGAATATGAATAATCACTTAGATATAAACACCCAATATGTCTAGCTTTAATATTTTTATCTTTAAGTATTTTTCTAGCTAGTTCACTTATCTTTTCGTTAGATACTTCATTATTAGAATGATTGATTACATCTAGGATATCATCATTATCATCTAAAAGCACCGTATATATTACTGAGTCCATAAATTTAATATTTCTATTTTCCATATTATCAATATCACTATGTTCTTCTATTTTAGCTGGCGGTATTTTTCTATCTCTTTTATTAAGTGAAACATTTAAACTATTATTAATAGATTTCTTCTGTTCCAAATAGTTTTGAATATTAAAGATACTTACTACCGTTAATATAGAAATAGTTAATATTAGAACAAGTGTATAAAATATCTTTTTACTTAATTTCTTTATTTCCATATTCTATCTTATACCCCATTCCTCTTACTGATTTAATTACTACATCAGATTCTATTGCTCTTAGTTTTTTTCTAATAAATGATAAATAAGCCTCTAAATTATTAGATTCTACTTCATTTTCTACTCCCCATACTCTATCATATATTTGCTCCTTAGAAAGTACCTGATTAGGATTATTAATAAAGTACTCTAATAATTGAAATTCTTTCTTTATCAGCTCTACTACTTCATTAGTCTTAGTACAAGTTACTTTCAAGGTAGTAGTATTAAGTACTAAGTCTCCAAATGATAGATTATTTTTATTACCATTTCTTTTTAGTTGAATATTAACTCTTGCTACTAACTCATCCATATGAAATGGTTTAGTTAGATAGTCATCTGCTCCATTTTCTAATCCATTTAATTTATCTTCAATAGTAGACCTTGCTGTTAACATTATTATTTTACTACTTATATTATCATTTCTTAGTTTATTAAGTATCTGAAAGCCGGACATATTAGGAAGCATCACATCTAATATTATTAAATCATATGTACCAGTTGAAGCATAATAGTATCCTTCTTCACCATCTTCTATTATATCAACAGTTAATTTTTCTTTTTCTAATCTTTCTTTAATCACATCTGCTAAATTGTATTCATCTTCAACAATTAATACTTTCATACTTATCACCACTATTAGTTAATCATTTATTTATTAAATAAATATTAAATTTTTATCTATTATAGCACAGAAAAGGTCTTGTTAAATAACTAAGTTATGTGCTATAATCTAGTTGTAGCAGTTAGGGGATTAGTTTAATGGTAAAATAGGAGTCTCCAAAACTTTAGATGGGAGTTCGATTCTCTCATCCCCTGCCATTATTTAGAATTTAATATTTTACACATAGATGAAAATATCGTCATTTTCATTTTTTGTTTGTATATTATTTTTTTTAGAAAGGATTATCTAATTACTAAAAGTTGATTAGACACTTAGAAAAAATGACTATAATTTATGACTTTGATGGAACATTAACACCATACTCTATGCCACAGTATGATATTTTAAAGAAAACTAAACGTAGCAATGATGAATTTTTAAAGTTAGTTAAAGATAAAATGAAAAATGAAAATATTTCTCTTTATGATGCATATTATGAAACAATTAAGAATTTATTAATCGAAAGTAATATTGGTTTTACTAAAGAAAACATTTGCCTAAATTCTAGTAATGTAAAATTCAATAAAGGAGTTTTAGACTTTTTTAACAAGTTTAAATCAGAAAGCACAGGAATAAAACATTATATTGTTACATCAGGATTTGAAGATTATATAAGGGAAACACCAATTAATAAATGTATAAACGGAATATATGGTACTACCTTCAATAATAATAATGGTGAATATACAACTATTAATAGATTAATGACTGATCAATATAAGGTTAATGCTATAAAGAGTATTATTCAAAAAGAAAATGATACTAATATTATTTATTTTGGAGATGGATTGACTGATGAATTTGCTTTTCAATATGTTAAGAAAATTGGTGGCATCACTGTTTTTGTTACTAGTGATATAGACAATAATACTAATTTAAATAGTTTAACTAAGAGAAATCTAATAGATAAAGTATTTATTCCCGATTTTAGTATAAATTCTGATATTTATGAATTTATTGAGAACTCAAAATAAGTTCTTTTTATTTTTTTGTTTATAGTCTATAATGATAATAGGATGGTGTGATTGATGATGATAATAAATTAACAAAAAATTAGCAAAAATTATTTTAGTAGCAAAAAACAAATTGATAATTAAGGAGTAAATATGAAAAAAAATATTAAATTAACAATATTATTAATCCTGTTAGGTATTTCCTTAACAGGATGCGTAAAATTTAACTCAACAATGGAAATAAAAAAAGATAAATCGATAAATTATACAGTAATATATGCTTTTGATAAAGCTTTCTTTGGAAATCAAGAAGTAGTATCTAGTGAGGATAAAGAAGAATTAGAAAAAAAAGGATTTACAGTTACAAATTATGTTGATAGCAATATGAATGGATTTAAAATATCTAAAAAAATTAAAAATATTGATCTTGTAAGTTCTGTTAATAATACAACTTATGATTTATCTGGATTGCTTGATACTAGTAAAAGTGAAAGTAAAATATTTAAAGTAAAAAAAGGATTTTTAAAAAATACTTATACAGCCAATTTTAAATTCACTTCATCCAATAGTGACCTAAATAATAGCACAAATAATACAACAACTAATAATGATTTTACAATAAATAATAATATAACAACTAATTCTGATTCTGATTTCTCTAATGTTAATACTAATATAGATTTAAGTTTTAATGTTAAGTTACCATATAAAGCAATAAGCAGCAATGCAACTACTAAAAGTAATAATGATAAAGATTTAAGTTGGAACTTATCATCTACTAGTGAAAATAAGATAGAATTTTCTTTTGCTCTATATAACATGACCAACATCTATATTTGTAGTGGTATTATCATTATATTAATTATTATAGTAGTTAGTGTTTCAAAAAGAAATAAAAACATTTCAAAAAAAACTATAAATAAGCAAGATACAACTATTAATACCTCCAATGAAACACCTATTATAAATAATAGTATGGCAAATGAAAATACTATAGAAGAACTTTTTCCACAACAATTGCCTACTATTTCTGAAAAACAAATTTTATCCACAGCCATTGTTAATAATAATTCTAAACTAGAAAATTTATCCACAAATATTACTAATAACCAAAGTTCTACACAAGAAAACACACCAACAAATATTTTTTCCACAACTACTGTTAATAATAATTCTAGATTAGAAGTTTTATCCACAGATACTGTTGATAATCAAGAAGATACTGTAAACAAAGATGACCAAATTGATACTTTATAGAAATGACTAGACTTATGTCTAGTTTTTTATATATAATTAAGATGGTGATAATATGAACAATAAAAACAGGTTAATAGAAATAATAAGTATTATAAAAATCAATAATTTAGTAAATGATAGAAGTCCTAAGAATCTTAGGAAAACAATTGAAGATTTAGGACCGACTTTCATAAAGATAGGACAAATTCTTTCTACTAGAGTTGATTTAATTCCTAATGAATATGCTAAAGAGTTGTCAAAGTTAAGAGGCAATGTTACCCCTCTACCTTATCCACAAATAGAAACGATTCTTAGAAAAGAATATAAAAATTTAGATAATATATTCTCTCATATCAATGAAAAGCCAATTGGATCAGCTTCTATTGCACAAGTTCATAAAGCTAGGTTAAAGGATAAAAGAACTGTTGTTTTAAAAATTAGAAGACCAAATATTGAAGAGGAAATTAAACAAGACATAGAATTATTGAAACAAGCTGTTAAGATATTACATCTTAATCATTTTATAAAAATAATGGATTTAGATAAGGTATTGGATGAGTTATATACATCTACTATGATGGAACTAGACTTTATTAAAGAAAAAGAAAATATGTTATTTTTTGAAAATCATAATAGAGACAATCAATACATATCTTCACCGAAAGTAATAGAAGAATTATCAACTAAAAACATTTTAGCTATGGAATATATTGATGGTATAATGATATCTAATATAGAAAAGCTAGATAGTGAAGATTATGATAAGAGTCTTATTGCTAAAGAATTAAGTAAAAACTACATTAAACAGGCTTTAGATGATGGTATGTTTCATGCTGATCCTCATCCTGATAACATAACAATTTGTAATGATAAAATATATTTTCTAGATTGGGGTATGGTTGGTACTCTATCAAAACTTAATAGAGCTTTATTAAATAAATGTATGAAAGCAATTATTACTGAAGACTATCAAGAGGTAGCTAACTGTCTATTATCAATGTCTATAAGAAAAGATGAGACTGATTATCAAAAACTAGTTGATGATATCAAGAGTATTTTAGAAGAATTTTCTACTATTGGTCTTGATGAAATAGATACTAGAAAATTTATTACTAATATGTTTAAAATGCTTCAAGAAAATAATTTAATATTAGATCATAATGTCACTATGTTAATACGCGGTATTGGCGTAATTGAAGGAGTATTACAGTCACTTGATTCTAGTATCAGTTTAACTAGTGTTTTAAAAGATAAAGTATTAGAAAAAGAGAAGAAAGCTTTACTGTCTGTGGAAACATTAAAGAATCTAGAAAAGAAAGTTTTAAAAAGTAGTAAAAGCTTAATAAATATTCCAGAAGAAACAGAAAGTTTATTAAAGTATATTAAACAAGGAGACTTTAAATTTAAATTAGAGTTAAGTGATTCAACTAAACATATAGATAAGTTAGAAAATCTTTTACATGAAATAATACTTGGATTTATTGATGGTTGCTTAATACTAGCTTACAGTTTTACAGAAGCAGAATTAGCTAAATTTATTATATTAGTTTCTATAATTATTGTATCAGCTTTATTGATATTTAAAATGATAAGAGATTTATTACATAAAGGATATTAGAAATAATATTCTTTTATTATTGTTGCATTTCATTATAAATCCAAACCATTATAGTATCTACTATCTCGTCTATTTCTTGTTTTGTTAAACATC
This sequence comes from uncultured Bacilli bacterium, assembly GCA_934177995.1. Taxonomy (GTDB): domain Bacteria; phylum Bacillota_I; class Bacilli_A; order RF39; family UBA660; genus Onthousia. The sequence continues at coordinate 6,820 of CAKPPW010000030.1, forward strand.
TATTTTTATCTATATGATACCATTTAGAAAGACATCCTCTACAACATGTAGCTGTAGCATGTTCAGCAATAAAAACAGGATGTCCTCTCATTGGTGTTTGTTTACCATCATTTAAAGTAGGATATGGTGCTAATCTTTTACTTATAAAGTCATAAGCATGTGACTTAATTACTTGATAGCCTTTATCTAAAACATATTTCTTATCTTTATTAGAAAGATGAAAACTACTACGAAACCTAGAAGTCTTAAATCTTTCTAATTTCTTATCTATTACATACTTTTCACTCATCTTCATCTTGATTCACCACATAAATTCTATCTCATTCTTATAAATTTAACAAGAGACTTTTCTTTTTCTAATTCTTTAATAAAGATAGAATAATTATTACTGGGTACTAATAAATAGCATCTATTCTTCGTTCTAGTTATGGCTACATAAAATAATCTTCTCTCTTCACTAAAAGGATAATCTTCTTCTTTTTTAGTTACCAATCTCATTATCCTTTCTTCTTTTATTTGATTAGGAAAACCTAATACACTATTAAAAAAATTAATCACTATAACATTATCTGCTTCTAATCCTTTAGACTTATGAATAGTCAAATAATTGATAACTAAATCTTCTCTTTTCTTATATATAATTTTATCATCATTGACTACTAATAAATCACTTAAAATAAGATTTATATCATTATTATTTCTACCTAAAATAAAGATACTACCTTTATCTATTTTATCAAGTACTTTCAAAATAGTAGCCTTTAAATTACTAGAATAAATAACTTGTAGTGGATAATCAATATGCTTAGATGATGTTAACTCTTTCCTTAACTGATATTTATTTTTCAAAATAAACTTACTAGCTATTTTTATAAGTTCTTCACTATTTCTATAAGTATTTTTTATTTTATGAGTAACTGCAGCTTGGTAATAATCTGTAAAGTTATAAAACAAACTTATATCACAGCCACTAAACCTATAAATAGATTGAAAATCATCTCCTACCACCATTAAAGAACTATTAAATTTATCTACTAATTCTTTAATAAATAAAAACCTAACATATGATGTATCTTGATACTCATCAATAATAATATATGATATTTTTCTTTTATAATATTTAATTCTATCTCTAGCAATAAATAATAAATCATCAAAATCAAGTTCTCTACTTTCCTTCTTTTCTTTTTCATATAGTAGATATATATTTAAAACTAATAAAAGAAAATACTTTTCTTTTAAATAAGTAATTGGTAAAAGATAGCTTTTTATCTTTTTAAAGAATTTCTGATAATCTTCTAGTTTATAATTACCACATTTAAATAAGTGAATAAAAGTTATTATTTGTCTTTTCAGTAATAGTATTTCCTTGTTTTTAGTTATCAGTAATTTTTGATATCTTTTATAATAATCTTTACTAAAATAAATGTTAAAGTATCTTAAGACTATTTTTAAAAGATATGGTGAAGATAAAATATCTATATTAAAAAAGTTTTCCACAACTATTGTTAATAACTCATCATCTGCAATTTCATAATTATAATTAGTTTCATCTAATATTTTCATAGCCAGTTTATGAAAGGTATAACATTCTATCTCGTCATTAATTTCTCTTTTTATCTTCTTCTTTAAGCTTTCTACTGCCATATTTGTAAAGGTAAGACAGATTATTTCTTCTTTTGGAATATGTCTTTCTTCTATTAAATATTTTATCTTACCAAGTATAGTCAAGGTCTTTCCACTACCTGCTCCTGCTAAAACAAAGAGATATTTATTATCATCCTTAACAATTTCTAATTGTTCATTATCAAGTTTATAATTCATTACTGTAAAGTCCAGAATCATCACCTCCAAAGTTGTATATATAATATATTATAAACATATGTTCGTCAATACTTTTTTGTTTTATTTTTCTATTTAGACAAAAAAAGAAAACTTTATCAATTAAGATAAGGCTTTCTAACATTTACAACTGGGATTATTTATTACTCACTAGCCACCCAGAAGTGAGAAACATTTACATTATACATATATTAAATGCAACAGTAATGTAATATATTTTATTGTAAAAATCAATATTTATTCATTAATATTATATGAAACTAACCACTATTTAAACATAAAATCAATTGACTCTTTTTAATATATACTAAAAGCCCATTCCAAATACCATTTTTTACATAACATACTAATAGAGGTGAAAAAATTGTTTGAAGCATTTAAAAACTTATCTCCTGTTTGGCAAACATTAATTGCTACTTTATTCACTTGGGGTGTAACTGCTTTAGGAGCTAGTATTGTCTTTTTCTTTAAAAAGGTTAATAAAACAGTAATGGATGCGATGCTTGGCTTTTCTGCAGGAGTAATGATAGCAGCCAGTTTCTTTAGTCTAATTGAGCCTGCCTTAGAAATGACAAAAAGTTTAAAAATGAATGGACCAGTAATAATATCAATAGGTTTCCTACTAGGTGGTACTTTACTATTTATTGGTGATAAAATCTATAACCTTGTTGATAAAAGGAAGGATGGTGACAAAGGTAGTAGAAAAAGATGCTTTATGTTAATATCATCCATAACTATCCATAATATTCCTGAAGGACTTGCTGTCGGAGTAGCTTTTGGTAGTCTAGCCTATAACATAACAGGTACTACTCTATTATCTGCTCTTACTATCGCTCTTGGTATAGGATTACAAAACTTTCCGGAAGGAAGTGCTGTTAGTCTCCCATTAAGAAGAGAAGGATACAGTAGAAAAAAAGCTTTCTTTTATGGACAACTATCTGGAATAGTAGAACCAATATCAGCGGTTATTGGTACCATACTTGTTTTAAAGATAAAGACTATTCTACCATTCTTACTAGCTTTTGCAGCTGGATCTATGATTTATGTTGTAGTAGAAGAACTAATACCAGAGAGTCAAACCAATCAGAAAAAAGACCTGATGGCCTTCTTTACATTATTTGGTTTTGTCCTTATGATGATATTAGATATAACTCTAGGATGAAAGATTATTCAATATATAATTTTTCATTTTCTTTTAATTCAATTGCATATAAACCACTTTTCTTACAAGTAAATACTAACTCTATTTTTCTAGTTGAAGTATTATTCTGATTATCAGATACTTCTTCTTTTTTTGTATCATCTTCTTTTATAGATTCTATTCTTTTAAAACTATAACCATTACTATTTAATATTTTAATACTATCATCTATCCAAAGACATTCAACTGGATTTTTAGGATTATTAATAGACCAATAACCACTTTCATTCTTATGCCAACCACTACCAGTAAATTTCCCTTTTCCACACTCCATATGAACATGATTACCTGTTACATTTCCCTTAGTACCTTCTTCATAAAATCTTGTTCCTCTAGGAATTACTTGACCAACTTTCAAATTAGAAACATCATTATCATGAGCAAATAACATAGTCATATAATCAATTGTGCCATCAGGATATAAAACTTTATCTACACTCTCTAACCACACTTCGTTAGCATCATTTGGATAAATTTTTTTAATAACACCAGTAAATGGGGCTAGAATAAAATCTATTCCTGAATCACTTCCCCCATCATCTATAGCATAACTATTCTTATGAGTTCCTACTCCATACCCTTGAGTTATTCGCATATAAGGACTAGGATAAAGAGGTTTCTCCATTATTTTTTACTCCTCTCAATAACATTTTCCTTACTCACCGTAACATTTTCACTACTAGTTAAATCTCTATAAGATTTAAGTTTTCCTTCTAAAGACTTATAAATTGTATCAGCTCCAATAAAACTAAAAAATCCTACCCATAAACTTTCAGGAAAGGTAATAGACGTAAAAGTAATACAAAAAAGGACACCCAATACTAAATTGACAGCAAAGCTATAAAGACATAGACAAGATGAACATTTTAAGCATCTCTTTGTTTTTTGAACTAAGGCACAAGTAATAGTACTTAAGGCAATGGAAACTACTAACATCTGCTGCAAAATAGTTAGTTTTAACATACACATTCCTCCCTCTAAAATAATTTATGCAAAACTAAAAAAAATGCTACTATTTTTTTATTTCCAAATCATGTTTAAAACGAAAACTACCACTTGCTGCCCTACTTAAATATCCATTATAACTAGCTAGTGTTCTATCAAGTGATTCCGGATTATTTTCTCTTACACATTTTACCCTCTTTCTAACTCTTTTTTTTGTATCACTATTTAGTAACATCAGTAATTTCTTATCTTTCAGTATAAACCTATAACCTAAAAAACAAAATCCATGATGAATTTCTAATATTTGTGTTTTATTATTTAGTTTTAATTTAACTTCCATTAATTTTTTTTCGATTTCTTTTAAACAATATTTGAGATATTCTCTATTTTCATGAAAAAGAATAAAATCATCCATATATCTTACATAATACTTTATTTTAAGTTTCTCCTTAATATAATGATCTAGATCATTTAAATAATAAACAGCTAATATTTGACTAGTCATATTACCAATAGGTAAACCTTTACCTTTCTGATAAAGAGGTATACTTTTAAGTTTATCAACATGTTCCTGATAATCTTTAATAGAAAGCTTACTTAACCGTTCTATCTCTTTATTAACTGTTTTATTAATACAATCATTAACATATTCATAATTAGTACTAGTAATTATCCCTTTTACTAAATTAAAAACTCTTTCCTCCTTAATTAATTTGCTTAACTTCTCAAGTAATATTTCTTGATCAATCGAATAAAAATATTTAGCTATATCACATTTTAAAATATATATCTTATCATGTTTATATTTCAACTTATTAATATACTTTTTAACATACTCTATTCCCTTACCTGATCCCATTAAAGGTCTTGTAGCAACATTAATTGGTAAAAGCATAGAATCAATTATAGGAAATAAAAAATAAGTACTAACTAAATGATTAACTATTTTATCAGGCATAGATTCACTCATAATAAGTCTATATTTAGGCTCTTTAATAATAAATATATTATATCTTCCATGTCTATATTTTTCACTCTTTAAAGTGTTGTAAATAGATATAATATTGCAAGAAAAAAATAGTTCAAATATAAAAATCTTATCCTTATGTCTAGTATTCTTTCTAACTGTCTTGTAAACCTCTATAAGATTTTCAATTGTAACTACTTTATCATAACTAAGCATCTTTTTTTTCACTTTTAATCACCCCATAAGAAATTTTTTTCATCTCAATTAAAAAATTACTAACTGATGCATACTTCTTAGGGCTAATAATTTTTTTCTTATAACTAACTCTCATATAATAGTCTAACATTGATATTTGTATTACTAATGATTTTAAATATTTAAGTTTAATTCTATTAGTATCTTCTATTCGATAAGAAAAGATATTTTCTATTATTAAATACATAGTCTTTTCTATATTTTGCTTTAATACTACTTCTTTTTTAGGAAAATTAACTAGTTGCTTATTTATATAATCAATTGTCTTTTCACTACTAGATAAAAGCTTAAATCCCTCATTAGAGTTCATCAATAAACTCCTTAATTTTATCATAGTTATCAGGATCGGTTGTTATCAAGTTTTTAATTCTTTCTAATAACAATTCATTAGAACATTTACTGTAATAACTTTTTTCAGCAATTTTTGCTATATCACTATATAAATTATCACGACTTTTATAATTTTTATCCTCTTCCTCAAAAATATAGAAAGAGATGTTCTTCTCTTTCAAGTTTGTACATACCTTTTCAATGGTGGAGATAGGAAATCCTAATTTTCCATTATTTATTTGATAAGAAAACAAATAATTTAAAACTATTGCATCTTTAGAAAAAGTAACATAGAAACTTCCTACTTTAAAAAGTACCACCTCTTCTTGATGCAAACTCTTAATATCTTCATATTTATCTTTAATTTTCATTTTACACCCATATTAGTTATGCCAAAGACCAGTCTTGTTTCCAATCTATGATTATGGTATTACCATTACTTCCTCAGATTATCAACCTTAATCAATAACTCACGGTCAAAGTTAGAGTATATTACCCTAATTTATAGTAGGAATCTGGACGGACCCCATTAGAATTAGTCACGTTATTCCACGGATTCAAGCTTCCTGATGACATCACATTCCAAACGTTAGCATTCGAGTTGTTAGAATTGAAGTTAGACGGAGAAAGCAAAAACAAAGATGAACGCGGAAAAAACGAAAAGGGTCCGTTAATAGACTGCCCTTGTTTTATTTTATTTTTTTCAATGCACCATAGTTTTCAATTAAATAGAAAAAGTTATTCCTAGTCAATTGAAGTATACATTATATCTTCTGGCATAATTATTTCCTTTTATATTTTATATTTTTTGCTAGGCAAAATGATGAGTCATTTTGCCTAACGCTTCTTTTATGATATGACAAATGGATTTAGTGAACTACCGTCACCTTTAGTTATCAGCATATTAGCTTTCAGGTTGATAACTGGACGGACCCCATAAGAAGTAGTCACGTCATACCACGGATTCAAGCTTCCTGAAGACACCACAATCCAAACGCGAGCACTCGAGTAGCGAGAAGAGAAGTAAGACGGAGAAAGCGTCCAGAAGTACTTTCCATTATATAGATAATAATTACTATTTGCTAAACCTGACTTT
>CAKPPW010000031.1 GCA_934177995.1 uncultured Bacilli bacterium
TTGGCGTGGGATAAATTCCAAATTATAACAAACTATTAAAAATTCCAATTTTACTATTGACTTCTAATAGTTAGTCATCTCCTCTAAATTATATGTTTTATTTTAGTTTAATTGTAATAGAATCAACATCTGGATTAAATTCTCTATAAGTAACTCCACATTCATCAAATAATCTTCTAGATGCAATACAACTATCAGTATCTTTATATTTATTATCTAAATAGATAACTTCTTTTATACCGGATTGAATTATTGATTTAGCACATTCATTACAAGGAAAAAGGGAAGCATATAGCTTAGAGCCTTCTAAGTCTCTTTTATTTCCTCGAAAATTTAAAATAGCATTTAGTTCTGCATGACAAACATACATATATTTAGTATCTACTGGCTTTCCATCCCTTTCCCAAGGAAAATCATTATCATGAAAGCCATTAGGTGCCCCATTATAACCAATTGATAAAATTCTATTATCATTACTTACAATACAAGCTCCTACCTGAGTTGATGGATCTTTACTTCTTAAAGCTGATAATTTAGCTATACTCATAAAATAGCTATCCCATGATATATAACCTTTTCTATACATACCTATCACTCCCTAATTTTTTTATACATTTTTTTATTTTTAGACTTAACTACTACTTGATAAGTTTTATCAGTCTTTAAATAATTATACAAGAAATAATTATCTTTTCCAACTATTAAGTAATCAAAATCATATTTTTTTAGGAATTTTGCTGTATCAGTTTTTCCATAATAAACAGCAAAGTATTCATTTAAGACATCTTCTTTTTTATTATTACTCTTTAAAAATATTTCTGCTCTTCCATCCATATAGGGATGATAACCACTATACTCAAAATAAGAACCGTCATTATAACCTGCATATAGTTTTATATCTTTACTAGCATTTTTATCAAGATAATTAATATACCTTTGATTAGCATTTTTTAAGTTATAATTACCATTATAAATATTCATAGTGATAGTTAAAACTATTATAGTTGCAAATAAGATATATAGTTTAATTGGTAGTTTTTCTTCTTTTCCATCTTTTAGTGGTAAATAAATACTAAGAAAAGGAAGTGCACATACATAGAATATACTAATATTTCTAAAATTACAAAGAGCCATATAAGTAGTACCTAATATTAACAATAGTTGACTCGCTTCTACTTTTCTATTCTTATGATAGATAATTCCAATTAAAAGGATAAAAAATGTTCCAATAAAACAATAATTAGCAAATGTTAAAGGTTCCATCGTAGTAAAGGAATGCATTTCTATAACTTCACTATTTATTATATCAACCCCATAACTAGTTAGTGAATAAAACATATTCTTTATGCCATATGGATTTAAGATGCCAACTAAGAATGATAATAAAACTATAAGTAATAATTTAACTATTCTCTTATCCTTCTTCCTAATAAATAATAAAGTAAATTCAAAGATAAAAGGCATAGTAAGTATAAATAAACATAACCACATAGAAGCATGAAAATTAATCAGTAATAGTGATATCAAAGGTAACAGATAAATAGATTTACTATTCTTTTTAAGATATAACTCAAGTATATAAACGGTTACTATAAATAATAATAAACTATAAATCTGCGGTCTTGGTATTATAAAAAATATTTGTAATAAAATATCTATTATACAAGTAGTTATCACGGAAGAAAACACTTTTTTATCACTTAGTAACATACATAGTTTATATAATAAAAAGATAATTAAAGTATTTATAATAAATACTAGTAAGAATAATCCTACCCCTCCTAGTAATTTATAAACTTGATAAAAAGATAAAGCTGACAACCACTGCTGCATTACAAATGAAAGATTTTCATGCATTGATAAAAAATCATATTTAGGAAAACCGCTTGTTACTATTTTTTTACCATATGATAATAAGAACCAGATATCACTTTCCTTTCCTACATTTATTTTTGTTACTAAAAAAAGAGGAAATATAAAGTATAGATAACTAAGCCACTTACTTGGTTTATATTTTTTAAACATTTTAATACCTACTTTCTAATATAGAGATAAGTCTCATCAATTGTTACTACTTTTTGATAGTTTTCATTATTTTCTAAATACTTATATAGTATTTCATTTTTATCAACAACTAAATGAGTAAATTTATACTTATCTAAAAACTTCTCTACATCTAATATTCCAAATGACATATTATAATACTCTAACATGATATCTTCTTGATGATTATTAGCTTTTACAAATACTTCTACCCTTCCATCTATATAAGGATGATAACCACTAAATTCATAGTAAGAACCATTATCATTATTAGCATATAGTTTTATATCTTTATTAGCATTTTTATCTAAGTAATCTATTATTTTCTTATTAGGATTTACTAGATTATACTTTCCATCTACAGCATTATAACCAATTAATACTAAAAGACAAAGTATAACTACTAGGTAAAGTTTTTTAGGTATAAACTTACTTTTTCCATCAGTAAAAGGTAGATACATACTAAAGAATGGTAAAACACAAATATAGAATAAAGTTACATTTCTAAAATTACATAATACCATATAAAATAGGCCAAACATTAATAGTACTTGATGAGCTGAATATTTCTTTTTAATAAACATACAGGTTAATAGTCCAAAGAATAGACCTAATACTATATAATTAGTAGGTGCTAACACGCCTTTTAAGGTAAATGGAGACATTTCCATAACCATTTTATTTATAGTATCTACTCCATAACTAGTTAGTGAATAAGTCATTGCCTTTAAGCCATAAGGATTTAGGAAACCTACTATAATAGAGACAAAGAACACTTGTAATAATTTAAATATTTTTCTATCTTTCTTACTTAAGTAACTATAACTAAACTCAACCAAATAAGGTAGCATAAGAATAAATAAACAAGGCCACATAGAAGCATGAAGATTAACTAATAAGATGGAAAGTAGTGGAATAAGCCAAATAACTTTTGATTCTTTTTTTAAATATTTTTCTAAGATATAAAGTAATATTATAAATATTAGAAAAGTAAACATCTGTGGTCTTGGTGTTATAAAGTAAGTCATTAAAAGTATATCTATAATAGAACTAGTGATAACTGAACTAAATACTTTTTTATTACTTAACACAATACACAATTTATATAGGAAATAAAGAATCAACGTATTTAGTATAAATACCAGTATGTATATTCCAACTCCTCCTAATAATTTATAGGATAAGTAGTAAATTATATCTGATAACCATTGTTGAACTACTAGAGAAAAATTATTATGCATAGATAGTATATCATGATGAGGTAAACCATTTTTTAGTATGTATTTACCATATGAGAGAATAAACCAAATATCCCTTTCTTTACTTATCTTTATAGTAGTTGAAAGAAGAAGAGGAATAATAAAGTATAAATAACTAGTATATTTATTAGGTTTATATTTCATTTACTTTTCCTCATGATATGACTTATCTATATTAATATTCCATAATTTATCCAAGTCATGTTCTTCCTTATTAATCATTCTACCACATAACAATCCACTATAAATTGAGTGGTCCATATTATTATAAGAATGAGTGCCATTTCTTCCAATACAATATAAATTATCTATATTATTTATATACTTTCTTACTTCATCTATATTTTTATAACTATCAAAATAAGCAGGATAAGCTTTCTTTACTCTTATTACAATACTATCTAATATCTTTCCTTCATAAAACTGCATAGACTTTAATTCTTCTTTAGCCATATTAACTATATCTTTATCTTTCATAGTCCAGAACTCATCATTTTCTTGACAAAAATATTCAAGACCCATCCAGATATTATTAACTGGATCTTTAACCATATATGGTGACCAGTTATTAAATATTTGTATTCTTCCTAATTTTACATTTTTATCTTGAACATAAATCCAATTATCATTAACACTACCATGAATAGTATTACTATTTTCCACTTTAAAACTAGGAACTAACAAACCAACTGTTACAAAGTCACGATATGGTAAATTACTACTTATCTTAGTAATTTTTTTAGGGACATCATTCATACTTAATATTAAATCTTTCAAAGGCATAGAACTAACTAAAATATCACATTGATAATTTATATATTTATTATCTTTTAAATATACAATAGAGGTTATCTTTTCATTATTCTTCTTTATTTTTATAACTTTTGCATTTTTGATGATTTTACCACCTAGTTTTTTTACTTCATCGGCCAACGTTTCATATAACTGACCGGGTCCATATTTAGGATAATAAAATGATTCTATCAAAGATGTCTCTTTATTATTATTTTCAAGATGAAAGATTCGTTTAAAATAATCAGTCATAACTTTACTAATAGAAATTCCTTTTACTCGTTGACTACCCCAACTAGAATCTATTTCACTAGGTGTCTTGCCCCAAACTTTAGTAGTATATCCTTCAAAAAACATGGAATATAATTTCTTTCCAAAACGATTAATATAAAAGTTTTCTAAGTTAAATTCATCTAATTTATGAATCGTTGATTTTAAATAACTTACTCCACAAGAACAAGTAGTAGCAAATCCCATATTTTTAATAGTTTTAAAATTAAAATTAACTGGATAATCAAAAAATTTATGATTGTAATAAATTCTACTTACTCTATTTCTAATAAGCATAACTGCATCGTCTTTTTCCGGATTTTTTCCTTTCTTAGGAAACTTTTTTTCTGTATTTAAGATTTTATCATCATAAGCCGGTTTATTTTGAAGTGGTAATAATTCTAACCAAAGTTTTTTTACTTCTTCATTCTTAGTAAAGAAACGATGTCCTCCTATATCTATTCTATTACCTTTATAATTTACTGTTTTACTAATACCACCAACCATTTTTTCTTCTTCAAAAATTGTTACCTTAATATTTTTATTATTCTTTAATATTTCATAAGCACAAGAAAGTCCTGCTGGTCCTGCTCCTATAATTACTACATTTTTCATCTTATTTTCCTCTCTTAATAAGAGTTTATCAAGCCTATAATAAATTGTCACTAAAAAAGAGCTAAATGATAGCTCGATTTTATAATTATTACTAGAAAGTATATCCACCATCAACGCCAATATTTTGAGAGGTGATATATCTTGCTTCATCAGTACATAAGAAAGCTGTCATATAAGCGATATCTATTGGTTCTTGTGGTTTTCCATTAGGTGTTACATTATTACAAGCATTCCATACTTTTTCACGAGTAGCATCTTCACTTCCTGCCATTTGATCAAGAATATCTTCCCACATACTTGTTCTAATAATTCCTGGACATACACAGTTAACATTAACATTATCTTTTGCAGCTTCTCTTCCTAAACTAGCGGTTAATGCCAATACTGCAGACTTAGTACAACTATAAACACTAAATCCAGCAGAACATGCCTTAGCTGCTATTGATGACATGTTAACAATCTTGCCATATTTATTAGCTCTCATAATATTTAAAGCTTCTCTACAAGAATAGATTGTTCCTTTGATATTAATATCAATTGTCTTATCAATATTTTCTAAACTTTCTTCAGTTAATTCACCAGTTAGACACACACCAGCTGAGTTAACAACTATATCAACTGTTCCCCATTCATCAATTATTTTTTTATACATTGAAGCGACTTGTTCATAATCAGTAACATCTACTTGATAGCTAATAGCTTCAACACCATATTTTCTAATCTCAGTTGCTACTTCTTCACATCTTTCAGGTATTAAGTCTGCTACTAATACATCTGCACCATTCTTAGCAAAAAGTATAGCACACTCTCTACCTAGACCACTTCCTCCTCCTGTAACAAGAGCCTTTTTTCCTCTAAAATTAAATTCCATATTGTATCCTCCTTAATATTAAGTTTAACACAATCTATAGAATTTACTAATATTTTTAGATTTCAAATGTAAAATTTTGTCTAATTTTAATTTACTTTGTTAATGAATATACCTTTTGTCTAGCCAAATCACCTTTGCATATTTCATTATTTATTGATTTATATACAATATTTCTATTTTTCATTAAATTATAACTAGTTTCACTTAAAACCATATCACGATAAATAAAATATATTTGTTTTAAATCAACTGTTTCAATAAAACCTTTCTTAAAATGTAAATTCATTTCTAGAGCAGTTGGCAGTGTTTCATTAATATCAGAAAGAGATGGAACTACTACTTGTAATTTATTATTCTGGTTTATATAAGCCATATATTTATGAGCATGACCATGCAATGTTATTATTGCATCCGAAATTTTTTTACCATAATTATCTATATGATGATACAAATTTATACTTTCATTTTTTATATTAACAGTGTTAAGCAAAAAATCACTAATTATAATATCATGTCTATAATTATTAATATAATCAATAATTGATCTTGCCTCTTTATAAAGTGCATATATGTCGTGATTACCACCTACTGCAAAAGTTAAAATATTTTTATCATGTGGATAATCTTTAACAAAATGTTTTATTTGTTTTTCTAAAGTATTGTATTCTTCCTTACATCTATCAGGTAGTGAATCAATCATGTCCCCGGCACATAAAATTATATTTATACCATTCTTTGCACAATAATTAAACGCATTATCTACCAAATCTAATCTTTCTAGTTTATTACCAAAGTGCAAATCAGATATTACTAACATTTTTATATCATTTTCTTCATGCAATGATAGAATACCATTAGAGATCTCTCCAAATCTATTATGTATAATGGATGATGAATGTATACTTTTATATGTCATTTGTCCATTACTATAATATTTTCTATCTAACATTATTCCATTATTCTTAAGAGTAAGCAACCGGTTATATAATTGTCTATTAGAAATATTTAATTCTTTACTTATATCATTACAAGTTTTTCCTTCTTTAATAAGTTTTAATAATAATTCTTGATTTTCTGTCATAAAAACCCCTCACTTTGTTAGTTATTATAAATAAAGAAAAGAAAAAAGACAAGAATTTTCTTATCTTTCTGTCCACCAAGCCCTAAGAGCAGATGGGAAACCAATATATTGTCTTGGATTAATAGTACTTTTTTCATAGGCATAGTAACTACTACATCCTCCTCCAACATTCCAATCACAACTTGTAACTTCTAAGTGTAAGTGGGCTGCAGTCGAACAACCACTATTACCCATTCTACCAATCATGGTACCCGTATTAACTTGCATTCCTTCACGGATATTTCCATAACTACTTAAGTGGGCATAAGTTGAATAAATATATCTACCATTTACTAAGTGTCTTATTTTAACAACTTTAGCATTTCCGTTACAACCATAAGGACACCAGTTACCACTAGTACATGAATCACTATATATTTTAAATATAACACCATCTGCTATTGGATAAATCGGAATAGTTCTATCATTTGAATTAGATAAATCAATTCCTAAGTGTCCTCCATATCCACCCCAGTTTTGCGTAACATAACCACTAGTCATTGGTCTAAAGAAACCATTTACTGATGGAGGAACAGGAATATTACTACCACCAGCACTACTACCTCTATGAGCTCTATCATATCTATATTGACAAGCATAAATATCTTCACTTGGTCCACATCCTAACTTTTTATAGTAAGCTAGATTGGCTTTAGCAGCTTTTAACTGTTCTTGAACTGATGGCATAGATTCTCTAATAGATTTAGTATCAGCATTAATTCTTTCTTTTTCACTTTCAAGTTTAGCTTTAAGTGATTTTAATTCTTCTTTCTTGGTTGCTAACTCTGCTGACTTAGCTTTATTTGTTTTAATTAACTCATCTAATTCATTCATTACTTTTTGATTATATTCTGTTAATTGTTCTACTACGCTTAATCTATAAACCATCTCTGTAACACTTTCTGCTCCAAAGACATATTCCATATAAGCATTATTACCATTACTTACTTGTAAATACTGAAATAGTTGTTTACTCTCTTCTGTTTTCTTTTCTATTTCAGCGTTAGACTTATCTATCTCATCTTGTAGGCTTTTCATAGATACTTCTAAATCACTTATTTGTTTTTCATAAGTAGCTATATTTTTCTTAATTTCTGCTACTTCTTGATCATTTTTAGCAATCTTTGCTTCCTTCTCTTCTAATTGTTTTGCATAAGAATTTACCTCATTTTCAAATTCTTTTATGGTTTTAGCATCTACTTTAAAAGGTAGTAAGCAAAGAGATATTAATAGTAAGATAATTATTTTTCTTCTATTCATACTACACCTTTAAATACTTTCTTACAGCAGAAGATGAACCTATCATACCTACTAATATTCCTATTACAAGTATTATTCCTGATACCATATAAATAAATGGTTCTGGTTCTACTAATCTAATAATTTCTGTATATAAGTAACCATGTAAGTGATTATAAAGGGCTACATAACCAAAACATACTCCTAATATTGGTAATATTGCTCCAAGACAACCTAGTATCATTCCTTCTACAATAAATGGTGTTTTAATAGCTACATTACTAGCTCCAACAAGTCGCATAATTGATATTTCTCTTTTTCTTGAGAAGATTGTTAGTTTGATAGTGTTAACAATTAAGAAAACAGTTACTAATATTAAGGCAATAACTACACCATAAGCCCCTTTTTCTACTACACTAAACATACTAATCATCTTATCAACCCAAGCTTCACCATAATTAACAACGCTTACTTGTTCCATTTTCTTAATTTTTTCAGCCGTAGTTTTAATCTTCTCTACATCTTTTACTTTTACTTGAAATGTATCCTTTAAAGGATTATCATTGTCTTTCCAAGTAGACATTACCTCATTAAATACTTCATTTTCTTTACGCATCTCTTCTTTGACAGCATTTTTACTTTGATAAGTTAAACTTTCAACATTGTCCATTTTTTCTAGTTTATTTTGTACATCTTTTACCTGCTCTTCTGTAGCATTATTATTTAGGAAGACAACTATTGTTAAGTCTTTTTCCATCTCTTTAGTAAAATTTTCTACATTAAATGTCAAGATGATAGCTACTGCTACTATAAGTAAGGTTATTATAATACAAGAGATAGAAGCTAGTGATAGAGAAAAGTTACGAAAGACTGATTTAAAGGCATCTCTAATACTTCTACCTAACATTCTAAAGAATTTCATTCTTCATACTCCCCTTTCTCTACATGTTTTACTAAGTGTCCATCTTTTAAAACTATTACTTCTTTTTTCATTCTATTAACAATATCTTTATCATGAGTTGCCATAATAATAGTTGTTCCACAGGACTTGTTAATTTCTTCTAGTACTTGCATAATTTCCATACTCATATCAGGGTCTAAGTTACCAGTAGGCTCATCACAAAGTAAAAGTTTAGGTTCATTTACAATTGCTCTTGCTATAGCAACACGTTGTTGTTCACCACCTGATAATTGGTCTGGATAGTTATGAATCTTATGTTTTAATCCAACTAATTCTATAGCCTTTAGTGTTTTCTTTCTGATTTCATCACGTTTAGCTCCTAAAACTTCCATAGTAAAAGCAACGTTTTCATAAACTGTAGACTTAGGTAATAAACGGTAATCTTGAAATACTATTCCTAATTTTCTTCTTAGTTTATATACCTTTTTATTTCTAAGTTTTAAAACATTAAGTCCACCAACAATTATTTCTCCTTTTGTTGGTTTTTCTTCACGATATAACATCTTTATAAATGTACTCTTTCCACTTCCACTTCCACCTATTACAAAGACAAAAGATCCTTTTTTTATTGAAAGAGATAAGTCATAAATAGCTGTTACACCATTTTTGTATTGTTTGGTTACATTTTTTATTCTAATTAATTCCATCTTATCCCACCTTCGTATTCACTTAACATTTTAGCATAATTAGACATTTTTTGATAGAGTTAATTATTACCATGCACAAAAAAGCATCAAAATCTTTAATTTTGACACTCTTAATTAGTAATTATACATAGACATTTATCTTTTCTTAGTATTTTATCCATTACTATTTTACTTATTATTAGAATAAAACTAGCATATAAGACTTTAGTAAAAGTAAAGTATACTCCACCAAGTACTACTATTATCATATTAATAAACAAGGTAGTATTACTAAGAGGAATCTTAAAGTACTTATAAAATATTTGACTAATAATATTAATTCCTCCGTTACTAAATCCTACTTTATACATAAAACCATTACTTATTCCTAAGGATATACCGATTATTAGACAACTTAGAAGTAAGTCAGAGGTATCTACGGTAATAATTTTAGTAACAGGTGATGTTATCGATACAAAAAATGGATAAATAAATGTTGCTAAAAGGCTTGCTATTGTTTGTTCTTTAGATAAGAGGATTGTACTTAAAAAAAGACAAATACTACTTCCTACAAAAATAATTATTGATGGTGATACTTTTATTAGATGATTAACAATAATTGCTATTCCATTCATTCCCCCAGTTACCAATTTAATTGGATATAAAAATAGGTTAAAAACAATACTAGAAAAAAAGAGACAGATTATTAATACTCCATATCGATATAGAATATTCTTCATCTATTCTCCTCCAAATACTTGATAAGCATCCGTTACTACAAAGAAAGCATCTGGATCTATTAGATGAATTCCTTCTTTGAATCTATAATACTCTTTAGTTGGTATAACACTCATTAAGACATTTTGATCTTTATCTTTATAACCACCAGTTGCTTCAAATTTAGTAACTCCATGTTTCATTTCTTTTAAGATATACTCTTTAACTTCCTTATCTTTTTTAGTAATTATATAAAATGCTTTAGCATCACTTATTCCTAGTAGTACTCTATCCATCGCCCATGTAACTAGATATAAAACTATCAAGGCATACATTAATTTATTAAAGCCAAAGGCAAAGAATCCTAGTAAAACTATTGTTCCATCTGTAAATATCATTGCTTGTCCCATACCTATTTTTAGTTTTTTAGAGATAATCATATTTAAAATATCAGTTCCTCCTGTAGAAAAACCAGCTTTAAAAATAAGTCCTGCTCCAACTCCTTGAAGTAGTCCCCCAAAGATTGCTACTAAAAGCATCTCACTTTGATTAAAACTAACATATTTAGATAAAAAGCTAGTTAGGTTTACAAAGACGGGAAATAAGATTGAACCTAAAATACTTAATTTTGTTTTTTCTTTACCTAAGAATATATAGGACAAAACTAATAAAAATATGTTAGCTATCATTATTACATAAGATTGATTAAATTTAAAGAAATGGTTTAAGACGATAGATAAACCACTTACGCCTCCTGCTACTATGTTATTAGGTGAATAAAATAAATTAAAAGCAAGAGCTACTAGTAGACAACCAAAAATAAACTGAAAATATCTTTTTATTTTACTATGCTGATAAATATTATTAACAATTGCCTTGGGATTCATTCTTTGCTCCTTTCAAATATGCTTCCATAAATGGAGTTAAGTCTCCATCTAAAACTTTAGTTACGTTACTTGTCTCATATGATGTTCTATGATCTTTTACCATTGAATATGGATGCATTACATAACTTCTTATTTGTGAACCAAACTCTATATTCATTTGTTCTCCTTTTTCTTTTGCTAGTTCTTGTTCTTTTTTTTGTTGTTCTAATACATAAAGCTTAGACTTTAGAACTTGTAGAGCCGTTTCTTTGTTTTGAATTTGACTTCTTTCGTTCTGACAGGTTACTACTATACCAGTAGGAAGATGAGTTACTCTTACGGCACTATCCGTGGTATTTACTCCTTGACCTCCTGCTCCAGTTGAACGATATACATCTATTCTTATGTCCTTTTCATCTATGTTTATATCTATATTTTTATCTATTTCTGGAGTAACATCAACACTTGCAAATGATGTATGGCGTCTATTGGAAGAATCAAATGGAGATAACCTAACTAAACGATGAACACCTTTTTCTTCTTTTAAATAGCCATAAGCATAGCTACCATCTACTTTGAAAGAAACACTTTTAATACCAGCTTCTTCTCCTGCTTGATAATTATATAATGTTACTTTATAGCCTTGTCTTTCACAGTATCTTAGATACATTCTATATAACATTTCTGCCCAATCACAAGCTTCTGTTCCACCAGCTCCTGAATGAATATCAACAGTACAAGAATTAGCATCATATTCACTATCAAATAGTAAGTATATTTCAAATTGTTCTACTTCTTCTTTTAATTTATCATAATCTTTTACTAATGTCTCTTCTAATTCGTTATCTGGTTCTAGGGATAATAGTTCTATTAAATCTAGAGCATTCTTAGTATCTCCTTTATATGAAATTATATTCTCTAAAATTGCATTTATGTTGCTAAGTTTAGAAAAAACACTTTCTCTTAATTCTTTATTATCCCAGAATCCTTCTTCTAGTTGTTTCTTTTCTAATTCTTCTTTTTCTTTTACTTTCTTATCACAGTCAAAGTAACCTCCAAAGTTCTGCTAATTTTTTATCAATCTTTTCATAGTTTCTTTTTAATTCTACTAATTCCATAATAACCCTTCTTTCTATTCACATTTTAACAAATTATTTTTTATTAATCAATTATGTGTATAAATTAGTAATTACTGCATAATATATTAGTGGGAAGGGTTCACGAATTTAGTGAAGATTCCCATTATATATAGATGATACTATTAAGTATCAAAAAAACAATGTAATCAAAGCGATTAGATTGTTTTTTCTTTTACTTTAGATTTAGTGGCAGATAATAGTGATAAATCACTATCTAACGAAGATATAATATCTTCTTTTTTTATTTTTGATAAATCACTTTGTAATTTTTCACATTCTTCACGACTATTAGTTTCCGTATACATTTTTAGTGATGGTAATAAAATAAAGGGTTCTTTACAAATTCCTACTGTTCTTTTAATGTAATCAAGTTGAAAATCATATTTTACTCCATCTATTATTTTTAATGTTGGCATTAATAGTCCTGTATCTTTATAATATTCATCTTTAGTTAATTTTCCAATAAATTTTACTTGTCTTTCACTATTAGAACTATTAATAGAATCAGCTGCCGTTAATAATTGTTCTTTATTTAATTCTTCTTGATCATATAATAATTCACTTATCCCTCTAGCTTGATACTCTTCTTTACTATTTAAAACTTTACTAGCTAGTTCTAATGATATATCTTCTTTTATAGCTTCACTATTTAATAAGATATTTCGTTCTGCTATTCTTTGATA
>CAKPPW010000032.1 GCA_934177995.1 uncultured Bacilli bacterium
TTCTCTATCCGTGAAGGTGGACGTACTGTTGGTGCTGGTGTTGTTTCTGAAATCGAAGGATAATAACATTATAAATAAAAACTGTAAGATCAAATTACGATTTTACAGTTTTTTTTGTTTGTTAAATGTGATATATTTAATATACTAAGGATGTGTTAAGATGAAACATAAAAAGGAAATATTATTAGTGCTAATTGGTGTTGTATTAATTTTAGTAGGAGCTTATTTAACATCAAAGATATCAGTTAAGGAACCAGTTAAAAGGAAAGTAGAAAAAGAGGAATTAAAAGTTAATGGTGAAGTTATTAATCTAAAATTATATCGAGTTGATAAAGCTTTCTTTTTAAAAATACCTGATAGTTTTGTAGCAGTTACTGGTGATGCTTTAAATCAAAAATATGGTACTAGTGAAAGACCAGAGTTAGTGTTTGAAAGTAAAGATGATTTAACGCATGTATCAGTTACTAGAGGTAAAGAAGCAATGACTGACGATATGCTTAATAATTATGTCAGCTCTATTAAAGAAGGATTAACAGGATTTACTGATGTTAAAATGGAAAATTATCAAAAACATGATAAGAATTTTATAAAATTAACTGCTACTAGTACTGATGAAGCGGCTAAGTATTATGATATACGTTATTTCACTTTAGAAGATAAGTTAGTAACAGTAGAATTTTATACTACTATTAATCAAAAAAGTGAATGGGAGAAAGTAAGTAAAAAGATTCTTGATAGTATATGCTTTAATGAGGAAGATAGTAAAGACACAACTAATTAATAAAAAAGAGAACCAATATTTGATTTTTATTGGTTCTTTTAATAACAATTAATTTGCTTTTTTCTTATCTTTATTTAAATTTCTATATAAATTATATGGTAATTGATTTATAACAAAATCAAACTCTCCTACATATTCACTAATGACGGGATTAAAACCTAACTTCATTTCATTAAGACCAGAGTATTCAGTTATATGTTCAAAGTCTCCACTTACAGCATTGAAATTTATATACTTTAAGTTCATATTTTTGTATTTAGAAATCAATTCCCATTTCATAAGATAACTTGGATTTAATGATTTAAATTTAGAGTTTAGGCCTTCAATTATTAGAAATGCGGCATGATCATATCTTAAAATGAATGATGAAGAGATTAAAATACCATTTGGATTTTCTTTTAATAGATTAGTAGCCCATACTAAATTTTTCTTATAAGTATTTATTAATTTATCAGATTCTATTTTTTCATTAATTAGTTTTTTTCTAGTATTAGCATTTTTGGCTTGTTGAATTTTATAAGCTAGATTATCATTTATTTCCATTTCCTTTTCATATAGTTTTTTACTGTTAATAACAAAAGTTTCAGTATTTAGCTTAGCAAAGTATAAATCAACATTACCTTCGAATTGTTTATAAAACTCTTGATAATATTCTATCGGCCTTGCATATTTTTTCTTAACAAATTCATAAAATAAAGGGATATTTTGTTCACTGCCTTTGATGATTTCTACTCCACTTCTAATCGCTTTTTTAATCTTGTAACGAACTCTTTTTTCAAAACTATTATAGATAGTATTAATATCTTTATCAAGTGAGATAACAGCTTCAAATCTTGGCTTTTCTGTTTCAAAGAAAAGTGTCGGCCCATGGTATTCCCAGTGACTAGCTTTTAAATTTTCTACAATTATATTAGATTCAGGATTGATATTTAAAATTTTACCAGTGGCATTATGAATAGAAACTGGAATTACAGGGTCTATTTTAAGCAACATAAAACCTTGTTTTGATAATAGTTTTTTTAATCTTTCTGTAAACTCTTTTAAGAGAGCACCATTACTATAGTCAAACAATAATCCTCTAGGAGCATAAGCTATTTTATAATTCATGAACACCTCTTTATATAGTAATAAAGAAGCTCCGATAAGATTTTCATTGTCATCAATAATACCAAGATAGTGAGTATCGTAGCCAAATTTTTTCATAATTTTGCCATAGGCACTAGATTGATAGTAACTACGATACTTATGGTTTTCAGCATACTTATTGAATTGATGTTCTTCTAGAGTAATTATTTTCATGGAACTCCTCCTTTAATCTCTTATATTATAACAGTGATTTCTATAATTTTCAATGAAAGGGGGTTTAAACATTTGTAAAATTTAGTATAATGTTAGTGGAGGGAGTAGATATGTTTGAAAATAAAAAGATACTAGTTCTTGGTATGGCAAGAAGTGGTTATGAAGCAGCTAAATATTTAATTAAACACGGAAATACGGTTATCTTAAATGATGGTGGTAGTGAAGAAAAACAAAAAAAAGAACAAGTAGAAGAATTAAAAGAATTAGGAGTAACTTTGATATTTGGAAGTCATCCTGATGATTTACTAGATGATTCTTTTGATTATTTGATTAAAAATCCTGGTATACCTATTGATCATAAATATGTTTTAAAAGCTAGAGAGTTAAACATAGAAGTTATTAATGAGGCAGAAATGGCTTATAGATTATTACCAGAATCTGTAACTTTAATAGGGATAACTGGTACTAATGGTAAAACAACTACGACAACATTAACTTATGAAATGATTAAAGAAAGTGGAAAGAGAGTTCATTTAGCAGGAAATATTGGTTATCCTTTAACTAGCTTTTTAGATAAGTTAGAAGATAATGATATTGTTGTGATGGAAGTATCTTGTCAACAACTAGAAAACATGAGTGAATTTAAACCACATATTGCTTTAATGACTAATTTAAGTGTTGCCCATGTTGATTTCCTAAAAAGTTATGAAAATTATAAAAGAGTAAAACTAAAATTATTTAAAAATCAAACAGCAAATGATATAGCTATCTTGAATATCGAAAATGATGAAGTGATTGATGGTACTAAAGATATTAAAGCTACTACTAAATATTTTTCTAGTAAAAGAGAAATAAATGGTGCTTATTATAAAGACAATGCTTTATGGTATTATGGTGAAAAGATATTAGATAGAGATAAATTTTTGTTAGCTGGTAATCATAATGTTGAAAATGCTTTAGGAGCAATGATGAGTGCTAAGGAAGTAGGAGTAGATAATGAATCCATTGTTAAAGTTTTAACTACTTTTAAAGGCGTTGCTCATCGTTTAGAATTTGTTGATGAAATAGATGGTGTTAAGTATTATAATGATACCGAAGCTACTAATACTAAGTGTACACAAATTGCTTTAAATTCATTTAACTGTGATATAGTTCTTATTTTAGGCGGATTAGAACGTGGACAGGATTTTCATGACTTAGATAAATATATGGGAAACGTCAAAGAAATAGTTGGTATTGGACAATGTAGAAATAGAGTTAAAGAGTATGGAGATGATTTAAATATCAATACTCAAATCTTTGAAACTTTAGATGAAGCAATGGATTATATCAATGAAATTAAACAAAGTGGAGAAGTAGTTTTATTAAGTCCTGCATCTGCATCTTGGGATCAATATAAACAATGTGAAGATAGAGGAGACGAATTTAAAGAAAAAATTAGAAAAATGAGAGAAAACTCTTAATATTTTCTAAAAATATGTTATCATTTTAAGTGGGATTATTAATTCCTGCAGTATAATATTAAAGAAAGGAAGACTAGATTTATGAAGATTAAAAATATTATAGGTAGAGAAATTTTAGATTCAAGAGGTAATCCAACAGTTGAGGTTGATGTTTATCTAGAAAATGGTGTTATGGGAAGAGCTGCCGTTCCATCTGGAGCTTCAACTGGAGAAAGAGAAGCCTTAGAAATGAGAGATGGAGATAAAACAAGATTTTGTGGAAAAGGTGTTTTAAATGCTGTTAATAATGTAAATACTGTTTTACATGATAATATAATTGGTATGGAAGTTGAAGACCAAAAAGCAATAGATGAAGCCATGTTAAAATTAGATGGTACTAAGACAAAAAGTAATTTAGGAGCTAATGCTATATTAGGTGTTTCTATGGCATGTTTAAAAGCTGCTGCTAATAATAGTGGAAAACCTTTATATGCTTATGTTGGTGAAGGAAGAACTTTACCAGTACCAATGATGAATATTATTAATGGTGGAGCTCATGCTGATAACTCACTTGATTTTCAAGAGTATATGATTATTCCACAAAGAGATACAATTCATGAAAGAGTAAGAGTTGGTGCTGAAGTATTCCATTCTTTGAAAAATGTTTTAAAAGAAAAAGGTTATGCTACATCAGTTGGTGATGAAGGTGGATTTGCTCCTAACTTAAAAAGTAATAAAGAAGGTTTTGAATTAATTACAGAAGCAGTTGAAAGAGCTGGTTATAAACCATATGATGATGTTTGTTATGCTATTGATGTAGCTGCTAGCGAGTTTTATCGTGATGGTAAATATCATTTAGATGGTGAAGGAAAAGTATTAACTACTGATGAGTTGATTGATTATTATAAAGATTTAGTAAATACTTATCCAATTATTTCAATTGAAGATGCAGTTGATGAAAATGATTGGGAAGGATTTAGCAAAGTAACTAAAGAATTAGGTGATAAGATTCAATTAGTTGGAGATGATTTATTTGTTACTAATAAAGAATGTCTTCAAAAAGGAATTGATAATAAAGCCGGTAATGCTATTCTTTTAAAAGTTAATCAAATTGGTACTATCACTGAAACTTTAGAAACTATCGAACTTGCTAAGAGTCATGGTTATAAGACTATTATTTCACATAGAAGTGGTGAAACTGAAGATACTACTATTGCTGATTTAGCAGTTGGTCTAGATTTAGGACAAATTAAGACTGGTTCTATGTCAAGAACTGATAGAATCTGTAAATATAATCAATTAATGAGAATAGAAGAAGAATTAAATAAATAATTATCAGTAAATTAAGGGAAATGCTAAAGATAAGTATCTTGCATTTCTTTTTTTTCTATGGTAGTATAATGTTGTTTATTCATGGAGGTACATTTATGAAAATTGCATTAGTTATAATATCAATTCTATTAATTATTATTGTTTTGTTACAAAGTAGTAAGGCTGAAGGTGGAGCACAAATTCTATCAGGTAATACTACAGATTTATTTAAGAATCGTAAAGAAAGAGGAGCAGAACTAGTGGTTACTAGAATAACTATGGTTTTAGGGCTTGCATTTTTTGTTATTTGTTTAATAGAATCTTTCCTATAAACATTGACAAACAAAAAAAGTTATGATATTTTACAAGTAAGCACTGATAGGTGTTTTTCTTTTGATAAAAAGAAAGGGAGTTAAAAATGGCAAAAAAAGAAAAGAACTTAGAAGTTAAAGAGAAAACTACTAAGAAAAAAGAAACAAAAAAAGATGGAATTTGGGCTAAGATAGTTTTATTCTTTAAGGGAGTAAAATCTGAATGGAAAAGAGTTAAATGGCCTACTAAAAAAGAAATGATTAAATATTCTGTAGCAACAATAGTATTGATTGTTGGTTGTTCAGTATTTTTCTATGTAATTGATGTTTTATTAGCATTTTTACATAGCTTAGGTAAATAGGAAGGTGAGATAATGGAAAAGGAATGGTTTGTAGTTAATACTTATTCAGGACATGAAAACAAGGTAAAAGAAAAATTATTAATGCGTGCTGAATCTATGGGAATGCAAGATTATATTTTTCGTGTTATTGTTCCTGAACAAGAGGAAACAGAAATAAAAGATGGTGTTACTAAAAAAAGAGTTAAGAAATTATTTCCAGGTTATATATTAGTTGAGATGGTTATGACTGATGAAGCTTGGTATGTTGTTCGTAATACTCCAGGAGTAACAGGATTTATTGGTTCAAGTGGAAAAGGAGCAAAGCCTACTCCATTACCACCTCAAGAAGTTGACAATGTCTTAAAAGTTATGGGAATGTCACGTATTGATGTTGATAAAGATTTAACAGTTGGAACAAAGGTTAAAATTATCGGTGGACCATTCACTGGTATGTTTGGTACTATTGAAGAAATTGATAATGAAAATCAAAAGATGGTTCTTAATGTAGACTTATTTGGACAAGAAACTCAAGTTGAAGTTGAATTTGAACAAATATCTAAGGCTTAGTTATGCAGTCATTAGAAGAAAAAATAAAAATTACTAATCTTTTATATAAAGATGCTTTAAAGAGTGGTTGCCTTAATGATATAGAAAAAAAGTTTATTTTAAATACTGCTTATTTGCAATTTTCTACTATTGAATCTAATTTGGATTTAGAAAGTTATAGTGAATTTTATCATAAATTGGATGAAATGAAGAAAAAAATCTTTGTAGATACATCTCTTTATGAAAAATGGCTATTTTCCTGTGAATTTTATTCTCATCAATTGATGAGAGAAGTAAAGGATGGCAAAAACTATGTAGAAATAGTAAGTAGGAATAATGATATTATAAATTTTTTTCAATTATATCAGTTTAAAAGTGAAACATTAACTTTTTATAGAAATTTGATAATATGTTCGTCAAGTGCAAATGCTCATTTTGTAAAGGATCAAAGACTAGCTTTTAAAAAGAAAACTGTAAATGTTCCAATGAATAATTTAAATGAAGTTTCTAGTATAATTGATGAAAGTTGTATTATGATGGATAAAAATTGCAAAAAATTGCAAAAAATTAAGACAGAGTTCAATAAATGATTGATAAATACTAAAAAGTATGATATTATTTAGGGGCTATATTAAATTTAATATAGATTAAGTGGGAAGCAAAAGTAAAAAAAGCTATTAAGACCACTCGCGAAAACGAGGGAAGAAAGGATGTGTTTTTCGTGGCAAAGAAAGAAGTTGTAAAAAAAGTAGGTTTACAAATTCAAGCAGGAAAGGCTAACCCAGCTCCACCAGTTGGTACTGTACTTGGACCTTTAGGAATTAACTTACAAGAATTTTGTACCAAGTATAATGATGCAACAAGAGATAAAATGGGAGATGTTGTACCTGTTGAAATTTCAGTTTATGATGATCGTAGTTTTGATTTTGTAATTAAAACTCCACCTACAAGTTTCTTAATTAAAAAGTATGCTAAAATTCAAAAAGGTTCTGTAAAAGGAAAGAATGAAGTGGTAGCTACATTAACAAAAGAACAACTTAAAGAAATAGCAGAAATCAAATTACCAGATTTAAACTGCTATGATGTTGAAGAAGCTAAGAAAATTGTTGCAGGAACTGCTCAAAATATGGGTGTTGCTGTAGAAGAAGATAAGTAATAACATATAGGTTTAAAACCTATGTGGGAGGAATTTAAGCTTTGCTTACCCCGTAAAACCACATAAGGAGGAATAAAAATGAAGAAGAGAAGCAAAAAATATTGTGAAGCTCTTAAAAAAGTAGAAAAAGGTAAATTCTACACTAAAGAAGAAGCTGTTAAATTAGTAAAAGAAACAAGTGTTACATCATTTGATGCTTCAATTGAAATTGCAATGAGACTTAATCTTGATACTAAAAAAGCAGACCAACAATTAAGAGGAGCAATAGTTTTACCAAAAGGAACTGGAAAAACTACTAAAGTTCTTGTTATTGCTAAAGGAGATCAAGCTAAGGTTGCCCAAGAAGCAGGAGCTGATTATGTTGGAGATACTGATATGTTAGAAAAAATCGAAAAAGAAAATTGGTTCGATTTTGATACTATGATTGCTACTCCAGATATGATGCCTTTACTTGGTAGATTAGGACGTGTTTTAGGACCTAAAGGATTAATGCCAAACCCTAAAACTGGTACTGTTACTACTGATGTTGCAAAAGCTGTATCTGATGCTAAAGCTGGTCGTGTAGAATACCGTACTGATAGTTTTGGAAATATTCATGCTATCATTGGTAAGGCTTCATTTACTGATGAAGATTTATTATCTAATATGAATGCTTTTGTAGGACAAATCATTAAGATTAAACCAGCAACTGCAAAAGGTGAATATATTAAAAATATTTCAATTTCATCAACAATGGGTCCTGGAATAAAAATTGATACAAATAGTTTTGACAAATAGTAATTTATAATATATAATAATGTTAATTTGTTGGTGCCAAAGACAGTAGGTATAAAAATAAATCCTACCGAGGACAACGTTCGTTAGAAAGTTCTCGAAGTCTTTTGAGAACTTTTTTGCACCTTCAAACTAGATAGGAGGATGTTATGGCAAATAAGAAAATCTTAGAGAAAAAGCAAACAGTAATCGATGAAATCAAAGATAAAGTTAATGATAGCTCTAGTTTTGTATTATTCGATTATCGTGGTTTAACAGATGCTGAAATCAAAGAATTAAGATGTGCTTTAAGAAATGCTGATGCTAATTATAAGGTTTATAAAAACACATTAATGGCAAGAGCTTTCAATGATCTTAACATTGATTTATCATCATCTTTAGAGGGACCAAGTGCTTTTGCTTATAGTAAGGATCAAGTAGCACCTATTAAAGTACTATCTGATTTTGCAAAAGATCATGAAGCTTTAGTATTAAAAGTTGGTGTAGTTGATGGTGAAATAGCTGATACTGAAAAGTTAAAAGAATACGCAACTATCCCATCAAGAGATGGATTACTTACTATGCTTGCTGGTGGTATGATAGGACTTGTTCGCGACCTATCAATCTGCTTAAATTTATATGGTGAACAAAAAGAAGAAAGTGAAAAATAAGGAGGAAATAAAATGGCAAAATTAACAAGAGATGAATTTATTAGCTCATTAAAAGAAATGAATCTTTTAGAAATTAAAGAATTAGTAGACGCAATGAAGGAGGAATTTGGTGTAGATCCATCTGCTGTAGCTGTTGCTGCTGCTCCAGCTGCTCAAGAAGATCAAGGACCTGCAACTGTTACAGTATCTATCTCTGATGCTGGAGCTGCTAAAGTAGCTGTTATCAAAGTAGTTCGTGAAATTACTGGTCTTGGATTAAAAGAATCTAAAGATTTAGTTGATAACGCTGGTTCTCCAATCAAAGAAAACATTTCTATGGAAGAAGCTAATGAAATTAAAGCTAAGCTTGAAGAAGCTGGAGCTACTGTTGAAGTTAAGTAATTGATGTAAAACAGACACAAAAATAATAAATTAATTTTAGAAAAGGTAGCAATGTGCTATCTTTTTTGTTATCCTAATAGTAGGAGGCTTATGACTATGGTTTGTGAAAAATGTAAGAAAAAGATTGATACTTACCCTTGTTATATATGTGGCTATGAAGGAAAAGAAAGTGAAAAACAAGTTTCTTCCTTCTCTATTACAGATATTATAGACCAAGCATTTCATCCTCCATATCAGGATGACTCTAAGAAAGAACTTTTAATAATTTTTCTATCTTGTGTAGTGGGTTTTATTACCTTTTTAGCTAATTTGTTATTCTTTAAAGGTAAAAATTTAACTTTAATGGCATCATATGGAATTAATCCTTATGTTCAGTTACTAGTAGCCATAGTACTTGGAACGTTTTTCTATTATCACCGAAAAGTTTCTTGTCTTACTTCCTTTGTTACTTGTGTAGTTATATCAGCTTTTAATTTCTTTATAACAGCCTTAACATTATTTAGCAGGACTTATTCTTTTGTTTATTTGATTCTTCTTTATTATTTATTCATGAAAGTTTTCTTTACTTTCTTTATGAAAAAAATATCTAGTTATTGGCTTGTACCAACAATATTTATGTATTATGCAATTAATTACTTTTTAATATCATTAACTTTGATACTACTATATTGTTAGATTTAGTAAAATATTGTTAACTAGTAGCAAAAAAGTTAAAAAAATGTTGACGATTTAATAAAAGTATTGTATTATAACCATACGAAAGGAGACAACTGTTTATCTATAATGATGGAAGGTTGTCTTTTTCTTGTTTGGAGTGATAAAATGAGTCACTATTTTGAAAATGACCAAAATTTAAAAAGTCAGTTAAAAAAGACTAATTGTTCAATCTTTAATAGAGAATTTACTTTCTATACTGATAATGGTGTTTTTGCTAAGAAAGGTGTAGATTATGGAAGTAAGTTGTTATTAGAATCAATTAAAGATGAGAACTATAATAGCATTCTTGATGTGGGATGTGGTTATGGAACACTAGGGATAATTTTAAATAAAAAATATAATTGTTATACAACTATGGTTGATGTTAATAAAAGAGCTTTACATTTAACTAAAAAAAATATAATAGAAAATAAGTGTGATAATGTAGAAGTATTTGAAAGTGATGCTTATCAAAACATAGATAAGAAATATGACTTGATAGTTACTAATCCACCAATTCATGCTGGTAAAAAGAAAGTCTATGAGATATTAATAGATGCTAAGAAATATCTTAATGATAATGGTAAACTTTACTTTGTAATTCATAAGGACCAGGGAGCTAAATCAGTAGTAAAAGATTTAAGTGATATTTATAAAATTGAAGTAGTAAAAAAAGATAAAGGTTTTTTCATAATTTTAGCTGAAAACAGTTGACTTGTTGCTAAGATTGTGTTAATAATATAAATTGGCAACGTGTTATTTTTAGAGTAACATTTGTACGAAAAATTGTGTATAGGGGTGAAGATGAGTGGCATATAAAATAGTAAAATATGGAAAACATCGTGAAAGAAGAAATTATTCAAAAATAAGAAATACTTATGAATTAAAGGATTTATTGGAAATTCAAAAAAAATCATATGATTGGTTTATTACTACAGGAATCAAAGAGGTATTTGATGATTTATTTCCTGTGGAAAACTTTTCTGGTACTTTATCTTTAGAGTTCGGTGATTATCATTTTGATAGTCCAAGATATACTATTAAAGAAAGTAAAGACAGAGAAACAACTTTTGCATCTCCTTTAAAAGTTGATGTTCGTTTATTTAACAGAGAAACTGGTGAAGTAAAAGAGCAAGAAATTTTTATGGGTGATATGCCTACTATGACTGATAGTGGTACCTTTGTAATTAATGGGGCAGAACGTGTTATTGTATCACAATTAGTACGTAGTCCAAGTGTTTATTATAATAGAGAGATAGACAAAAATGGTCGTGAGTTAATTACATCTCAAATCATTCCTACACGTGGTACTTGGTTAGAATTTGAAGCAGATGCTAGAGATGTTTTATATGTAAGAATTGATAGAACAAGAAAGGTAACACTTACTACTCTTTTACGTGCTTTTGGACTTTCTTCTGATGAAGAAATCTTAAAGATGTTTGGAGAAGATGATTACTTAAAAAATACTATTCAAAAAGATTCAACTAAAAATACAGATGAAGCTTTAATTGAAATATATGAAAAATTAAGACCAGGTGAACCTGCTACTCTTGATTCTTCTAAGAACCAAATTATTACTAGATTCTTTGATGAATTTCGTTATGACTTAGCTAAAGTTGGACGTTATAAGTTCAATAGAAAATTAAATATACTAGATCGTTTGTTAAATCAAACATTAGCTGAAGATGTAAAAGTTAATGGTGAAGTTAAATTTAGTAAAGGAACTAAGATTAATAAAGATGTATTCTTAGAATTAAAAGATATTCTTGCTGACGGTTATGGGGTTAAAGAAGTAACAGTTAATGAAGACTTGGATACTTATAATAAGATTCAAGAAATTAAGATAGTTGATCCATCAGATAAGAAGAAAAACTTAATAGTTATTGGTAATGATCAAACATTAGAAGTTAAAAGATTAACTATTTCTGATGTATATGCTTCAGTATCTTACTACTTAAATCTATTACATGGTGTTGGTAACTTTGATGAAATAGACCATTTAGGAAATAGACGTATTCGTCAAGTAGGAGAACTTTTACAGAATCAATTCCGTATTGGTGTATCAAGAATGGAACGTGTTATTCGTGAGAGAATGACTACTCAAGAAATGGAAGAAGTAACTCCTAAGACATTAATTAATATTCGTCCAGTAACAGCTGCTATGAAAGAATTCTTTGGAAGCAGTCAGCTATCACAATTCATGGACCAAACTAACCCAGTTGCAGAGCTTACTAATAAAAGACGTTTATCAGCTTTAGGACCAGGTGGACTTTCTCGTGATAGAGCCGGTGTTGAAGTTCGTGACGTTAATGCTTCTCACTATGGTAGAATTTGTCCAATTGAGTCACCTGAAGGACCAAATATCGGACTTATTACTTCACTTGCAAGTTATGCTAAGATTGATGAGTATGGATTTATAATGACTCCATATCGTAAAGTTGAAAATTGTAAGATAACAGACCATGTAGATTATTTAACAGCTGATGAAGAACAAGATTATATAATCAGTCAATCTACAGTAAATACAAATGAAGATAATGTAATTATAGATAAACAAGTATCTGCAAGATTCCGTGATGAGAATATTCTTGCTAAGCCAGAGCAAGTTGATTATATTGATGTATCACCTCAACAAGTTGTATCTGTAACAACAAGTTGTATTCCATTCCTAGAACATGA
>CAKPPW010000033.1 GCA_934177995.1 uncultured Bacilli bacterium
AATGTAATTGACGTTTTGCTTAGTTTTCAAAGAACATTGTTGCTTTTTTCAAGCTGCGTTATTAATATAACAAACTTTAATGATATTGTCAATACTGTTTTTTATTTTTTTAATTGACAAATT
Organism: uncultured Bacilli bacterium; assembly: GCA_934177995.1. GTDB lineage: Bacteria > Bacillota_I > Bacilli_A > RF39 > UBA660 > Onthousia. Next base: position 124 of record CAKPPW010000033.1, read on the forward strand.
CCTACACTTTTTTCAAGTGACGTTTTCTACTTTATCAAACGTTATGAATATTGTCAACATATTTTTTACTCTTTTTCAACTTTTTTTAAATTATTATAATTTTCATAATATTTTTCAACTATTTCACAAGAAAAACACCCTGATTTATTTTTTATTCTTTCCAACAAATCACTCAATTCATTTTTTATAACAATTTCCAGTTCTTGCGGATATTTCATTTTTTTCTTGTGATAATTGTATTCTTTTCTATCTAATATCTTAAAACTACCATCTTTAAACACTTTTACATCCAAATCATAATCAATATATTTTATAGTGTTTTCTTCTATTAATACGGGACTAGCTAAATTACAATAATAATAAATTCCTTTCTTTTTAAATTGGGCTATCACGTTATACCAATGTTTTCCATAAAAAAATAAAATTGCTGGTTCTCTAGTATTCCAGCTTCTTCCGTCCATTTCTAAAACTGTAGCACCTTCATTAGCAAAAATATAAACATCACATTCTTTTATATAATCAAGAAAAATAGCATGATTCCAAGATTTATAAATTATTCCGTTGTGTTTATAACTGTGAATTTTATATGATTTACCCTTTATTAATTTTTTCATCCATATTCCTCTTTTCAAAAGATAACAACTATATTATTAGAAAACAAACAACACGTGAAACTAAAGTTCCAATGCCTCATGCTTCTTCTATACTGCTTAACTTAATAATTAATTTAATGTCTTATAAATTATAAATAGTATTTAAATACATAAGTTCAGCTAGTTCTTAGCCTAAATATCAATTTCATTTATCACCTAATGAAGAAATAGCCCAATAAGAAATTGCAATTATAACAGCAAGTATCAATGTCCAAACAATCGGATTTCCTCCATAAACACGCAAAAACGAATCTACTGTTGCACTTAGCTTTTCTGATATTTCTTTAAAACTAAACAAAATCATTCATTTTCATCCCCTTTTTTAGTTACTTCTTTAATTATTTTAGCATCTTCTGTTTTTTTCCTAGATTCATTATTATCGTCAATAGCAGTACTAATACTAATAGAAACTCCACTCTTTTTAAGAACAATAGTATTACAAATATCTAAGATAGCATATATAGCTAAAAATATTCCTATAACTTTAGTAATAATAACGGCCCCTTTGAATGGATTAAATAATAATACAACTCCACAGATTAAACTTAATAGTGCTGTTACAAATGACCAAAAGAAATAACTACTATTTAAACTTTTAAGATTAAACGACTGTTGTATCTTTAATGAACTGCTAATTATAATACCAATTCCCATAACAACAGGAATTATACTTCCAATTATCTCAGGTTTTTCAATAAAGAAAATTCCTCCAATTATACAGATAATTCCATAGATAATATTTAACTGATTAGATATATCACTATGGTCATTAGAAATAAATCTTATAATAGCAAGAACACCAATTGCAATAATTAATCCTCCAAAGATATAAGATATTCCCATCAAAGTAACTGATGACTTAAAAAACAACAATAATCCTAGTACAAGTATAACTGCTGAACTAATTAATGAAGGCCACATTGTCTTTTTAACTTCTATTTTCATTCTCATTCCTCCTAGTATTATTCTATCATATTTTTATCATCTTGCAACACTATCAGACTAGAATTAGTAACCAAACAAATCCGTTCATAGTTAAAATCTTTTCTTTTACCAAGTATATTTAAAAATAATTCATAAATAAAATATAGGTAATAACTTATCATCAATAACTTACCAAAAGTAATTAAAAATTCTAATCCATTATTTCCTAGATGTACCCTGGATAAGTAACTTAGATAACTTGGTATTCTTAAGATAAATAAATAAAGTATCACTTGTCTAAATATTAATCTAATAGGAAAAGATGCACTTTCATTAATACATTTTAATCTTATATTAACAAGTCTTTTTCCTATTGTTCTGCCATTATCTAGTAAAGGAAATAACATTTCATATAGAAATAGAATAATACTATAAAATGTTCCAAAAGAAACTTTACTTCCAAATAATACCCAAATAGGTGCAGAAAAACAAAATACTAAGAATAAATCTATAAAGAAAGCTATACCTCTTCTATAAATGGATATTTTTGTTCCTTTAGTATAAGCTTTTTGATCTAGTTCTTTTCTTGATGGTAAAAAAATAGTTAATGGTTTAGTACAAACAAAGCCAAGCATACCACCTAAAGTATTAATTATTAAGTCATCTACATCAAACAATCTATAGGCTTTCGGATAGATAAAGAATATACCAGTAAGTTGAGTTATCTCAAAAAATAGACTTAAACAAAAAGACATAATAAGTACCTGATACCATTTCTTTTCAAAATAATAGTGTAAATAAACACCAAAAGGAAACAGTAAAAACAAGTTAAAGATAACTGTATAGACTGTTGGTGTTTTAAGAAATGACAAGTAAGTACTAGGATTCTTTAAATTAAGATTTGTTGTTACCATTATATCTTTAATAAAAGTAAATGGAACTAACTGGGGAGACCTAGTAGGCATTTTTAAAACCGCTTCTTTAGACGGAAGTGGTAGTATTACTAAGAGAAAAGCTGCTAATAAATAAAGTATAAAAGTATATACTATAACACTTCTTAATAGAGGAACTGCCCCATACTTGTGATACTCAATAATTAGATATGGTAAAGTTATAAAGAAAGCAATTATTGGAAACAAAATTAAAGTTGTCTTTATTGGTTCAAAATATACTGCCACTTAAACTACACTTCCTTAAATAAATAAGAATAAGTAGTAAGTAGTGAATTATTTAGTTCTTCTTTAGGAATTAAAGTTATTAAAGATTGGTAAGTCTTTTTGCCTTCTACAGTTGTTAATTTATCATTAATTAAGTTGTTAGCTAAAGCTTCTCCATAAGAGAAATTTCTACTTTCATTACTAGTAGCGGTTAATAGTAAATCTCCAATTCCAGCAAAAGTATATAAAGTAGTTTTATTACCACCTAATAGTTCTAATAGTCTAGCTTCTTCCTTAGCTACTTTTGTAAAGAAAGCTGCTCTTGCAGAACTTGCTTTTTCTTTAGTATAAAAATAACCAGTAATGATTGCTAAAACATTTTTGATGCAACCACAATACTCTACTCCTACTATATCACTTGTAGTTTCTATCTCAACACTAGTATTAATAAACATTTCTTTTACTATATTTGAAACATTTTCTTCTTTTGTAGCTAGTGTAAAACCAAGTGGTATCTCTTTTAACATATCTTTGGCAAAAGTTGGTCCTGCTAAAACTCCATAGTGATTACTTATTTTTAAATCTTCGGCTATCTCACTTGATCTTTTCATAGTACCTTTTTCTAAGCCTTTTGAAACAAAGATAAGTATTTGCTTACTAAGTTTATTTTTAAGTTTTTCTAAAACCTCTCTAATAGCATTAGATGGAACTGCTAGAATAATAACACTAGCTTTATTAATAGAACTATCTAAATCCATAGAAAAGTTTAATTTTTCAAACGAGAAATCATTAAATATTTTCTTATGAGTATGTAATTTACTAAGTTCTTCATATTCTTCTTTAAAAGAAGTCCAGACAATAATTTCATTATTTTTATTTTTTGATAATAAGGAAGCAATAGCAAGACCAAAAGCTCCACTTCCTAAAACACATATTTTCATATATATACCTCCGCCCTTATTTTAGCACAATTAGAAAAAAAGAAAAACCTCATTATTCTAGGCTTCTCTTTTCTCTTTTAATCTTTGATAGTACAAAGTATTGGCAAAAGTAAAGTAAGGTATTACATAAATGTAAGCAATTCCGAATGTTATAATGCCTAAAAAATACCAGCCAATAAAACTTAATTCAAAAATGAAATAATCCATTTTATAACCATTCATCATTTCTCTACTTTGTCTTATTATGTTTCTTGCTTCGCTAGTATTTGTTTCTTTAGAATCTGCTAATAAGTAGCTTACCATTACCAGTGAAAAGGCAATCATTATACCAGGAATTATTAAAAGTATATAACCAATCACAATAAGTACGTAACTAATAATAAGTGTAACTACAATTAATCCTATCTTTTTATAATCTTGAAATATATCAGCAAGGGATACTTCTTCTTTCCTTGTAAGACCAAGTATATAACTAATAAATCCTATATAAAGTGGTAATGCTAATAACTCTGTAATAAAAGCTAATACTCCACCAGATATTATTCCTAGAATAATTGCTAAAGCTATTGAAGAACCAAATACTAATAAACTACTCTTCCAAAATTTTAAAATGTTTTTAGAGGTAAGCCTTTTAGCTTCTTCTTTAATTTCTATAAAATTCATCTACTTAATCTCCGTTCCTCCACAAAAGGAAATACAGTTAATTATCAAGTTTGGTTTGGACTTATCAACATCATTAGAAGCTTTATTTTCATTAGCTCCTAAAATAGCAGTTGAGTTACATACTACATTATAATTATCAGAAACTTTAATAGTAGCACCGCCAAAGAAAGAATAAACATTTAATGTTGTATCTTCTTTTAGTTCTGTGTCTCTAAGATCTAGTTCTGCTCCTCCAAAGATACAGTAAACATCTGCTCCTTTAAAATTTTTAGTTTTAATACAATCTTTAACCTCACTAAATATTCCAAAGTAATCTTTTGAATGCTTACTAGTTTTTATCCTAGTACTCTTTTTACTTATATTAAGACTATTCATTACAATATATCCTCCTACAAGTATTAATACTACTGGCCAAAAAGCTTTATTATATGGTTCTGTTATTAAAGACGTATTAACTAGTAAGAACCATAATCCAATAAACAGCATCAATATTTTAGTAAAGTCTAACTTTTCTTCTTTAATTATATAATAGATAGAGATAGCTATTAATACTACTGGCCATACAATATCAAACTCCAAATGAAAACCTGGATTAAATATTTCAATTAAATATAGTATACCTACCAATAAGATAATAATACCAATTATCATTTTATATTCTCCTTTCTTACTTTAATTATATTATAAATTTCTCTTTTTTTAAATGAATAAATACCCTTTTTTTAGAAATACTAGTTATATAGCCACTAGTCAATTAGCTAGTTGCTTGTTAAAATTAATGTGGAAGGGCGAGTAGCAAGATGGAAAAGAAACATGTGAATATAAAAGTAGATGGTGGTACCTATATTTTTAAATTAGAACAATTATTAGATGATAGAGGTATTAACAAAAGAAAACTAATTACCGATACTGGTACTGATTTTAAAGTAGTTAAAAGATTAGCTACTGGGGAAATTGTGAGAATTGACATTTATGTATTAGCAAGACTTTGCAATTACTTGAATTGTAATGTTTCTGACATCGTTGAATTTAAGAAGGACAACTAATGTCTTTTTTTATTGCTTTTAGCATCATTTCGAATTAAAATAAGATATATGAAAAGAGGTGGACATTATATGAAGAAGAATATTGTAGCAATTATTGGACATCCTAATGTTGGGAAAAGTACCTTATTTAATAAGATTGCTGGAGGAAAAATTGCTATTATTGAAGATATAGCTGGTGTAACAAGAGATAGACTTTATCAAGATGTTAGTTGGAATAACAAAAACTTTACCATAATAGATACTGGTGGGATTGAAGATGAGAAGGAAAACTTTCAAAAAGAAATAAGAATTCAAGCAGAATTTGCTATTAGTGAAGCTTCTATTATTTTATTTGTAGTAGATGGAAAACTAGGACTTACTAAGGATGACTTAATTATTAGGGACATTTTAAGAAGAAGTGGTAAAAAGGTAATTGTAGCTATTAATAAGATTGATACTAAGGAAGCTAATGATAATCTTTATGATTTTTATGAACTAGGATTTGATACTTATCTTCCCATCAGTGCTATTCATAATACTGGTTACTATGAATTATTGGATGAGATTACTAAAGATATTGTAGAAGAAGAAGAAATACCTGATGAAAGATTAAAATTCTGTGTTATTGGTAGACCTAATGTTGGAAAAAGTAGTTTAATCAATGCCTTACTAAATGAAGAGAGAGTTGTAGTATCAAATGTTGCAGGTACGACAAGAGATTCTATTGATACTGTTTTAAAATATCATGGTGAAGAATATGTCTTAATTGATACAGCAGGTATGCGTAAAAAAGGAAAAGTCTTTGAAAGTATCGAAAAATATAGTCTTGTTAGAAGTATGCGAGCTATTGATAGAAGTGATTTATGTCTTTTAGTTATTAATGCTGAAGAAGGTATTAAGGAACATGATAAACATATCGCCTCTTATGCTTTAGAAAAAGGAAAAGGAATAATTATAGTTGTTAATAAATGGGATACTGTAAAGGAAACTAGTATTAATGATTATAAAAAACTAGTAAGAAGTGAATTTCAGTTTATTACTTATGCTCCTATCGTTTTCTTATCCGCTCTTACTAAAAAAAGAATTTCTACTTTAATGCCTGAAGTTTTAAAAGTTAAGGAAAATATTAATAGAGAGATTAAAACTAGTATTTTAAATGATGTTATAAGAGATGCCTATGATAGAAATCCTGCTCCTAGTTATAAAGCGAAAAGATTAAAGATTTATTTTGTTAGTCAAACTGGTACTAAACCACCTAAGTTTACTTTTAGAGTTAATAACAAAGGATTAGTGCATTTCTCTTATGAAAGATATTTAGAAAATCAATTAAGAGAAAACTTTGATTTAGAAGGTACACCTATTGTGTTACAATTCAAGAATAGAAATGGGGACGACTTATGATAATAGGAAGGAATAACTCTTTTAATAATAAACGGTTTGAAAAAACTAACTTTTCTGATTTACATAAAGAAACAGAAAGAAAGAATATCTTTACTAATGATGTTTCCGCTTATCGTTATGCTAATCCACTAGATAGTGAAAGAATGCACGAAAAGTCACTTGCTATGTTACAAGATAGACTTGATAAAGGCTTAATTTCAATGGAAGAGTTTAATGTTCAACTAAAGAGAATCACTAGAAATAAATAGAACTTAATCTTTCTAGTTTCATATAATGAACTAGGAGGTTCTATAAATGTTTGGAGATAGTTTTTTTAAAAAGGTTGAGAAAAAGACTAATGTTAGTAAAGATACAATTTTATCTCTTGCTAATAAATTACAAGATGGAAATATGAAAGATGAGAAGACTTTAAGTGAAGTAGTTGATGAAATAGCAACTATGACTGGTAAAAATATTTCTAAAGAAAAGAAAGAAAAAATTATAAATACAATTATGAAAGATAAAGTGCCTGATAATGTTGATAAGATGTTTTAGGAAACTGCATCTTTCTTTTTTTAGTAAAATGTGATATAATATGTGGCAAATAAGGGGTGGTAGAATGAAAAAGATTGATATTACTAGTATTAATTTTGATAAAGTAGTTAAAATTAATGATGATATATCTAGTGAAAGTGCTATTTATCATGATAATAAAATGGTATATAAAATCTATAAAAACTTTAGTATTTACGAATTAATAGAAAGAGAAGCTCATGTTGAAGAAACTAGTAAAGTTACTAATCTAAGAGTAGCTGCTCCTCTTGCTAAGCTATATAATGGCTATTCTTTTTGTGGATGTACAATGGCATATAAAAAAGGAATTACACTAAGTCAGTATGAAAAGACTCATTCTATAGAAGAATTAAAAGATAAACTTATTGATGTTTCTTTAGAACTAGAAGAAATACATCGTAATAGGAAAAAGATTGTACTAGGTGACATTAATTACAACAATGTCATGATTGATGAAGAAAATAATGATTTTTCTTTTATAGACTTTGATGGTGCTGGTATTAAAAGAATGGAACCAATGACTATTTCAGCTCCTTTATTTGAGTACTTAGAAAATAGAGGTATAGATTATCAAGGAAAACAAAATTATGATAGACTAGCTTATCTATTAGCCTTTTACCAGACTGTTTTTCATAAGAGTATTGATGAGGTTAGTGAAGATGAGTTTGAGATGAAAACAGACGAATTACCTTTCCTTAATAGATCAAGATATGACTTTAAAGTATTAAAAAAGAAAAATAAGACTGTCAAAGACATGCCCTATTTCCATGATATTTTTTCAAAGTAAGAATGGTAAATTTTTAATAATGAAGACTACTAATACTTTAATTGTATCCCAAAGACATTTCTTTATTTTATCATCTAAAGATTCCATTGATTTTATAATTGGTGGAATTTTTTTATACCAGTTTTTTGATAAATCTTTAAGAGTTTTAATATCTGCCCTATCAAAGATAGTAAATAAAGCCTTAACAAATTCTTCTTTTTCTTTTTTTGTTAGATTGTTTATGGTATCTTTTAGTACCTTATTGGTATAAATAGATGTTTTAGTTAATCTTTTTAAATAGATAAAACTGTTATCATTTACTAACCAAGAGAATGGGTCATGTTGCATTATTCCACTTTCATTACTTTTTACTACGGTATAATCTTCACTATTACAAAGTAACATACCTATTATTGAACTTTCTGGTACTGTTTTATAAAGTAGTGGTTCAGTATTTTTAAATTCTTTACTAGTAACTACTTTCTCTTGAAAACCAGGACCATCATGAGAGAATACTTTTTTTATTCTTCTTTTATCTTTTAGATATATAGCAGCATAAAATGCTAAGTTTCCTCCTTTAGAGTGTCCACCAATATAACAGTAATTATTAGTTAAAGCCAAGACTGTTTCTAAATATTTTAATGCTTCTACCTGGGCTGGTACTGGTGATAAAAATGACATATTAAAATCTTCTTTCCAGCCATTAACTGTTCCATCAGTACCACGATAGGCAATATAGATATCCCCTGTTTCTAAGAAAAAGGTTACAGCAGAAAATTGCTTATTCTCTACTAAGTTATCTTTACTGATATAGTAATTAACTATTATATTAGAGAATCTTTTAGAGGAACAAACTTTTTCTAATAGGTTTAAGTTATTTAAATCATCTCTATCAGTACCTAATAAATCATAAAAGTAATTATTTAAATCACTTATCTTACAAGGTAGTTGTACTTTTTCATAGTAAAGATATGAAAGTTGTGATAAAACTAAGCTATCTACTTCATTAAGGGGTGAGTCTTTCATTGTAAGATTATTCTTACTAACATAATCAATTATATTCATAATGTATTATATGATAAGAAAAAAATAAGTATAAGTTTTTATACCTACTCCAATATCAAGATAGTATTTTTTGAAAAAACTAGTATAATAGATTTGGAGGTAGTAGTATGTCTAGTAAAAAGAAACTAATTTCTATTATTATATTTTTTATATCTATAATTATTTTAATTTTTGTTTATAATGATGATTTCTTATATTCCAAACAAATTGTTAAAATAACAAAAATTGATACAGTTAGTGAAGAAATATCTCAAAACTCATTAGGATTAGAAGAAAAATACTATGTGAGGAAAATAATAGGTATAATAACTAACGGTAAGCAAAAAGGAAAAGAAAAAACCATCTCATATGATGAATCTTATTCATCTGTTGTTACGGATAAATACAAAGTTAATGACAAAATAATATTAGATGCGAGTGGTATTGAATTAAAAAGAGATTTCTATCTAACTTTAATGATAGTCATATTTTTAAATTTACTTTATATAGTTGGTTCTTATAAAGGACTGTTATCTGTATTAAGCGTTGTTTTGAATTTAGTAATTTTTTATATTGGTTTATCTTTATATTTTAAAGGTATCAATTTATTATTTTTATGTATAATAGAAATGATTATTTTTTCTATTATTTCTTTGATATTAGCAAGTGGATTTAACAAGAAAACATTATCGGCAATC
>CAKPPW010000034.1 GCA_934177995.1 uncultured Bacilli bacterium
CAGAACATACTGTAACATTAGATGATAAAAAATATGTAGCAGTTGTTACTTCATTTTTACATGTTGATGTTGATTATTATGACTATTATGGATTTCTATTGATGGAAACTAAAGTAAGAGTGCATGGTGATTTTGGAAAAGGTGGTTATGACCCTTTCACTAATCCAAATATTTCTGATAGTGTTACTTATACCTATTACGATGATACTGGAAAAATAAAAACAAAAAGAATAGAAACATTTGTTAAAGATAAAAATGGTAAAGTAATAGATAAAAATAATTATAATATAGATAGTAATAAATCTAATAGTTCTACTGATTATCTATTACCAGAAGATGAAGAAGTATTATATGAAAAGAAATTTAATAACACCATTTTGAGAATTGGTAAAGTAGATAATGTATTAGGACAAAATATGTTAGTAAATATTCTAAGAAGTAAAGACAATGGTAAAAACTCTTATGTTATATCAGATTATGTAATTCAAGTTAATAATGAAGCAAAATTCTTATTTTTAAATGAAAACTTAGGATTTATAGCTAATACAGGTAAAATTTATTTAGATGATAATAAAATTAGTTTATATGTTACTAATAATGGAGGTAAAACTTTTCTAAGTTCTAAATTTAATTATATAAATGAAGATGTTTCTTATCTAACAATAAAAAGTATGCCTTATTATGATAATAATACTTTAATATTAAAATGTTTTATAGATGATGATAAAGAGTTAACATTTATTAGTAATGATAATGGACTTAATTGGAACTTAAAAAATAATAATTAATATTTCTATATTTGTTAAGTTATACAAAAAAATATTTTAAATAGGAAATATATATGTTATTATATTTGCAGACTTTTGTAGTCTCAAGGAATGGTGATATTAATGAAAGAAAACAAAAAAGTAAATATATGGTATAGAAATTTAAAATTAGAAGAAATAATATCATATTTTAATTTATCAGCTGATGAAATAACCTATGAATCAATAAAAGAGGTATTACTAAAAGATCTTGATGTTCAAGAGTATAATTCTGCATTAAATATTATATTATTTTGTGGTTTGCAAGAGAAAAAACAAATCGATACAGTAAAGAGTTTGAAATTTATAGAAGTTTTGTTACAAAATGGTTTTAATGCAAATTATTGTGCTCCTTTTTATGGCGTTAATCTTATTCAATTTGCTCTTGAAAAAGGTTATTCAACAGAGTTTGTAGTTGATCTTATTAATTTAACAAAAAAGTATAATTTAAATGTTAATGCAAGAGACACTAAAGGAAATAGTATTATTCATACAGCAATAGAAACTAGAAATTATTTAGGAGAAATTCTCCCATTAATGAAAGCTTTAGGAAAAGAATTTGATTTTAATTGTAAAGATAAAAATGGAAAAGATATAATTGTAAAATTTAATATGTGCAAAAATAAAGCTCGAAGAGACTTGTTAGATGCTAAAGAAGAAATTGAATATTATAAGAATGAAGAAAACAATCATTGGCTAAAATATAAAAAAGAGTATCCTTATGATTATCAGATGAAAAAGTTCAATATTGATAGATTTATAAGTGAAGAAAATAAAGAAATGTTGTTGCAAGCAGCAGAATATGAGGAGAAGTTTAATTATATCAGTTCTTATTATGATAGGTTAGTAAGTGAAGAAAATTCTTTTCGTAAAACCATCAATTGGTTACGAAATCCTAATGGTAAGTTATCTAAACCAGTGAAAAAGTCAGAGCGAATAACTTCTACGCCAAACTTAGATTTGAAACAAGTTAAGCAGAATACAGTATCAAATCATAAAAGCTTAAATGATTATTTGTTTTTGAAGGTTGACAATATTTTATCTAAATTGACTTTTAATTTTATTATTCAAAACAAAGAAGTATTAACTAAATTAAAAGATAAATTAGTAGCATTGACTAATGATGAAACTATCTCTTTAGGCGATAAGAAAGTGGTGGTTACTAAATTAGAAACTTTTGATGAAATGATTCAGCAAACACTTGCAAAAGAAATAGAAGTATTAAAGACATCTAATGATATTTCTTATTTGAGTGATTTAGAAAGTCAATTACAAGAAAATGGTTTTCAAGTTCAACAACAAATGGTAAGAAAGATTATAAATGATTATCAAAATAAAGTAAAAGAGTTAGCTAATAATATAAAGTATAACTTAACTTTAGAAAATAGTAGAGAAATAGAGAAAGTCCTTAGTACTTTGGCTAGTGAAGATAAGAAAAAATTAATTAAAGACTTTCAACCTAGAAAAAAGAATTTGGTAGAAACTATTGATAAATTTGAAAAGTTACAGTTATCATCTGTTATTTTTAGTGTAGAGCAATTACCTAAAGAAGTATATTCTCAATATAATTTAACTAAGTTGAATGAAATGATTATTAAGATGAAAAGAGAAAAGTCTAACCAAAATAATAGAAAAAGTTCAAAATTGCAAGTTGATTCTAGTAATAATTTATTATCTAAAAATTTAAAATTAGTTAGAAAAAGAAATTTTTCATTAATAGAACCAGTAGTTTCAGCAGAAAAATTAACAAAAACAGAACTTTTAAATCAACAAGAGTCAGTAAAAAAGGCTCTAGAAATATATCAAGCTCAAATTAATAAGTTAAGAGATGATATTATAAATAATTTAACACTAAATAATATTGATGAGTTTAGAGAAATTATAGCTGTATTAGATGATAGTAACAAAGAAGAGTTATCTGAAATATTTGAAACTAAAGAAAGTAAGCTGTTAAATCTTATTGAAAAGATGCAATCAACTCCTTCCTATGGAATGGAGAAGTTGCCTAAAGAGTTATATTCTGACTATAATTTAAGTATCTTAAAAAAACTAGTAAAAGAAACGAAAAAGGATAGATTTATTGGCGATACAATGATAAATATTAGATTACAAAGTGAATTTGCACCTATATTAACATCGAAAAGTCTTAGTGTACTTGAACAGGCTGAATTTCAAGAGCAAATGAAAACTTTAGAAAATCAAACTTTTAGTAGTAAAGTAAAGGTAAAGAAAAAATAGTTGTATTTACAAAAGAAAATGGTTTATATGTAGGGACTGATTTAACAAGATATCCATTTAAAATTATTCATAATGAGTTAGAAATTAAAAAATGTAGATTCTATGATTTAAGAGGAAGTTATGCAACTAAGATATTAACTAATGGAATTGAGATAAGAGATGTCGCTGATATACTTGGACATAGAAATGTAGAAACAACGGAAAATTATTATATTTCAAGTACAGAAAAATCTAGACGATTAGCAACTGATGTTTTTGATAAGATAACAAAATCTGAAATTATAGAAGAAATTATTAAATATGAATAATCCGGCAGATCCATTGATAAAAATAAATATTTATAGTATAATGAATATGCAAAAAATAAAAACGCACATTGGCATTTGTTATATATAAAGAATATAATGACCTTAGTAAATGAATGCAAACATTGTTTGCGATTTGTTTGCATTAGAGGAATATTTATAATAACAAAAATACTATAAATATTATAAATATAATAGATTACCAAGACGGTAAAGCCTTGAAATATCAATAATATTATAAATATTATAAGTATTATAAATATGGGAGTTCTTACAACTTGTGGCAGCGGCAAAAAGTATAAAAAATGCTGTGGGAAATAATTTTAAAATAAGAATGTTATCATAAAAATGATAATGTTTTTTTGTAAATAATAGTTTATCATTACTAAAAAGTTACACAAGTGTAAAAAGTTAGTAATGGAGGGTACTATGGAAATTGAAAGAAATTATTATTTAAAGAAATTATTATTGTTAAATATCAAAACGAACAAGGGATAGTTATTATGGGAATATATGACTTTCTATTAGATGATAATAGTCTTTTGAAAAATTGACAATATTCTTTTGACAAAAAGCTATTTCTATAGTATAGTATGTACAGTTACCTGTTCTCGTATTAAGCAGTTCTTCCTACTACTTTTTATTAGAATATGGTGGATTTATTAAAGAAAGGAAGTGTTAGTAATGGCTTTAACAAAGATTGAAAAACAACAAATCATCAAAGAATTCGCAAGAGATGAAAAAGATACTGGTTCAACAGAAGTACAAATCGCTATTTTAACAAAAGAAATAGAAAAGTTAACAGCTCATTTAAAAGAACATAAACATGATTATCATTCAAATCGTGGTCTTTTAATGAAAGTTGGACAACGTCGTAGTCTACTTAAGTATTTAGCTAAGACTGATGTAGCAAAGTATCGTGAAGTTGTTAAAAAATTAGGACTTAGAAAGTAACACTAAATACTAGTGTTTCTTTTTCTATAGATAGAAAAGAGGTATGTATGAAAAAAGTATTTGAACTTGATTTTCATGGTAGAAAGATTGTAGTAGAACAAGGAGAACTTGCTAAACAAGCAACTGGTTCTGTTTTAGTTCGTTATAATGATACAGTAATACTTACGGCAGTAGTAGTAGGAAAAACAGCTAACTTATTAAGTGACTTTTTCCCATTAACAGTTAACTATCAAGAAAAACTTTATTCAGTAGGAAAGATTCCTGGTGGCTTTATTAAAAGAGAAGGAAGACCAACTGATGCGGCGACCCTTGCTGCTAGAATGATTGATAGACCAATGCGACCTTTATTTAAGGAAGATTTTAAGCATGAAGTACAAATCATTAATACAGTTTTATCAGTAGATCAAGATTGTTCACCAGAACTTACTGCTATGTTTGGATCAAGTCTTGCTACTATGTTAACAGGCGCTCCTTTTTTAGGACCAGTAGCAGGAGTAAAGATTGGTTATATAAATAATAAATTTGTAGTTAATCCAACTCAAGAAGAATTAGCAAATAGTAAATTAGACCTTACCGTAGCCGGTACAATTGATGCAATTACAATGGTAGAAGCTGGTAGTAAAGAGTTAGATGAAGATACTATGCTTGATGCTTTAATGTTAGCTCATGAAGAGATAAAGAAACTTTGTAAATTTCAATTAGATATTTTAAGTGAGTATGATATTAAAGAAATGGAATATGAAAAAATTGAAATCGAAGATGAGTTAAGAAGTGAAGTAGAAAGTCTTTGCTCTAAAGATATAGATGAAGCTTTAAGAATAAAAGCTAAACAAGAAAGATACCAAAGATTAGATGAAATTAAAGAGAATATTTTAACTAAATATAAGGAAGAAAATAAAGAAGCAGAAGACTTAGATATCTTATTATATAAAGTAAGTAAAATAATTAGTGATACAGAATATAACTTGTTTAGAAAGATAATAGTTAAAGAAAAATTAAGAAGTGATGGTAGACGTTTTGATGAAATAAGACCACTTAGTGCTTCTATTGATTTATTACCAAGAACGCATGGTTCTGCTTTATTTACTAGAGGAGAAACTCAAAGTTTATCAGTAACTACCCTAGGAGCTTTAGGAGAACATCAGATTTTAGATGGCCTATCTTTAGAAGATGAAAAAAGATTTATGTTACACTATAACTTTCCACAGTTTTCTGTTGGAGAAACAGGTAGATATGGAGCACCAGGTAGACGTGAGATTGGTCATGGAGCACTAGGTGAGAGAGCATTATTACAAGTTATTCCTAGTGAAGAAGAATTTCCTTATACCATAAGAGTAGTATCCGAAATACTAGAAAGTAATGGAAGTAGTTCGCAAGCATCTATTTGTGCTGGATGTATGAGTCTAATGGCTGCCGGAGTTCCTATTAAAGCTCCAGTTGCCGGTATTGCTATGGGATTAATCACTCATGATGATGATTATATTATTCTAACAGATATCGCTGGGATGGAAGATCATTTAGGAGATATGGACTTTAAAGTAGCAGGAACAGAAGAAGGTATTTGTGCCTTACAAATGGATATCAAGATTAAAGGTGTTACTAAAGATATTTTAAAACAAGCTTTAGCCCAAGCTAAAAAAGCAAGACATCAAATTCTAAGTGTTATAACAGATACTATTAAAGAACCAAGAAAAGAAGTTTCTAAGTATGCTCCTAAGACAGAAGTATTTTATATTTCTCCTAATAAGATAAGAGACGTTATCGGTAAAGGTGGAGAAATGATTACTAAGATTATCTGTGAAGCAAGTCATGTTAATGATGTAAATAGTATCGGTGCAGTTAAGGTTGACTTAGAAGATGATGGTAGAGTAATTATTTATCATACCGATAAAGAAGTAATTGATAAGACTAAAGAGATGATTGTAAATGTTGCTCGTGAAGTTGAACAAGGAAAGATTTACTCTGTTAAAGTACTAAAGGTAGAAGAATTTGGCTGTGTTATTGAATTATGGCCAGGTTGTGAAGGATTTGTTCACATCTCACAATTAGATACAACACGTGTCAATAAGTGTGAAGATGTGGTAAGTGTTGGAGATACTATTTTAGTAAAAGCTTTAGGACTAGACAAGAGAGGAAAACAAAGTTTTTCACGAAAAGAAGCAATGAAAGAGATGAAACAGTCTAAATAAAATGGCTGTTTTTTCTTTTAAAAAGTACTAGTATAAATTAAAAAAATTTGCTATACTTTAACTAGATTAAAAAGATAGGTGATAAAATTGGCAGAATTCAAATATAGGAAAAAAAGAAAAAAATTTAAAGAGCAAGCTAGAGTAAGAAATAGTGATTACCGAGAAATAGCCTTAACTAAAATGGGAAAAAGACAATTGATGCTTACCTTACTATCTATCTTTGGAGTGACTTTATTATCAATTGGTAGCACATTTGCCATGTTTACGGTATCATCAAAGTCTGCTGAATATAATGTGGTTAAATCAGGAACTTTAAATATTGATTTTAGTACTAGTTCATCTACTATCGGATTAAATGGAGCTTTACCAACATCAGATAGTGATGGACTTGCTCAAGAAGGAAATACTTTTACAATTACTAATACGGGAAGTTTAACAGCAGAATATACTGTATCACTTCAAGATGATAAGGATATGATTACCCAAGATAATTGTAGTGATAAACAACTTGATAAGGGTTTTGTTAAATATAGTATTGATGGTTCAACAGTGAAAATGCTAAATGATTCAATAGATACAAATATTATATCAGATAATTTAAAGGCAGGAGAATCTAAGACCTTTACTTTAAAACTATGGATAAAAGAAGATGCTACTAATGAAGCTTTAGGAAAGCATTATCATGGAAAAATAGTAGTAGATGCTATTCAAGAGGGAGCACCTCAACTTGCTACTAAAGTAGTAATGGATAAAGCAAATGCAGAAAGTCTAGATTATAACACAGCGACAGATGCACAAAAGAAAGAGATGTGGACATTCACGCATGAAGCAACAGAGCAAACAACAGCTCTAACAGATTATCGCTATATAGGAGCAAATCCTAATAACTATGTAAAATTTAATGATGAGTTATGGCGGATAATCGGAGTCTTTGATACAGATGATGGAACAGGAAAGGTAGAAAAAAGACTAAAGATAATTAGAAATGAATCAATAGGAAATTATTCTTGGGACAATAAAGATAGTACAACAGGAGCAGAAAATGCTTATGGAAAAAATGAATGGACAGATGCAAGACTAAATTATTTATTAAATCCAGGACATGAAAGTGAAACAACAGGAGGAAGCTTATATTGGAATAGAGGAGCAGGAAACTGTTATAAAGGACAAAATAATGCAACAACAGCATGTGATTTTACAACAACGGGATTAACCGAGAAAGCCAAAGCAATGATAGGAGATGCTAAGTGGTACCTAGGAGGAAGTAGTACATATAACGATGTAACAGTACCAATGTTTTACACAAGAGAAAGAGGAACAAGTGTATATAGTGGAAGAGGTACTAGTTGGACAGGAAAAGTAGGGTTGATGTATCCAAGTGATTATGGCTATGCCACAAGTGGAGGAACAACAACGAATAGAGCTAGTTGTTTAGCAAAAGAAACATATAATTGGAATGATGATTCGGTAAGTGATTGTAAAAATAACGATTGGATGTATAACTCAAACATATGGCTATGGACAATAACGCCCCGCTCGGATTATGCTAGCTATGTGTTCCGTGTCAATATTACTGGTTTTGTCGACATCAATAGTGCATCCGACTACAACGGTGCGCGGCCAGTCGTTCATCTAAAATCAACAATTAAGGTGATAACTGGATCAGGAACGAAAGATTCTCCATACATCTTGCAATGAGATAGGGAAGTAAAAGATCCGCACTCTGATGGGCGAAGTCCATTAGTGTGGCGAAAGGATCTTGTGGAAAGAAGTATAAATGTTAATATAGAAAGTCATAAATATATCAAAGTTAAAACGTCATAACTTATATTTATGACCTTTTTATTTACTTACTAGATATTAGATATAATACACATATGAAATATTTCACAAAACTGATAGTATTTATGGTATAGTAATTACAGTTGAGGTGTTGTTAATTATGAAATGTGTTATTACGTCATATGATCATTTTGGTAGAGGAATTACTCATATAGATGGTAAGATTACTTTTGTTAAAGGGGTAAGAGTAGGAGATAGTGTAGATATAGATATTATTAAAGATAAGAAGAAATATTCTATTGGAAAAGTTAAAGAATCTAAGAGTTATCCTAGTATCTTTTGCCCTTATTATTACTCTTGTGGAGGATGTCATCTAGAACAGCTTGATTATAGTGAGCAGTTAGAGTTTAAGAAAGAAAAAGCTTTAAATATCTTAAATAGATATGCTGGTATTAATATAGATAAAATAGATATAATAGATAGTATAGATAAGTATTATCGTAATAAAGTAGTATTTCATATAGAAGAAGATAAAATAGGTTACTATGAAGAAGAAAGTAATAAACTACTTGATATAGATAAGTGTTATTTGGTAAATAATAATATAAATAAGATATATTTAACTATTAAAGAATTTATTAAAACTAATAAAGAATTAAAAGAAGTTATGATTAGATCTTTTGATAATAATAGTATGATAGCATTTACTGGTAATTGTGATATAGAAAGATTAGATTACTTTAAAGATAAAGTAGATTCTTGTTACTTAAATGAAAAACTAGTATTTGGTTCTGATAAGATTAAGACTAAAATATTTGATTTAGATTTTTATGTAGGTCGTGATGCTTTCTTTCAAGTTAATTCTAGTGGATTAGAAAGTATCTATAAAGAGGTTATTGATATAGTTAAGGATAAAGATATAAATACTATTCTAGATTTATATTGTGGAACTGGTACTATCTCTTTACTAGTATCACGTTATGTTAGAAAAGTATATGGTGTAGAGATAGTAAAAGAAGGAATAATTGATGCTAACTATAATAAGAAAATAAATAATATAGATAATGTTGAGTTCTTTTGTATGGATGCCAAGGATTTCTTAGAAAAGTATAATAAAGAGATAGATATGATAATAGTAGATCCTCCAAGAAGTGGATTATCAAGTAGTGCTAGAAGATTATTACTTGATAAGAAATGTAATAATATTATTTATATATCTTGTGATTTAATGAGCTTTGCTAGAGATATAAAAGAATTAAGTAGAGAATATGAAATAGAAAGTATTAAACTAGTGGATGAGTTTCCTAATACTTATCACGTTGAATGCGTTTCAGTACTACATCGAAAAAGCCTTGAAAAATAAGGCTTTTTGATTTTTAGTAAAACTAAAAA
>CAKPPW010000035.1 GCA_934177995.1 uncultured Bacilli bacterium
AATGTAATTGACGTTTTGCTTAGTTTTCAAAGAACATTGTTGCTTTTTTCAAGCTGCGTTATTAATATAACAAACTTGAATCACTATGTCAAGCTTTTTTTATATTTTTTTTACAACTTTTTAGCACAATTTTACACCGTTTTCTTCGGTGTTGTTATCACTATACCAGTCTTTAATAATAATGTCAACATTTTTTGACAAAATTTATTCTTTTCTTTTTATATTGATAACAGTTCTTATAAAATAATATTTATTATTATACAAAATTCTAAACTAAATCAATCGATTACCTGTCATTTCTTTTGGAATATCTAATCCCATATAATCTAAAATAGTTGGAGCAATATCTCCTAATTTACCACTACTAATTTTTTCTACATTACTATCAGTAATTATAAATGGAACTGGAGAGGTAGTATGTGATGTAATAACTTCATCTTTATCATCAATCATTATCTCAGCATTACCATGATCTGCTGTTATAAACATAGTAAAACCTTCTTTAGTGGCAGTATCATATAGTCTTTTAATATTCTCATCCACTGCTTTAACTGCTTCTTCTAC
Organism: uncultured Bacilli bacterium; assembly: GCA_934177995.1. Taxonomy (GTDB): domain Bacteria; phylum Bacillota_I; class Bacilli_A; order RF39; family UBA660; genus Onthousia. The sequence continues at coordinate 565 of CAKPPW010000035.1, forward strand.
TTTATCAAATTTACCAGTATGTCCAACCATGTCACAATTAGCAAAGTTTAAAATAATCAAATCATACTTATCCATTACATCAATCAATTTATCAGCTACTTCATAAGCACTCATCTTTGGATATAAATCATAAGTAGCAACATCTTTTCTTGGAACTATAATCTTGTCAGTATTAGGTAAATCTTTTTCTTCACCACCATCAAAGAAATAAGTAACATGTGGATATTTACTAGCTTCAGCTATTCTTAAAACCTTAAGTCCCTTAGATGCTGCATATTCTCCTAAAGTATTAGTAAGATGCATTGGTGGAAAGGCTGGTGTTGAAATAACTGTATGTTCAGGCATCATCATTGTTACTAACTTAGTGTTTTTAAAGTCAACTCTTGGAAACTCTTTAAATTCTTTATTAGTTATAGCAGTAAATAATTGGGTAATTCTATCTGGTCTAAAGTTTACCATTATCATTCCATCATTTTCTTTTAAATTTCCTTCATCCATTAATCTTGCCGGAACAATAAACTCATCCATTATTCCCCTTTCATAAGATGAATTAATATAATCTTTATAAGATGAAATCTTTTCTCCTTCATTATGCACTAATAAATCATAATACTCTTTAGTTAAGTTCCACATTCTTTCTCTATCCATAGAATAATATCTACCTGATACATCTCTTAATTTACCAATACCAAGTTCTTTTAATTTATCATCCAACTCATCTAAGTATTTTAAAGCTACATTAGGTAAGGTATCACGTCCATCAAGAAAAGCATGAACATAAACATTATCAAAGTCTTCTTTTTTACATAACTCTAAAACGGCAAATAAATGATTTATATGTGAATGAATTCCTCCATCACTAAGTAAGCAAAATAAATGTAAATCTGAATTATTTTTCTTACAATGGTTAATCACATCTAAAAGAACTTCATTTTTAAAGAAACTACCATCTTCTATAGCATGATTAATCTGCATAAGTGGTTGATCTACTACTCTTCCTGCCCCAATATTTAAGTGTCCTACTTCACTATTTCCCATTTGACCTTTAGGAAGACCAACTGCTTCTCCACTAGCTTCTAATGTTGTATGAGGATATTTATTCCACAAAGAAATAATATTTTCTGGATTAGCTGCAATTACAGCATTACCTTTCTTTTCTTCACGATAACCAAATCCATCTATTATTGTTAATAAAACTTTTTTCATTTATATCCTTCTTTCTAATATATTTGTTCATTTAAGCAAAAAACTGCATAAATTGGTAAATAATATACACCTTTTTTAATAGAAAAATTATTTTCTGTAATTCTATAAGCATCTGTTACTACATATTTTTTCATAAAAACAGATAAACTCTTAGATTTAGATCCTTGCTTAACTATCTCTATTGGAATAACTTTACCCATTCTATTTTGAATGACAAAGTTAACTTCAGCTTTTCCCTCTGACTGATAATAATACAATGAATAACCTGCTTCAAATAAAGTATGAGCAATATGATTTTCAAAAAGAGCATATTTTAAATCTGCTTTTTCTAATAATTGTTTTTTAGTTAAATGATATCTTCCAGATAAAATACCATCATCAGGATAATATAGTTTAAAACTATCTAATTCCCGACAACTTGAAAGTGGTGATTTTATTGTTCTTATTTTATAACTTCTATAAAGCAATTGATTACTAACTAAATATTTAATGACATTTTCATATTCCTTAGCTCTTCTACCATATCCTAAAACTCCATATTGAAATTTCTTGTTTTCTTTAGCTAATTGACTAGGTATACTATCTAATACTTCTAACCCTCTTGGAATATCTATTAAATTATCACACTCTGTTAAGAAAGTTCTAAGTATTTCTGCTACTTTTTCTTTTACACTTTCATAGTAACCTCTACTAACAGTTTGAAACGATTCTTTAACTACTTCTGGAAAACCACCAGTTAATAAATAGTCATAAAATAAATCCATTATCTTAGCATGTTTAGAACAAGCCTTTTTATTTTGATAAGCTTTTCTAATAAGATCAGCTAATTCTTTCTCACCTCTTGCCCACAAGTATTCTTCAAAGTCCATTTCTGTCATAAATTTATACTGTAATTCTTCACCACTAAATTTAAGTAGATTTTCTCTTCTTGAGGTAATAGCCATTACATGATAATCATTTCTATCAAAACCAAATAACTTTACTCCTTTAATTATTTCTTCATCTTCAATATTATCAAATACAATCAAGGTTTCATTTTTCTCTATTGATACATCAGAAAACTCTGATAGAATTTTAACAAGTCGTTCAATAGAACGTTCCTTCTTAAATATTTTTAATAACTCTTCATTATGTAAGGTATTAAAGTAAGCAATATTTTTATAGTTCTTTCTACCAAATTCTAAGACAGTATAAGTTTTACCTATTTGTTTAAGTCCAAATAATAATAGTGGTTTTCTTATCTTATCTTCTTTCCATCTTAAAAAGAATTTTTCTATTTTTCGTTCCATAAATTGTATTCACCTCACATATTTAATACAGTTTAAGTATAGTTTATTAGTTCTTTAAAGTCAATGATAAAACTAAAAAAAGCATTAGATTAAAAGTCTAATACTAGTTTCTAACCGCATCTTGATGAAACTCTAATCTAAGTTTATCTGCTACTGTTACAATAAATTCTGAATTAGTTGGTTTAGCTTTATCTATATCAACACTATGTCCAAATATTTCTTCCATCAACTGCCAATTACCTCTATTCCAACTAACTTCTATAGCATGTCTTATCGCTCTTTCCACTCTTGATACTGTTGTATCATATTTAGATGCTATATCAGGATAAAGTTCTTTAGTTATCCCACCTACTACATCAGGATGTTCAAATAAAACTGCTATTCCTTCTCTTATATATTGATAACCTTTAATATGCGATGGCACACCTAACTCATGTAAAATTTTAGTAATTGATACTTGTAAATTATTATATCGCATATCAATTGTTTTCTTGCTATAACTACTATCACTATTACATTCTAAGATTCTCTTTTCTAGTTCCACTAACTCAAAAGGTTTTAAGATAAAATAACTTATACCAAGTTCACTAGCTTCTCTTATAACATTCTGAGCATTAAATGATGTTAATACTATAATCTTTTTAATTATATTCTTTTCTTTTAATTCTCTTAAAACATGCATACCATCTTTCTTAGGCATAATAAGATCAAGTAATACAACATCATATTCATTTTCTCTTTCTAAAATTAATTTTAAACCCTCTACTCCATCATGAGCAGTAAGTGTGATAGACACCTCATCATTATCATTAAAGTATTCTTTTACCATGTTTACTAGTTCTACGTTGTCATCAATCATCAACACGTTGGTTTTTTTCATAAATTCTCCTTCCATATACTACCACGCATCAATACTACCTTACGCAATTTTATTATATAACAATAAATAAAAAAATGATAGAGCAAAAAAAGAGAGATTTTGTCGAATTTCTCTTTATAGTTTTTTTATAAATTCACTAACATCTTCCACTCTAAGACTAGCTTTTCCTAGTAGCACTCCATCTAAATAAGGAATATCTTTTAATTGTTCTATAGTAGCAACTGAAACACTACCTCCATATAATAATGGATAGTTATATTTTTCTTTTAAATAGGTAAATACAGTCACCAGTTTTTCTCTACTAGGAATATTACCTGAACCTATCGCATAACAAGGTTCATAAGATATATATAAATTATCAAAAGTTAAGTCTTTTAGTAAATAATTTAAATCATGAGTTAATACACCAATAGCATCTTCTAAAGATTCTTCTCCTACACAAAGAATTGGTATTAGTCCTGCTTCTTTAGCTCTTATTAATTTTTCTTTTGCTAGCTCTAATGGTTCATTATTTAAATGTCTTCTTTCACTATGATTAATAAAAACATATTTAACCCCTAATGATTTTAAAGCTTCTCCTGATACTTCACCAGTATAACTCCCCATCTTATAAGGACTAATATCTTGACTACCCAAAACCACATCTTTAAAAACAGGTAAATAACAAGTTGTAGGACAAACAATTAAATCATGATTAGTTTTTAGCTTTTTATACTCATTATAATAGTCAATTATCTCTTGATAAGTTAAATTACTTTTATGATTTAAAATAATCTTCACTACTAATCCTCCTTCTTATCAAATATCTTCTTAACAGTATTGTGAATTATATTAGGAAAGCCTTTTTTATTATTAAAGTTATCTATTGCTACTTTATAGACATCTAATACACTACTTGCAAATGATGATAATGAATAAGCTTTAATTGAACTTTTTGTTTGTTTCTTCAAATAGTTATATTCCTTTTTATCTGCTGCTAACTCTAACATTTCTTTTGCACAAGTTGAAACATCATCAAAGAACATACCATTCATTTTATCCACAACCATTGTGTGAAAAGCTTCATCTTCTATACATAGTACCGGTTTCTCAGCTGCTAAAGCTTCAATAACTGTTAATCCCTGAGTCTCTGTAACAGATGCCGTCACAAAAGCCTGACATACATGATAATATAGTGGCATATCACTCCATGGAGCAGAACCAAAGAATTTAACACAATCAGTAAGTCCCATCTCTTTCATTTTCTTATCATATAAATCTTTATCAGGACCATCTCCAATTAGTAAAAGTTTAATATTACTTTTTTTCTTCTTAATCTCCTTCATCGCATCTAATAAAAATAAGATATTCTTCTCTTGAGCCATTCTACCTACAAACAAATAAACAAAATCATTTTTTTTATAGCCTAGTTTTTTTCTCATTTCACTGACTTTTAACATATCAACATTTTCTTTATTAAATCTTGATGAATCAATACCAGTCGGTACTATATATATTTCTTTATTATAATGATACTCATCTCTAAATAAATGATAAGTTTTAATCGTTGGTACAATAAAAGCATCTGCTGTATTATCACAATAAAACTTACTTAAGTATTCAACTGCTTTCTTACATCCCATATCAAAGTATTTATGATTTCTAGAAACATAATAAGTATAGTCTTTATACATAGTGTGATAAGTATGTACTAAAGGTATATGATACTGTTTAGCTAAAAGTCTAGCAAAGATACCCATACATAATTCTGTCTGTGAATGAATTACATCTAAGTTCCATGACCTAATCTTTTTAATAACTTTTAAAGGATAGATACTAGCAGCCCTATAATCATATATTCCTAAAGGTACCCCGGGTACTTTTAATATATGTTTTTCTTCATCATAAGAATAAGTGGTCGCATCTTGACCAACAGTTACAACATAGACAGTATGTCCTTCTGCTTCTAAAGCATATTTCAAAGTCTCAACACTAGTAGATACACCATTTATATATGGAGGATAACTATCTGTAAAAAGTCCTATTCGCATTCTATCTCACCTTCCTTATGAAAACTAAACAAGATACCACCTAGTATCATTCCTAAATAATATGTAATAAAACGCCAAATTATCATAACTGCTCTAACACTGGTAGTTGGTAGAAAACTAGAAAATATTTCTAAGAAGGCATATTCAATTCCACCAGTAGCACCTGGAATAGGAACAAAAGAGCCAATTATTAAAACATAAGCACTAGCTACTATTGAAGTAAAGAATGTCATAGAGTTATAATCATGAAGACTATAAACTAAGAATAAAGGAATAGCATAATAACAAGTTAAACTAATAAGATTTAAGATAATTCCTAATACAAATAATCCTTTCTTTTCCTTAACTTCTCTAGTACAGTCATGAAAGTCTTCTAATCTTTCTTCCCATTTAGCTAAGAACTTTTCTTTATTTTTAATAAAATGCAAACTATTACCTAGTTTAGTAATGATATTTAATAGTGATTTTGTAAATTTCTTACTAGTAGCTACAAACAACATAACAACTGCTACTACAGTATTTATTAAAAATCCTAGAATAATAAGTGTAGTTAAGACACTTTTATAAACTAATACACCAGTAATAAAATTATAGATAACAGCAAACAAACCAAAGATAACAAGTGCTAACTGATAAACAATAAAGTTTTGCATAATAACATTAGTCGCTTTAGTATAACGAAAGCCATGATTCTTTAACATATATATTTCCATTGGTTGACCACCGGTAGAAAAAGGGGTAATCCCATTAAAGAACTGGGTAATAACCATATGTTGAAAGGCTTGTGGTAATGATAGTTTTTCTTTTTCATTTACCCACAAATAGTTTACTAAAGTATGAAAGAAAAGATAAGCAAGATAAAGAATAACTGCTATAAGGACAAATTTTATATCCATAGTTGTAATAATAGCAATAATATTCTTATAGTCATCTTTAAGTACTAAGAATAAAACAAATAATGTTACAAGTAGAATAATAAAACTATTTCTTTTTAAGTTTTTCATACCATTATTTTCCCTTTCTCTTTATCTTCTCTTCCCAAAACATAAGATGACATATCATTGTATGTACCTAAAGAAATAAATCCCATCTTATCTAAAATGTTTTTTAAATTATTATCTTTAGTCATAATGGATACTTCATCAAGTCCCTTAGAAAAGGCATAATCAGTAGATATTTCAACAAAAGTAGTACTTTTTCTTGGTTTTAAAGTACGAGGAAATGATAAAAATCCTCTTCCTAAATCTTTCTCACCATGAATAAAACAGTAATCTATTACTTTATCATTATCAAAGTAAGCCAAATAATCTTCAAAAACAACTGGTGATAACTCTTTACTAGCTAAAATATTTTTACTTACATTTTCTATATCATTATGAAGGCAGAAATCATTTAATGCCTCTATTTTATTTAAGTCTTTATTAGTTACTACTTCTACATATCTCTTATTCATCTTTATGCCTCTTTTTCTTCTATATTTTCAAGTCCTGGTAATTCTTTGCCACTAAGATATTCTAAAGTAGCTCCCCCTCCGGTTGAAACATGATAAAACTTATCAGTTATCGAAAGTTTACTAGCTGCTGCTACAATATCTCCACCACCAAGTACTACTTTAGCTTTACTTTTTCCTAAGTAGTTTAATAATTTATCAGTATTTTTAGCATAAAGAGAAAATTCATATACGCCTAATGGTCCATTCCAAAAGACAGTCTTTGCCTCTTCTAAATATTTTTCAAAAAGATTAAGAGTCTTTTCCCCAATATCTAAGCCCATCTCATGAAAGTCTATCTCATTTATATCTTTTTCTATTCTTTTATCACTATCTTTATATTCCGTGCTACAAGCAACATCAATTGGTAAGACTATTTTATCTGGATATTCTTTTAATAATTTTTGACAGTATTCTAGTGAATCTGCATCAAGAATCGAATTTCCTATTTCATAGCCTTCCGCTTGTAAGAAGGTAAAAGCCATTCCTCCGCCAATTAGTAATTTATCACACTTTGGTAATAAGTTATCAATAACTCCTATCTTATCAGCAACTTTTGCTCCTCCCATAATAATAACAAATGGATCTTCAGGATTATTTAAGATAGATAACTTTTCTAATTCTTTTTCTATTAGAAAGCCAATACCACTTTCTAGATACTTACTAATTCCATAATTTGATGCATGTGCTCTATGAATAGTACCAAAAGCATCATTAATAAATATATCACCATAACTTGCTAGTTGTTTAGCAAACTCTAAATCACATTTACTTTCCTTTTTACCATCTAAGTCTTCATATCTAGTATTTTGTAGTAAGATAACATCTTTATCTTTCATTTTCGAAATAGCAGTTTCTACTTTTTCACCTACTACCTCATCTACAAATGTTACTTTTTTATTAAGTAGTTTACTAAGTCTTTTAGCCACTACATCTAAGTTATTTTTTACCTTATCACTTTCTTCTTTAATTCTTCCTAAATGACTAAGTAATATTACTTTAGCATTTTTATCTATTGCATATTTAATAGTCTCTAAACTATTTTTAATTCTTGTATCATCTATTATTTTTCCATCTTTTATAGGAACATTAAAATCACATCTTATGATTACTTTTTTATTTTTTAAATTAAAATCTCTTATTGTCTTTTTCAT
>CAKPPW010000036.1 GCA_934177995.1 uncultured Bacilli bacterium
TGAATAAGAATTACTAGCATCTACATAATTATCTTTCTTTTTTGATTTATTATTACCATTATCAAAGATAAATACTTCACCTTTAGGGGTAATCATAGCAGCATGTTGACTCCATTGCCATTCAAAGTCTTTACCAATAGGTTTAAAGAAATACTTTTGATACTCTTTACTCCAGTTAGTAGAATCTCCAATTATCCAGTTAAGTTTACCACTTTTGTAATCAATATTAATAACAGCATCTTGATGTCTTCCAGATAACGTAATAGAATTAGTCTTTTTATCATACCAAACAGAGTTATTATGGAACCAGTCATAACTAGTCCAGTTTTCACTTTTTCCATCAGTCATTTTTAATATTTTTCTTAAATCAAATTGTCTAACTTCTTTTCCTGTTTCTCTATCAAGTTCTACAATATAATCTTCAACAGTACCATCATTATTTAAAAAGTTATCAGAAGCTACTAATAAGTTACCATTAGGCATCTCATAATAATCATGATGATATCCTCCTTTTAGACTATATTCTTTATAAATTTTACCAAACATATCAATTTCATAAAGACCAGTAACATAATAGGGTGAATTAATTAATCTTTCCGTACCTACTAATAAGTGGCCATTCTTTAATCTTTCTATATCCCAAATAGCCTTATAAGATAAATACCATCTAACATCACCATTAACATCATAAGCGGCGGTATAACCAGTAGAAGATGGTGAGTAGAAATAAAAATCATTAGCAAGCTTTTCTTTATCAGCTTTTACACTAGTAGGAATTATAAAATTATCAGGTAACTTATCAGTTTTAATTTTAAAAACCTTTCTAATATTTTTATACTCTACTATAACTTCATTTTCACTATCAGGATATAATCCATAGATTGATAAGTAATGCTTTTTACTCTTATTAAATTTATGAGTAAGAGTAGTATTTTCATCTTTACCAACTACTGTTACTTTAGGACTAACATTTTCTTTTGTTTCAAAAAGAATAAGAGCGGTTAGGGGAGAAGACTTATAAGGATCTACTATAATATTAGGGTTATCAATACTATATCCTTCTATTTTAAATTTAGCTTCTTCTTTACTTTGCATCGTAATAATACTTTCTTTAGTTTTAAGAAGTTTCCTTCCTTTCTGATTATTAGTAGAGATATTTATACTTACTACTAATAAAATACTAATTAATAAACACAATAAAATTTTTTTCATAACTAACATCTCCCTTACAAATTAATCATATAGAATAATTAATAAAAGATAAATAAAATAGTAGTTGAAAAAACTAAACTCGTAGTTGAGTCTAGTTCATAAAACAATCATCATTAATAGATAGAGGTACTTCATAAGTAGTAATTTTGTTATCATCAGTAGTCACTTTTATAGTTAAATAAAGACTATGCTTAGTAAATTTTTTACACATTCTCTCATAGTTATTAACTTTGAAAGTAATATCTTTTAAATAATCTTCAATAGTAGATTCTTTATTACTTTTCTTCTTTTCTATTTCTTTAGATATATTATTTTTATCTTTCTCATAAAGAGTACATTCTATTTCTTTATAGATAGTATTATCATCCCCACCACAATAATCTATGTTTGATATATAAATAGCTGATTGATTATTATTATAAGCGACGGTTCCTTTAATAGTAAAAGCACTACAACTAGATGAGAGACTTTTAAAGTGAAAGTATTCTTTTTTTGTATTATAAAAAATTATAAAAGATATAGTAATTAAGATAATGATAATAGTAGCAATTAGTATATACTTTTTATTAACACTTTTCTTTTTATAATTACCATCTAATAAATCGTTTATATCTAGATTAAAATCATGACATATTTCTTTTAATAGAGCTATATCGGGGATAGCCTTCCCATTTTCCCATTTACTAACTGCTTGATAAGTAATACCATATCTTTTAGCAAGTTCTTGTTGAGTAAGATTATTATCTTTTCTAATCTTCTTGATAAGTTTTCCAATTTTTTCTTGATTCATCTTTTCACCTATAAATCTTTTTAAAGATGGTAGATTCTCTAATTACAAAACCATTCTTTAAGTATAAGTGATGAGCAGCTCTTCTTTCCGCTCTAGAGGTTAACTCATAATAAGAAATATTATTCTCTTTAGCAAGAAAGTCAGCTTTTTCTAAAAGATAAGTACCAATTCTTCTATTTTGATAAGCCTTTTTTACACAGACATAAGTTATATAACCAAATTTAATATTTCTAAAATAATCATTAATTATATCTATATGTAAATGTCCAACTACTTCTTTATCATTAACTGCTACAATACTAAATGAATTATCATTATTTTCTAACTTATCAATATTAACATTTTTATAATGTTCACGAAGTAACTCTTCTAAACTTTCCTTATCTTCTTTATTATAATCTCTAATTAGTATTTCCATTTCTATCTTCACCATTTATATGATAACATATGATAAATTATTTAGTAAATAAAGTCTTATTTAATTCATCTACCGAATTAAATTTTATTACTTTAAATCCTAAGTCACTAGCTGTATCAATATTATTTTGATTATCATCAATAAATAAACATTCATTTGCTAGAAGATTATATTTATCAAGTAATATTTTATAAATATCTTTATTAGGCTTTGTAATATGATAATCACAAGAAAAAACTTCACCTTCAATATCTTTATAGAATGGTAACTTTCTTAAGTGATTTACAGTTTCTTTGTTATTATTTGATAATAAATATATCTTATAATTATTAATTTTTAATCTATGAATAAGTGCTAAAACATCATTATTCATAGGTCTATACTCATAATATCTAATAAGTTTATGTTTAATATTTTCTGATATTCTATGTTTAAATTTACACTGGTTAAAAAACTCTTCCAATGATATTAATCCTAAATCTAAATTATTCCAATTGGAAAAGAAGTTTTTTTCAATATCATTATATAATTCTTTATCTAAATTAAATCTATCTAAAACTATTGAAGGAGTACCTTTCAAAATTACATTACCTAGGTCAAAAACAATATTCTTAATCATTTATCTTCACCATTTATATAGTAACATAAATTATTCAGTAAATATTATATAAAAATAAACTATAGTTTGATATAATTAAGATGAGGAGGTTGATTGAATGATAAAAACTAAAAACAAGTATTTACAATTTATTATTTCTTTTATTATGTTAACAGTAGGAACAGTAATAGCAGCGTATGCTCTAGAGTCATTTTTAATACCTAATACTATTCTAGATGGTGGTGTTACTGGTATATCAATTATAGTTTCCAAACTAACTAATATGCCACTAAGTATCTTAGTCTTATTAATTAATATACCATTTGTTTATGTTGGATTTAGAAATCTAGGTAAGGGTTTCTTAATAAGAACTATTTATACGATGGGTTTATTCTCTTTATGTTTAAATCTATTTCATGATGTAGAACCATTAACAGAACAAATATTACTAGCTACTGTCTTTGGTGGGGTTTTACTAGGAGTAGGAGTTGGTCTAATAATTCACTTTGGTGGCTGTGTTGATGGAACTGAATCAGTAGCTATCGTAATTAGTAAAAAAACATCCTTATCAGTAGGACAAGTAGTATTATGCTTTAACCTTATTATTTATACAGTAGCAGGATTTATCTTTGGACTAGATAGAGCTTTATACTCACTACTTACTTATTTCATAACTTTTAAAGTAATAGATTTTGTATCAGAAGGATTAGAACAAGCCAAAGCAGCTTTAATTGTTACTAGTAATGGAACAGCTCTTGCTGAAGAAATATATAAAAGACTAGGTAGAACAGTAACCTTTATCAAAGGACAAGGTCTAATTAGTGGGGATAAAGAAGTACTATACTGTGTTCTAACTAGAATTGAAATATTTGAACTTAAGAAAATAGTAGAAGAGATGGATGATAGAGCTTTTATTACTATCTTAGAAGTATCAGAAGTAATTGGTGAACATATTAAATCTACTAAAAAGATAAAGAAAGTTCATCAAAATATTAAAAACCTTAATTAGTTTTTAGTTAAGGTTTTTTTGTCATTCATCAATTATTTTATATTAAACAGTTGTTCTTTCAAAATAAAAGTACATTATATAAAAAAATTTGAAATGAGACTGGCTATAAAAAATAAAGTGATTATATATATACATTTAAAGAAGAAATTGGTAAGAATTACAATATTTTGTATTAGGTAGAAATAATATGGATAATATTTTACTAACTTAAATTTAAAGATGAAAACTCTTTCCTTTATAATATTTATATGTTATATTTAATGTGACGTTTGCTTACAACTTGCAAGAAATTACAAAAGGAACTGCATAAATTGATATGCAGCTTTTTGGCGTTTATTAAAGGGAGGTGTAATAATAAATGATAACAAAAGATGAACTTCAAAAAGAACAAAAGAAATTAAAAACTATTAGTAAAGAGGTAAAACTAGTAAGAGATAATCTTGCTAAAGAAGTAGTAGGAGACTTGGAAGAGTTTAGAGAGTTTCAAAAACTAGCTTGGCAAGATAAAAGCTCTTTCGATAGAGCTGAATTTAATCAAGTTTTATCAAATAATGAAATGGAAGCTAGAAGAATACTTGCTAAGAGAATGTATTTTAAAAGAATATGTTTAATTGCTTCTAAGCCTTATTTTGCATCCTTTAAGTATCAAGATGAAGATGGTAAAAACTATAATATTTATATGTCTCTTACTTATCTAAAAGATGATAATTATAACAATATTTTATATGATTGGCGAAGTCCTATCTGTAGTGTATTCTATGACTATGAGACAGGACCTTGTAAGTATTTAGCACCAGAAGGAATAATATCAGGTACCTTGTATTCTAAAAGACAGTACCAAATAAAAGATAATAAACTACTAGCAGTCTTTGATAATTCATTAAATATTGATGATGAAGTATTACAAGAAGTACTAGCTAATAATAGTAGTGATAAGATGAAAAATGTTGTTAATACTATCCAAAAAGAACAGAACTTAGTAATAAGAAATCTAGAAGATAAGAATCTAATAGTACAAGGAATAGCAGGGTCTGGAAAAACATCAGTAGCTCTTCATCGTATAGCTTTTCTCTTATATAGAATAGATAATTTATCATCAAAAGACATCTTAATATTCTCACCAAATGAAGTATTCTCATCTTATATATCTAATGTTTTACCAGAGTTAGGAGAAGAAAATACTAAGGAAACAACCTTTAGTGATTATCTATCTTACTTTATAAAAGAATATAAAAGTGTAGAACCATTTACTAACTTTGTAGCAAAATTTTATGAAGGTAGTAACAAAAGAAAAAATCTTATAACATATAAACAATCAAGAGAAATAGTAATAGATTTAGATAATTATCTAAATGACTATATATTAGATGCTAAAGTTATAAAAGATTTAGAACTTGATAAAGTTAATACTGTTAGTAAAGAAGAGATAAACTATCTCTTACATGATAAATATAGTCGTTTCCCTTTCTTTGAAAGAATTAGAGAAATAGCTAAGAAGTTGTCACTAAGCTATTATGGTAGTGAAGGTAAGAAAAGAGCTACTATTGAAAAACTAATTATAGATAACGCAAACTTTAAGAAAGATTATAAATCATTATATGTTAACTTCTATAAAAGTAAGTATAGTAAGTATCAACTATTAGAAGAGGAAGAAAAAGAAATATTGAAAACTAAAGAACTTTCTTATGAAAATGCCTTACTATTCGCTTACTTAAAAGGAACACTAGAAGGTTTCCCTTATGAAGGAGATATTAAACAAGTAGTAGTAGATGAAGCCCAAGATTATAATTATTTACAATATCAAATGATGAAGAAGATATTTAAGAAGGCATCATTTACTATCTTAGGAGATATTAATCAAAATATGAATCCTTATATAAACTATAAATCTTTAGAAGAGTTAAAAGATATCTTTGATTCAAGTGTTTATCTAGAACTTTTAAAGACTTATAGATCAAGTAAAGAAATTATTGAATATACTAATAAGATACTAGGCCTATCTCATGTTTGTGCTATTAGAAGAGATAATAATATTCCAGTTACTAAACACCAAAAAGATGATTTACTAGATCTTATACCTAAACTAAAAAGTAAATATAAATCACTTGCTATCATTACTAAAGATATGGAAATGGCAGAAAAACTTTATAAGAAGTTAGAGTCAATTTATGATTTATCACTACTTACTATAGATAGTAAAAACTTTAGAAAAGATTTTGTTATTGCCCCTAGTTATTTAGCTAAAGGATTAGAGTTTGATAGTGTTATTGTCTACAATAGTTTAGATAATCCCTTTAAAGAAGTAGATAAGTATTTATACTATATCGCTTGTACTAGATGTCAACATGAACTACATTTATATTATTTATAGGAGGAGTTATGGCTAAGATATATTTAAGTAAGGAAGGATATCAGAAGTATCTTGAAGAATTAGAAAATATAAAGAAGAAGATAGAAAAAAACAATATTGATATAACAGAATATGTTTCAGATGATGCATATGGCGATGGTTGGCATGATAATTTCGCTTATGAAGAAGCTAGAAGATATGAATATCAGTTATTCTTAGAATATGAAAATAAACTAAAAGGTCTTAATGAAATAGAAATTATTGAAAGAGATGATAGTGATAAAATTGGAATAGAAGATATAGTCTTAGTTGAATTAACATTCAGTGATAATGAAGTAGAAAGAGATTGGTATAAGATTAGTGGTAGTACTAAAAGTGATTTAGATAATGAAATATTACATATAATGGTAAATAGTCCCTTAGGGAAGTCTTTATTAGGAAAAAAGATAAATGAAAAGTTTACCTATTATATATTAAAAGAAAAGGTAGAAGGTAAAATACTAGAGATAAAAAAATAATGACTTATCTCTTTTTGCATGATAAAATTAATGTAGTTGGAGGGATAAGAAATGAAAGATAATAAATTATTTATGATAATAGTAACTATACTAGCAGCTATAGTACTAGTTCTTAATATACAAAAAGTAATTAGTAATAATAGTCAAACTGATGGTATAAAGTTTAAAGAAGAATATGAAAAGTTAAATGGTAAGAAGAATGATCAAGGTAAGAAATACCGTGAGATAACCATTGATAATAAGAATAAAATCATTTATAAGACTACTGAAGAAGTATTAGACTTAATTGATAAAAAGAAATCTTTTGTTTTATACTTTGGTTTCGATACATGTCCATGGTGTCGTAGTGTAGTACCAACTCTTGCATCTATTTCTAAAGAATTAAATCAAGAAGTATACTATATAGATGTAAAAGATATTAGAGATACTTTTGAACTAGATGATGATAATAAACCAAAACTAGTTAAAGAAGGTAGTAAAGACTATAGTAAGTTATTAGAAAAATTAGAACCAGTTTTAGAAGATTATACGCTAACAGATAGTGATAACAATGAGATAAAAGTAGGAGAGAAAAGAATCTATGCTCCAAGTATTGTTAGTGTTATAGATGGTAAAGCTAAAGAGTTAACAACAGGTATTAGTGATAAACAAACTGATGGTTATATGAAACTTACTAAAGAGATGAAAAAAGAAACATATAATAAGATTAAAAAGGTATTAAAACAAGTAAGTGATAAAAATAATACTTGTGATTTAGATAAAGGATGTTAATAAGTGATTAAGATAAGTGATAATAAGATAGATTATCTTCTAGATGGAAGAGTAGTTGGTAATATTTTATTTACTAAAGATAATAATCTAATTAGACTAACTAGTACTATAGTAAAGCCAGAAGAAAGAGGTAAGGGTATAGCTAATAAGATGTTAGAAGAAGCATTTAACTACTTTAAGGAAAATAATTATAAAGTAGTAATAGAATGTTCTTACGTTAATAAGTGGATATTAGACAAAAAAGACTATCAAGATTTAATTGTGAAATAAGTTTTCACTTTTATCCCATAATTTATACATAATTATCTAGTATAGTGTAGTTATGGAAAGGAAGTGAGGCCTATCGTTGATATAAAAGTAGTTGGAACAGATTGTAGTAATGGAATGAAATTACTAAAGAATTTATCTAAAGTCGAAAGAGAGATGGATTTAAAACTAAATATAGAAAAGATAGAAAAAAATCTTAAAGATAGATATAAAATAGATGTTATACCAGCACTTATTATTGATGGTAATATAGT
>CAKPPW010000037.1 GCA_934177995.1 uncultured Bacilli bacterium
TTAGTTTACTTTTTATTAGCTAATTTAACTACTGTTATAATTAGTAAGAAGACCTTTGGAAAGTGTTTACCGTTTACGCTAATGCTTTGTGCTTTCCTTTTGTTTTTTAGTCAAATAACTTTTAAAACTTTTAATATAGGTTTTTATTTGGGACTTATTTATTCATTATCGTCCTTAGGATATCTTATTTATAAGCACAAAGATAAAAAAATATTAGGTAAGATAAAAGATAATTACTTAACATGCAGTTTTTACTCATTTATAATAATCTTAGTATTAATAACTATCTTTGATTTTAATAGAACTTTTAGTCATTGGGATGAGTATTCACATTGGGGTGAAATGTTAAAAGAGATGATTAGAACTGATAAATTTTATTCTGTCTCAGCTTCAGTTTTACAGGCACATAAAGACTATCCACCACTTCTACAGTTATTTGAACTTTTTGTTATTAAACTTTGTGGTGGCTATAAAGAAACCTTTGCTATCGTCTCTCTTCATTTACTAGAATTATCATTATTAATATCTATATTACCAGAAAAGAAGAAAGTTAAGAAAATAACTAGTATACTTGGAACGGTTTCTATATTTTTAATCTTTTTTCTAACTACTATATTCTTTGATTTACATGGAATAGTTAATAGTATTTATAATGATTACTTTATGGCTTTATTAGTCTCTTATTCTTTATCAGTTGTTTTCTTTAGTAAAGATAAGAAAAGTATGTTTACTTTAGTAAATCTTGCTATTTCTTCGGCCTTTTTATTACTTACTAAACAAATAGGGTTAACTCTTTACTTAATGATATTATTCTTCTACTTTGTAAGTTTATTCTTAGAAAAAGAGAAAAAAGAAAAAATTATAACTAAGAAAAATATTAAATTCTTTGTTAAAACCATTATAATGTTAATAATAATTCCACTATTATTATTTGGTTATTGGAATAATTTTGTTAAGACAGTAAATATTCCTAGTCAGTTTAATACTTCTGATATTAAACTTTCAGAATTATATAGTATCTATAGAGGTCGAAGTGGTAGAGATGATCAGAAAATAGCAGCTGGTAATTTTATAACATCTATTAAAGGACAAAGTTTATCAACATCTTATATACCCATGATTTATTTACAAGCGGTTATATTAGGATTGTTTCTCTTATACATTATTTATACTAAAAATAAAGATTTAATAAAGAAAAATAAATTATATTTACTAATTATTACTTTATCAATAGGTGCTTTAGGTTATGCTTTTGTAATGTGGTGTACTTATATATTTTGCTTTAAAGATACAGAAGCAATTTACTTAGCTTCATTCGATAGATATATGTCTACTTATGTTCTAATCATTATGTATTTTGCTATTATGCTTTTAGTTTATTGCTGCTATAAGAAAGAGAAAATAAATATCCTTCTTTCTTTAGCTATTATACTATTTTTATTAACTGCACCTGCTAAAATTTCTTACTTAACTCCAAGTTTAATAAAAAAAGATAAAAGTACTTACGAGGTTAATGCAGAAATTATAAAAGAAAAGGTAAAGGCTAATGAAAAAGTATTTATAATAGCAGAAGATTCACAAGGAGAATATCAGTATTTTGTTAAATATTATGCTAATCCAATAATTACAAATATGAAAGATTTTAATTGGCCAACAGATGATGATACTGATTATGAAAAGTATTATAATTCTATAAAAAATAAAATTAAAGATTATGATTATTTATATATAGCTGTTGCAAATGATAAGTTTAAGGAGAAATATCAGTTTGTCTTTGATGAAGAAATTAAGAGTCATCAATTATATAAAATAGAAAAAAAAGATGATAAGAATTATAAATTGATTCTTATAAATAGAGGTGAAAATGATGAAAAAAAATAAAAAAATAGCAGTTTTGATTCCGTGTTACAATGAGGCAAAAACAATTAAAAAAGTAGTAGAAGATTACAAGAAGGCTTTACCAGAAGCAGATATTTATGTTTATGATAATAATTCAAGTGATCATACCGATGAGATAGCAAGAAAAGCAGGGGCAATAGTAAAATATGAATATCGTCAAGGAAAAGGTAATGTTATTAGAAGTATGTTTAAAGATATAGATGCTGACTGTTACCTAATGATTGATGGTGATGATACTTATCCTGCTGAAAATGCTAAAGAAATGTGTGACCTAATTCTTGAGAAAAAAGCTGATATGGTAATAGGTGATAGATTATCATCAACTTATTTTACAGAAAATAAAAGACCATTCCATAACTTTGGTAATAGATTAGTAAGAGGATTAATTAACTTTCTATTTGAAAGTGATGTCCGGGATATTATGACAGGATACCGTGCTTTTAGTTATGAGTTTGTAAAGACTTTTCCAGTTTTATCTAAAGGATTTGAAATTGAAACAGAGATGACTATTCATGCTCTTGATAAAAATTTCTTATTAAAAGAAGTAAAAGTAGGGTATAGAGATAGACCAGCTGGAAGTGTATCAAAGCTTAATACTTATCGTGATGGTTTTAGAGTACTTAAAACTATTGGAAGATTATTTAAAGAATATAAACCAACTATTTTCTTTAGTTTATTAAGTTTATTATTCTTAATTATTTCCTTTGCTTTTGGAATACCAGTATTTGCTGAATACTTTAAAACAGGACTAGTACCAAGATATCCAACTTTGATATTTTCAGGCTTTATGTTAATGATTGCTATCATTCTATTCGCTTGTGGACTTATCTTAGAAGTGGTTGTTAAGAAACATCGTCAGTTATTTGAACTAATGTTAATAAATACTAAACGTGGTGATGAATAATGTCATTTTTAGATAAGATTAAAAGAAACTATCTATATATTCTAGAAATATTACTGTTTATTTTCTTTTTTTGTTATTTAATATTTTATACTAATTCTTCTAAATTTGGTCATTTTAAACTTAATAGATTAACTATTATTATCTATATAATTGGTTTAATAGGTATAATTGCCTTTTCCTTTATATTTTCTAAATTCAAGAAATTAGAAGTAGAAAAGAAATTTTTAATTATCATGCCAGTTTTGGGAATTCTTTACTTAATAGCTTTTCCTTTTAATACGATACCGGATGAAGCAAATCACGCAAGCAGGGCTTATGAAATAAGTAATGGTCATTTAACAAGTCATATTTATAAAGATGTGATTGGTAATAAATTGGATTCTAGTCTTTATAATGTTTCTAGCAATGATACTTATTCAAATCTTGCTAATAATCTTAAATATAAAATGACTAATAAAAAAGTTAAGTATTCTTTTGCTAATACTTCACTTTATTCACCAATATCTTACTTACCACAAGCACTTGGTATTACTATTAGTAGAATATTTACAAAACATATATTGGTACAACTATATTTTGGTAGAATATTTAATTTTTTAGCTTTTTTAGCTTTAATGTATTTTGCTATTAAGCTTATTCCTTTTAAAAAAGAAATCCTTCTTTTTATAAGCGTAATACCTTTAGTTTTACAAGAAGCGGTATCTCTTGCTCCTGATGCCTTTACTATTTCTCTTGTTTGTTTCTTTGTATCTTATATTTTATATTTACGAGAAAGTAAGGGAAAAATAACTTTCAAGAATATAGCAATAATATCAGTGGCAAGTATAGTTTTATCACAACTTAAAATTGTTTACTTACCAGTTTGTTTGTTAATGTTTTTATTACCACTTGATAAGTTTAAATCAAAGAAAAATAAGTACCTAACTTTGATAATTATATTCTTAGTGACAGCTTTGTTTGGTCTTCTTTGGTTAAAAATTTCATCACCATACTTAGAAGCACAAAGTGGTTCTGATAAACAGTTAGATTATATTTTGGCAAATGTATTTAGATATCTAGGAATATGTGCTTCTACCTTTATTACTTTTTCAAGAGATTGGTTATATGAAATGTTTGGAAGAAGTTTAGGATCATTTACTATTGTTATTCCATCATTCTTAATCTTTGGAAATATAATATTATTTATTTTAGTAAGTTTAGTTTCTAAAGATAAAAAAGAAAATATTAAAGAGTGGGAAAAGTGGCTAGTTACTTTTGTTATTCTTGCAGTTGTTGCTCTTATTTTTACTAGTTTATATTTACAGTGGACACCTTATAAAGCAGATTTAATAAAAGGAATTCAAGGAAGATATTTTATTCCATTATTACTATTAATATCTTTAGTTTTAGCTAATAAAAAAATAGTATTAAATGGGAAAAGTAATAGTAAGTATTTAGAATCATTTTTAATTTTTGAAAATATTTGTGCTATTTCAATAATAATTATTTATTTTATGTAGGAGGATGAAAATGAAGAAGGATAAGTCAGCCTTATTTGTTAAGAAATGTTTAAAACTATTTCATCTAAAAGTAAATAGTAAGACAGAAAAATTGTTAATTCAAATATTTAAATTTGGAATAGTAGGGGGAATCGCCTTTATAATTGATTATCTTTCCTTAATAATCTGTAAAGAAGTATTTCATCTTAATACCTTGCTATCTGCTGCTATTGCTTTTACAATATCTGTTATATATAACTATATAGCAAGTGTTAAATGGGTATTTGATGTTAATAAAGAGAAAAATGAAAAGACTAATTTTATTATCTTTATTGTTCTTAGTATTGTTGGTCTAATAATTACAGAAATAATTATGTGGTTAGGATCAGATGTTATGGGAATTAGTTATTTAATTGTTAAAATAGTAGCGACTGCTATTGTAATGGTATTTAACTTTATTACGAGAAAGATGTTTTTAGAGTAGACATCTTTTTTATTAGATCAAAAAAAGAAGGAGTAGTAAATTTCCTTCCTAATAATCTTTATTTGTGAATAATAGACCTAAGTCATAGAAACTACCATCTTTAGTAGCAGCAATAGTTGTTATATAACCACTACCATTTGAGGCATTAGCAATGTATAAATTAATTACATCTTTAGCAGTAGGTAATACACCTTTGATAACAAAATTATCATTAGTATAGTTCATTACCTGATATATATTACCTTGAGTATCTTGTTTCCAAATGAACATTGGCATATAACTAACAGTATTATCTTCCATTAAAAAGAATAGAGTGATACCAGTAGCATCTTGACCAACATCGCCAATATAAGCAGCTTTAACTTTACTAGTGAAACCAGTTATTTGATAAGTTTTTACAGTACCTACATAAGCGGTTGCTCCACTAATTGGTCCAAAAGTAGCCCAATCAATATTTAGAGTAACACTCATCTTATCTTGATTAATACTCATTGAAAGACCATATTTACTTGCTGGAGCTTCACTTTGATCACTATAAGTATTAGTACTGTTATTTAAACATTTACTAAGATCAAGTGGCTTGATAGTATCTTCTCCTTTAGTAGTATTATCATCAGAGTTAGTATTCTTATCTGTTTTTGTAGTAGTATTCTTCTTATTAGATTCAGTCTTTTCTTCCTTATTTGTAAAGATAATACCTTTATCACTTAGAATATAAGTTGATAGACCAACGATTACTAATACTAAGATAATAATAATGATAACTGGACCTTTACTTTTCTTCTCTTTAATAGTAATGTTTCCATTCATAGTCTTTTTCTCCTTTCTATAATGAGTATAGCATTTAGCTAAGAAACAAACAATTTAGAATCAACTAGTTCTTTTCTTTTTGAGTAAAAAACTGTATAATAAGAAACGAAAGGAATTGAGGAAGATGGATAAGTTAACAAAAGAAGAAGTAGATCATATTGCACATCTAGCTCGTATTGGAATGAGTGATAGTGAAAGAGAAACTTTTCAAGTAGAGTTAAAGAAATTATTAGATGAAGTTAAAAAAATCGTTGATATAAAAGGTTATGATGATGAGTTGATGTTTACTCCTAGTTCTAATAAAGCTAAATTAAGAGAAGATGAAGTAGGAGAAATGATAAGTGCTAAAGAAGCTTTAGCTAATGCTCCAGCTAAGAATGGAAATTTTGTGGAAGTGCCGGTGATGATTAATGAATAGATATTTAGATTTAAGTTTAGAAGAGATTCACTCTTTATTAGTAGATAAGAAAATAACACCAGTAGATCTTGTTAAGGAGTCACTTGCAAGAATTGAAGAGAATAAAGACTTGAATGCTTTTATTACTATAAATGATAAAGCGATTGAAGAAGCTAGTAATTTAGGAGAAGTAGATAAAGATAATTTATTCTTTGGTATTCCTATTGCTATTAAGGATAATATTATGACTAAAGATTTAAGGACTACTTGTGCATCTAAAATGCTTTCTGATTTTGTTCCTATTTATGATGCTACAGTTATCAAAAAAATAAAAGATGCTAAAATGATTATTGTTGGAAAGACTAATATGGATGAGTTTGCTATGGGATCAACCAGTAGAACCAGTTACTTTGGAGCACCTAAGAATCCTGTTGATAAAACCTTAATAGCAGGAGGATCATCTGGTGGAAGTGCAGCTTGTGTTGCTAGTAATGAAACATTCTTAGCACTTGGAAGTGATACAGGGGGAAGTATTAGACAACCTGCAAGTTACACAGGAATAGTAGGAATGAAACCAACTTATGGAAGAATTTCTCGTTATGGATTAGTTGCTTTTGCATCAAGCTTAGACCAAATAGGACCAATGACTAGAAATGTCTTAGAAAATGCTAAGTTATTAAACGTTTTAGTAGGAGAAGATAATAAAGACTTAACTAGTGCTAATAAAGAAAAAGAAGATTTTGCAAGAAAGATAAATACATCCGTTAAAGGTTTAAGAGTAGCTGTTCCTAATTATTTTATGAGTGATATAGTAGCAAATGAGATAAGAGAAAGAATTAAGAATGTTATTAAATTCTTAGAAGAAAATGGTGTAGTAGTTGATTATATTGATATGAAATATCTTGATCAAGCAGTAACCTTATACCAAGTCATTGCTATGGGGGAAGCAAGTAGTAACTTAGCTCGTTTTGATGGCGTAAGATATGGCTATAGAACAGAAAACTATGATAATTTAGAAGAAATGTACTTAAAAACTAGACAAGAAGGTTTTGGTAGAGAAGTTAAACGTCGTATTATGGTAGGAAGTTACTTATTAAGTGGTGCTAATGCTAAAATATATTATGATAAGGCTTTATCTATTCGTGATGATATTAAGAAAGAATTTGATAAGGTATTTGCAAACTATGACTTAGTAATTGGACCCGTAACTACTACTACTGCTTATAGATTAGATAGTGATATGTCTGACCCGATGAAATCATTCTTAGATGATGTATTAGTAATACCAGTTAATATGGCAGGTTTACCTGGATTATCTCTTCCAGTAGCACCTAAGTCTAGTAAACCATATGGACTACATATCATTGGTAACAGTTTTGATGAAGCGACAATCTATCAATTAGCATCCTTTATAGAAAGAGGGTATCAAAGATGAGTGAATATAAAGCAACAATTGGTATTGAAGTACAT
>CAKPPW010000038.1 GCA_934177995.1 uncultured Bacilli bacterium
TATTAACTATTCCTTTCATTCTTTTAATGATGATAGTTTTTGCTATTGCTATTAAATGATAAGATATAGTAAAATTGTGTTAGATGAAGGTGAAAATATGAAAAAAATACTAATAATAATACCAGCTTATAATGAAGAAGAAAATATTTTAAAAACCTATAATAAAGTGATGGATTATAATAAGAAACATAAAACTAGTTATGACTGTATAGTAATTAATGATTGTTCTAAAGATAATACTAAATCTATTTTAGAAGATAATAATATTCCGCATATTGATTTGATTCATAACCTAGGAATAGGTGGAGCGGTACAGACTGGTTATAAATATGCTTATTATAATGATTATGATATAGCTGTTCAGTTTGATGGCGATGGACAACACGATGTTAGATATGTAGATAGTATTACTAAGCCAATAATAGATGAAAAAGCTGATATGGTAATTGGGTCTAGATTTGTAGGAGAATTAGATACTTTTAAATCTACTTTTGCTAGAAGAATTGGAATTAGAGTAATTTCTTCTTTTATGAGATTTGCAACCGGTAAAAAGATATATGATACAACTAGTGGTTTTAGAGCTTGCTCTAAAGAGTTGATATATGATTTTTCCTTATCATATCCTAGCGAATATCCAGAACCAGTTACTACGGCTGAAGTATTAAAGAAAAAATATAAAGTAGTAGAAGTACCAGTTGAAATGAATGAACGTGAGGGTGGTATATCTTCTATTAGAGCTTGGAAAAATATTTATTATATGCTTAATGTTTGTTTAGCTCTTTTAGTAATTAAGATAAGGAGGTATAGAAGATGTCGTTAAGTTTAACTATTACTTTAATAGCTGTTTCTCTATTTTTAATAATACTTACAACTCATATCTTAAAGAAAGGGAGAATACCAGAAAAGTATTCACTACTTTGGTATTTTTTCGCCTTACTAATATTATTAGTAGCTGTTTTCCCTAATTTGTTTGGTTTTATTTCAACAAAACTTGGTTTTCAAGCTATGTCAAACTTAATAATTGGTGTCTTAATAGCAATACTTTTATTATTAACAATGGCTTTAACTGTTATGATAGCAGGTCAAAAGAAAAAAACTACTTTGTTAATTCAAGAGTTATCTATTTTAAAACAAGAGGTAAAATTAAATGAAAGAAAAAAGTAATATGCGTAAAAATTTTCTTTGGAATATAATTGGTAGTACCTTATGTGCCTTTAATTCCTTATTTTTTATGATAACAGTTACTAGAATAAATGGTGAAGATGTAGCAGGACTATTTACTTTTGCTTTTTCTACTGCTTGTTTATTTTATATAATTGGTATTTATTCAGGGAGAACTTATCAAGTAACTGATAATGATAAATTGGTTTCTGATAGTGATTATATCTATTCTAAATTAATTACTTGTTTAATTATGTTTCTTGCAAGTTTAGTTTTTTGTATTATAAAAAATTATGATATTAGTAAATCTATTATAATTTTTAGTTTAACTATTTTTAAGGTATTAGAAGCCTTTAGTGAAGGTGTTTATGCTATTATTCAAAAACATGATCAACTTTATAAAGTTGGTAAGTCTTTATTTGTAAAAGCCGTGATAGGATTAATCATCTTTATAATAATTGATTTATTAACAAAAAACATTTTCTTTTCAGTATTAGGAGTAATTGTTATTAATATTTTAGTTATTATTTTCTATGATTTTAAAAATTTAAGACTAGTAGATTTTAAAATGCAAAAATTTGATAAATTAGCTCTTAAGACAATTTTAGTAGGAGGATTTTATACTTTTGCTTTTACTATTTTAACTCAGTATGTAATTAATGCTTCAAGATATTCTATTGATAATTTTCTTGCTGATAAATATCAGACTATCTTTGGAATAATAATTATGCCTTCAACTTTAATAGCCCTTTTAGCTCAATTTGTTATTCAACCATATTTAACTAAATTAAAAGACAGTTTAGAAATTAGTAAAAAAGAATTTAATAAAGTTACAATAAAATTATCACTATCATTATTTATAATGGGAATCATTTGTATTGTAGTAGCTTATTTTCTAGGAATACCAGTCTTAGAGTTTGTTTATAATATAAAACTTAGTGATTATTTATTAGAGTTGTTAATGATAATACTTGGTGCTACTTTATATGGTATTACGGTAATACTTTCCTCATCACTAATAATAATTAGAAATACATTATCCCAGTTAATTGTCTTTCTAATTGCTACTATCTTTGATTTAGTTATATCTGATATCCTAGTTAAAAAATATTTGGTTTTTGGAGCTTCTTCCACATATTTATTAACAATGTTATTATTACTAGTTTTATATATAATAATTTATATAATTGGTTTAAAAAAATATAGGAGAGATTAGTTTATGAAAAAAGCAGTTATAATATTAGCAACTTATAATGGAGAAAAATATTTAAAAGAACTATTAGATAGTTTATATAATCAGACATATCCTTTGATAGATATTTATACAAGAGATGATGGCTCAACTGATAAAACTAGAGAAATTATTGCTTCTTATGCTAAAAAGAAAGTTAAAGGAAGACGGATGATTGTGATACCTAATGGTGGTAAATCATTAAAATGTCCTGATTGTTTTGTAAAGTTACTAGAACAAGTAAAAGAAGGAGATTATTTCTTTTTCTGTGACCAAGATGATGTTTGGTTAAAAGATAAGATAAGTGATGCTATAGCAAAAATGGAAGAGTTTGATTCAAAAACACCAGTTCTACACTTTGGAGCATATGATAATTGTACTTCAAATTTAGAGTTTATGTCTCATTCTCCCAAACTACCGAAAGAGGTAAAACTTAGAAATGTTATTTATGATTACTGGCCTTTAGGATTCAATATTGGTTTTAATAAAGCCTTAAAAGATTTTATTTATGCTAATAGACCAAAGAGGATTTATTATCATGATGCTTGGTTTGCACAAGTTGCTTGTGGCGTAGGTAAGTTTATCTATAGTTCAAAAGTATCTGTTTTATATAGAAGACAAGAAAATGCTGTCACTTATTCAAATCATAGTAAACTAACTTTATTTGTGTGGCGTCTTAAAAGATTTTTTGGAAAGAACAAAGATAACTTACTGCAGTTAAAAGAAATTTTAAAAGAATATAAATCCTTATACAATGATAAATTAAGTGAAGAAGATAAAAAAATGCTTAATATATTCACTGAAGATACTTTTGTAAATTATTTTAAAAGAATATTTTATCCCCATAGATTAAGATTAAAATTAAGTGAAGAATTAGCTTTACGTATACTATTCTTATTCAAGATGTTATAGGAGGTTTCTTATGAATTTTTCTAAATATGATTATATTTCTTTTGATATATTTGATACTTTAATTGTTAGAAATGTTTTAAAACCAGAGGATGTTTTTTTAATAGTTGAAAGTAAGTACAATTCTTTAAATAAAAAAAAGATTAGTGACTTTAAAACTAATAGATTATTAGCTCAAAGAAAGGCTTCTTTAAATAATAGTGAAATGGAAGAAGCAGATATTAACTTAATATATAAAGAGTTAGAAAATTATTATTCTAAAGATGTTTGTAAAAAGCTATTAGCTTTAGAAAAAGAAGTGGAAATTAATGTTTGTGTAAGAAATAATAATATAATTAATGATTATTATGCTAAAGCTAGTTCATTAGGTAAAAAGATAATCATTACTTCTGATATGTATTTAGATGAAGAAACTATTATTAAAATACTTAAGAAAAATAATATTAAATATTATAAACTATATCTATCATCTAAATATAATAAAAGAAAGAGTAGTGGTACTTTGTTTGATTATATCTTAAAAGACTTAAATATTCTTCCTACAAAAATTATTCATATTGGTGATAATATTATAAGTGATTATCTAAGACCTAAACAAAAAAAGATAAAGGCTATTCATATTAAAAATAAAAGTAATAACTCTTTTTATAATAAAAAAATAAAGACTAATGAATATAAATTATTAGAAAAGTTTATTTCTAATAATATAGATATTAAGGATGATTATTATTTTAATATGGGGTATGAAACTTTTGGACCGATTTTGTATGGGTTTGCTAATTATTTAAAAGAAAATATTAAAAATAAAGATAAGATGTTTTTCTTATCTCGTGATGGTTATCTTATTTCTAAAGCCTATCGCTTAGTTGATAAAGAAAACAAAACTAATTACTTTTATGCTTCAAGAAGAGCCTTAATAGTACCTACTTTGTGGTTATGTGATAACTTAAAGGAAATGACTGATAAACTTTATATAAGAGATTATATCAAAGTGGGTAATTTATTTAGAAAGCTAGGACTAGAGAAAAAAGATTATCAAGAAATTGTAGAAAAACAAGGCTATAGTTTAGAACAAGAAGTAAAGTATGAAGATTTATTTAAAGAAAAATTCACCTTGTTGTTTGAAAAAGTAAAACCATTAATTTATAAAAATTCTAAGAGGGAATATGATTTATTACTTCAGTATATGAAACAGGAAGGATTTGACTCTTCATCTTCTATCATTGATATAGGTTGGAATGGAAATATGCAGATGGCTTTCAATAATGTTATTAAAGCTTCTAAACAAAATATAAAAGTAGATGGTTACTATGTAGGAGTTTTAAAAGAAAGTAAAAATATTGGTAAAATAAAGATGAATGGCTTTTTATTTGATGAAATTAAAAACGATGATATTTATATATGTTTAAAAGTAATTAATTCAATTTTTGAAAGTATGTTTTTAGCACCACATGGCTCAGTTAAAACTTATAAGAAAGTTAATGATAAAATAGAACCAGTTTTATTAGATTATGAATATAAAGAAGGAATAGAGAAGAATTCTTATGAAAAGATTCAAGAAGGAGCTTTAAAGTTTATTGTTGATTTTACAAGCTCAGACATTAAATATATTTTAAAGATTGACGAAAGACTTAGTTTTTATAATATGATGAAATTTGCTTATCATCCAACTCTTAAGGATGTAGAAAAGTTTGGTGATTTCAAGTTTTTAGAAGATGATATTATCTATTTGGCAAAACCAAAAAAAATAACTTATTATCTTAGAAAACCTAAAACATTTTTTAAAGATTTGTATTTATCAGGATGGATTATTGGTTTTTTGAAAAGACTTACGAAAGTAAATATATTTTATGAACAGTTATATAAAGTTTATATAAGAATTTATCTTAATAAAAGACAAAAGAAGTTAGGTGATAAAGAATGAAAAAGAAAGTTCATACCTTTGTTGTATTAGCATATAAAGAGTCTAGCTATCTAGAAGAATGTATTAAATCAGTTTTAAATCAGCACTATAAGAGTAATGTCGTTATTGCTACTTCTACTCCTAATAAATATATAAATGATATGGCTAAGAAATATAACTTAGAAATAAAAGTTAATCCTAATAAAGGTAAGGGAATAGGAAAAGACTTTGACTTTGCCTCTAATTGTGTTAAGAGTGAGTTAGTAACTATTGCTCATCAAGATGATATATATGATTATGATTATTCTAAATCAGTAGTTGATATGTATAGAAAGTATAATGATGCTAGTATAATCTTTACTGACTATTATGAGATTAAAGGCGATAGAAAAGAATATTCTAATAAAAATTTAGTGATAAAAAGAATTTTATTATTTCCTTTAAAATTTAAAAGTTTAGGAAAATATAAATTCTTTAAAAGATGGATACTTAGGTTTGGTAATGCTATTAGTTGTCCTGCTGTAACTTATGTCCAAAGAAATGTACCAAAAGATAAGTTTGAAGTAGAGATGAAATGTGATATTGATTGGTATGCGTGGGAAAAGTTATCAAAAATGAAAGGAAGATTTGTCTTTGTTAGTGATAAGCTAATGGGACATAGAATAGATGAGACAACAACAACTACTAAAATAATTAGCGAAGGAGTTAGAACAAAGGAAGACTTATTAATATTTGAAAAGTTTTGGCCTCGAAAATTTGCTAAACTAATTAATAAATTTTATAAGAAATCAGAAGAAAATAATGCAAAAATATAGTTATTTTCTTTTTTTTGAGCTAAATACATGATATACTTATCTTAATAATAGAAGACAAGGTAGTAGGGGGAAACTTGATGGGTAAAGACAAGGTAAGGAAATCTAATTTTGAATTGATGCGAATTCTTTGTATGTTTTTCATCGTTTTGTATCATGTGATTGATAAAGGTAATATTTTAACTAATAGTAATAATAAAACTCTTACTGTTATTGTAGAGTTTATTCAGTTATTAATAGTAGTTCATGTGGATTTGTTTGTTTTGTTAACTGGTTACTTTCAAAGTAAGTCAAATTTTAAGATGTCAAAGATGTTAAAAATAATAGCACAGTGTCTATTTTATACGATTGTAATTATGTTAGTACTTAGTCTTACTGGTGTTATAACTTTGAGTAAAGTGGAGATAGTTAAAAATATTTTTGTAAATTTTATTGGTGACTATTGGTTTATTAATATATATTTATTACTTTATGCTATTTCCCCATTCTTAAATATAATTATTGATAATATGGATCAATCTAAATATAAGAAATTATTAATTTGTTGTTTTATTTTATTTAGTTTAATCCCTTATAATTCTGGTAATAAATTTTTCTTTTATAATAGTGGCTTCTCACTAACTAACTTTGTTTTTCTCTATTTTGTTGGAGCCTATCTTAGAAAATATCCAATAAAAGAGAGTTATCTATTTAAGAAAATGACTAATAATAGTTATATTTTGATTCTTATCTTTATCTACTTCTTAATGGCTATTTCTAACTTTTGTTTATCAAAGACAGCTAGTTATCTAGTAGGAATTAATAGTGTCTTTCATGAAATATTTAGTAACTTTATTACAGAAAAATTAAACTATGAAAATCCTTTAGTAATAATTCAAGCTGTGTCTATCTTTTTAGTATTTGAAAAAATTAATATTAAAAGTAAATTTATTAATAAAATTTCCGCTTTATCGCTTGGTGTTTATATCTTTCACGAAAATATGTATATAAGGACAAGAATATATAAATTATTTAAGATAGATAATGGAAACATATATTCCTTAAGGTTTATTCTCTATATGTTTTTTATAACCTTAGTTATATTTATTATTGGTATTATTATTGATTATCTAAGAAAGGTAATATTTGATTTCATTTCTAAAAGAAAAGTAAGTGTAAAGATTAGAAATGGAGTGAAAAACTATATAAGCAGTTTAGGACTGTCAATCAATTGGTAAGATAAAAGTATTTGTTTACAAAAGAAAATAAAAAATGTAATATATATATGAGGAGTGATACTTATGAATCTTGTTAGTTTTCTTACTATATTAGTTTACTTTTTATTAGCTAATTTAACTACTGTTATAATTAGTAAGAAGACCTTTGGAAAGTGTTTACCGTTTAC
>CAKPPW010000039.1 GCA_934177995.1 uncultured Bacilli bacterium
ACTTATATTATCCATGAGTGGGTCACCTCTACTTTCTTGTTTTTTGCTTATTTGTGAATTAAAATGTACACTTTTTACCATTTCCTTAGTTTCTACAACTATATCTTATCAAATATAATAAGGTTAATCAATAGTTTATCAAACATATTTTTTACATTTTATTTTGCAGCTTTAGGTATAGTATTTGTACATTTTTATGTGTCAATTAACATCAATATTCTCTAGCTTGACAACTATATCCTGCTTCTTCTAAATTCTTTCTAATACCTGCTATACTTTGATCTAATTGATACTCGGGATAAAACCCTTTAAATTCTGCTATATTAGTAGTAACTTCTTCTGCATTAAACTTAGTATAATCAATAGTTTGAGTAGTTTTTTGTAAAACAGCCGTTTTTGAACAAGATACTTCTATACCACTTACACCAGTTAAGGCTGACTTCAATTCTTGACATTCATTTTCTGACTCATCTAAAGTAGCAGTACTAATTGCATCATCTTTTAACTTATAAGAGGTTATTTGCTCTGTCTTTTTTAATTTATTCTTAGTATAAGTAAAAGTTGTTTCATAAACGGTACTTAGATTATCATTATTGTCTTTAGTTAATGTACAAGTCATAGTACCACTTTTCATTGAACCATCATCTATACCATTTTTTTGTTTTTTATAATCTTCAATATATTGACTTATCTCTGGTAAGTAATAAACAAAGGCAAATAAGAAAATTATAAATAAAAATAAGATAAATCTACTAAAAAAACCACCACTTTTCTTTATCACCACTTCTTTTTGTGGAGTATCATTATTTGGTTGTTCTTTTACTTTTTCTTTTTTTGAATTAGTATCTTTGGGTTTTACTTCTTTTACTACTTCTTTTATGTGTTCTACTTTTACTACCTTTGGAGTCGATTTTGATGAAGTTGAACCATTAGTTTCCTGTGGTTGTGGAGTTTGCTGTATAGACTGTTCTTGCTGGATATCATTTTCATTTACTACAGGAATAGTACTTGTATCATTAACAACATTTATATTTTGAGTAGTATCATTACTAACATTGATATTAGGAACTACATTTTGATTATTAGTTTGATTAGTATTATTTTCATTATCCATAAATTAGCCCTCCTATTCTTCTTCATTATAAACTATTTTTTGTCTATCGTAAAGTATCAATTGTATCTTGCAAGTTAATAGAATTTGCTAAATAGCTACCACTTACTACCATATCAGTGTAATCTTTTACCTTAGCAATAGTATTATTATTTATACCACCATCTACATTAATTATGAAAGAAAACTTACCTTTATATTCATTTTTTAAGATTTTTAGCTCTTTTAGTTTGTCAACTGCTTCCTCCTGAAAAGCTTGTCCCCCCGCCCCCGGAGTAACTGACATTACTAAGATTAGGTCAATATAAGGTAGATATGGAATAATATCTTTTATCTCATCTTCATTTTTCAGAGCAATACCAGCTTTTATATAATAACTCTTTATTTCTTTTAAACACTTTAATAAATCATCATCTATATCTTTATGAATAGTAATATACTCTGTATTTAGTGAAGCATAGTCATCTATATACTTAAGAGGATTTTTAACCATTAAGTGAACATCTAATCTTTTACTAGTATAATCACTAATATGCTTCATCTGTCTAAAAGGCATAGTCTTATTCTTGACATAAGCCCCATCCATTACATCTACATGAATATAATTAATATCAGTATCATTAAGTTTAGTTAAAAACTTAGGTATATCTTTACTACTTAAAAATGATGCACTAACTAACATTTACTTACCTCCTTTAAGTATTGTAAATAATTATTATATCTACTTTCTAATATATTTCCTAAACTAACTTGTCTTTTAATTTCACATTCACCTTCCTTGGTATGAGAACAATCCTTAAAAGGACAAGAATAGTTAGTAAACTCTCTAAAAGAGTCTTTTATCTCTTCTTTAGTAAAGCCTTCAAAGTTAAGAGCAGAAAAGCCAGGGGTATCTAGAACTTGTCCATCTAGAAAGTCATATAACTCTACTGTTCTAGTTGTATGTTTTCCTCTACCTAAGGCTTTAGATATTTCTCCCGTCTTTAAGTTCCACTCAGGTGATAATTTATTTAAAAGTGTTGACTTACCCGCTCCTGTTTGACCAATAAAGACGCTAGTCTTATTTTCAAGTATCTCCTTTATTTTATCTAACTCATTATTAGTTACTACTTTATAACCTAGTTCTTTATAATAATTCATGGTCTTGAAGATAGTATCTTTTTTCTCTTTATCTATTAAGTCTAATTTAGTAAGACAAATAACTCCTTCTACTTTATGTAACTCCATCAAAGTTAAAAGTCTATCAAGTAATGATAGGGAAAAGTCTGGTTCTTTGACACTAGTTACAATTATAGCTTGATCTATATTACTTACTAATGGTCTTAAAAAACTATTTTTTCTTGGTAATATTTTTTCAATGACTTGTTTATTTTCATCAAACAAAACAAAATCTCCCACACGTGGAAGAAGTTGTTGTTTATGAATTTTCCCTCTTATTACACAAGAAACTTTTATATCATCACTTTTTACAATGTACCTATTTTTTTGTAGTGTTATAATCTGTCCTTGTTTCATTAAGAAAATCCCCCTTATTGATTTTTAGTATTATTGCTTGAACTAGTTTGACTTTGTTGGTCTTTACTAGATGAACTATTATTGTTAGATGATTGATTAGTGTTATCTTTATTAGTATTATCTTTACTACTATCATCTTTAGTAATAGTTTCTTTTGGTTTCTTAGCAATTGTTACAGTTATATTAGCATTCTTGATGATTGGGCTTCCTGCTGCTCTACTTTGTCTAATTACTTTACCTTCCTCATAAGCGGTTGTTTCTTCTTCTTGGAAAGTTATATTTAAACTATACTTAGTAGCAAAGGCTTCAGCATCTTCTCTTCCCCAACCTTCAGACTGCATATCAGGATAAACCTCACTAATATTTGGAATATAGAGAATAATACTATCTCCTTTAGCAAGCTTTTCCCCTTTCTTAACACTTTGACCAACTATTTCTTGTTCATCATACTCACGAGAAGTATCAACATCTTTTTTCTCAATAGTAACATCTATACCATGAAGGCTTTCAAGTTCAGTTTGAACTGCTATATAGTTTTGACCAGTATAATCTTTTACCGTATATTTATCTTCTCCTTTAGAACGGTATAGAGTAATAGTTGTTCCTTTCTTAATACTTCTACCAGCTTCCGGATCAGTCTTAACTATTTTTCCTTCTTTTATCTTATCACTGGCTACTTCTTTTATCTTAGTAGCTACTTCAAATCCTTTATCTTGTAGCTTTTTCTCGGCTTTTGATACAGTTAGATTACTAACATCTGGTACTATTACATCAGGTTCTGTGATAACAGCTGGAATAATAAAGAAGACAGTTATACAAATAAGAGCGATACCAGCAAGTACTCCTGCTAGAATCTTAATCCATTTATTAGTCTTTTTCTCAGTTTCATCTACTATTGGCGTAGCAATAGGTTCTCCTTCATCAATTGGTTTCATCACTTTAGTAGCATCATCCACTTCATGTTCTTTATAAGGATAAACATAAGGCTCTTCATTCATTCTATCATCGTTTAGTGCTGTTAATAAGTCTTGATACATTTCTCTAACGTTTTGATAACGGTTCTTCGGATTCTTTGCTGTTGCTTTTAATATAATATTTTCAATACTCTGTGGTATATCTTTATTCATCTTATGAACATCAGGTAGTGGATCTTTCATTTGCTTTAATGCTATTTCAACAGCACTATCACCTTTAAATGGTAACTCACCGGTTAACAACTCATAGAAAATAATTCCCATAGAATAAATATCACTTTGAATAGTACAACCTTTTCCTGCTGCTTGTTCTGGTGGTAAATAGTGAACACTTCCCATTACAGAATTAGTCTGGGTAAGTTGGGTAGCATTTAAAGCCATTGCTATACCAAAATCAGTTATCTTGATTTGTCCATCATCTTTAATCATAATATTTTGTGGTTTTAAATCTCGATGAACAATATAACTATCATGAGCATGTGCCATACCATCAGTTATTTGTAGCATGATATCAATTGCTTCACTAAGTGTTAAACTACCACGTTTCTTAAGAAGTTGTTTTAAAGTCTTTCCATCAATATATTCCATAACGATATAGTATAGTCCATTATCTTCACCAACATCATAAACTTCCACTATATTAGGATGGGAAAGACTAGATGCTGATAAAGCTTCTCTTTGAAATCTTCTTACAAATTTCTCATCACTTGATAAGTCTCCTCTTAATACTTTTATCGCTACATTACGATCTAGTATAGTATCATAACCAAGATAAACATTCGCCATTCCACCTTCACCAATAGTGCGAATTATTTCATAACGATTATTTATTTTTTGCCCCTTTGTTATCACTTTTCTTCACCCTCTTCGCCTAATTGCATGTAAGCAACAGAAATATTATCTGTTCCTCCACGATTATTAGCCTTTCTTATTAATTTAATAACTTTATCTTCTATATCTATATCTTCATTTAAAACATCTTCTATTTGAGTCTGTTCTAACATATTAGTAAGTCCATCACTTGATAGTAATACCTCATCTATATTCATATCACAATCGAATATATCAATATCAACCTTTTCATTGGCTCCAAGTGCTTTCATTAATACGTTTTTCTTAGGATGATCTTTCGCTTCTTCTTCGGTTAATTCTCCAGCAGATACTAATAAGTTTACTAAGGTGTGATCATATGTTACTTTATGAAGACGACCACCTTTCATAACAAATCCTGAGGAATCTCCTATATTACCAAATAAAATATAATCTTTTGTTACTATTGCTGCTACTAAGGTAGTTCCCATTCCTTTACTCTCCGGATGAGTTTTCTCATGTTCAAAAATCAATCTATTAATGGAATCTACACTATCTCTTAGCCAAGAAGCAGCTCCTAGCTTATCTTTATGTTCAAAGCTTTCTTGGAAATGATTACCTAAGTAACTAATAGCAATATTACTAGCTACTTCTCCAGCCGAATGGCCCCCCATTCCATCAGCTATCGCTAACAAAACATCTCCTGACTTTTTATTTATTATTAAAACACTATCTTCGTTATGATCTCTTACTTTACCAGGATCTGTTAAACAAAATGTCTTCATACTTCCTCCTTCTTGCTTCTTAGCTGCCCACAAGCGGCACTTATTTTTGAACCAAACTCCCGTCTTATGGTAACACAAATATTATTCTTCTTAAGTATATCATAAAATTTAGCAATTTTTAAAGTATTTGATCTACTAAACTGTAAATGTTCTGTCGCATTATAAGGTATTAAATTAACATAAGCATTCATTCCTTTTATTAAGTTAACTAACTCTTTAGCATTTTCTTCACTATCATTGACATCTTTTAATAATATATATTCAAAAGTTACTCTTCTATTAGTCTTTTTAATATAGTAGTTAAGAGCATCCATCAACTCACTAAGAGAATATGCTTTTGCAATCGGCATTATTTCTTTTCTTAATTTATCGTTTGGGGCATGAAGAGATATAGCAAGATTCACTTGATAAGGAAAGTCAGCAAATTCTTTAATCTTTGGCACTATTCCACAAGTAGATACTGTTATATGACGAGCTCCAATAGCAAGTCCTTTCGGGTCATTAATAATTTTTATCATGTTGCATAAGTTATCATAATTATCAAATGGTTCTCCTATTCCCATTACTACTACATGACTAATTCGCATGCCACAGTTATCTTCTATTAAAAGTATCTGTTCTACCATCTCTCCAGTCGTTAAGTTTCTCTGTTTCTTTCTTCTACCAGACTCACAAAACTTACATCCCATATTACATCCTACTTGGGAAGAAATACATAATGATAGACCATAATCATGTTTCATTAATACTGCTTCTATATGTTCATTATCTTTTAAGGTAAATAAGTATTTTTCTACATCTTTATCTTTTTCTACTACTGTTAGTTTAACCGTTCCAAAGACAAAGTCTTCACTTATCATTTCTCTAAATTCTTTTTTTAGATTAGTCATATCATCTAAATTAGTAACTCTTTTTTGATATAACCAAGTAAATAATTCTTCTCCATAAAACTTCTTATATCCTTTATCTAGAACATAACTAATCATTTCTTCTTTTGTTAAATTATATATATTCAAGTTTAATCACCACATTTCTACTATATTATAGCAAAGAAAGACTAAAATTAAAATTAATTTAATGCTATATATGAAAAAAGACATTAGCCTATCATCTGTCTTCACTTTCTATTTCTCTCTTAACCAACTCAATGGTATTTTTATATTCTATCATTTTTTCATCTAATCTTTTTTGACACTTACTAAATACTTCAACTAGAAAAGAAACATCATCCGTTTTTTGAGCTTTATATAAAGCTTCTTTATATTCTTTTTCATATTCATTATCAATGGCAATTAAATCAATATCACTTTCAATACACTGTTTTAGTATTATAAATATTCCTATTCTACCATTGCCATCTTGAAAAGGATGAATTAATTCAAAACGATAATGAAACTTTGCTATATCTTCTATTGTTGGATTCATAAGTTCATTCCAGTCCATTAGTAAATTAAACATAAGATTATCAACTTCATCTGGATAAGCTAACTTTAAATCAATATTTCTTAGTTTGTTTTCATACTTTTTCCAACAACCAGTATTATGTATTTCTTCATCAACTGAATCTTTTTTTAATTCACGATGTCAATCAAACAACATAAATTTATCAAGTTTTTTATCACTATCATTTATAACTTTATCAAAAACATTTAATGAGTTCTTTGTTTCAATCACATCATCTAAGTAATGCTCACCTTCTACCTTTTTTAAAGATAACAATTTCCATAAATTTTTCTTAGTAAATGTACTTCCCTCTAAATGATTAGAATTATACAAAAAATCAATTTTTAAATCATCATATACTGAGTTTTTAATTGCTGATAATCTCTTTATTTCTTTTGCATTAACTTTCATATTATATTATCTCCATTACAACAATATTTTAGTAACTAACAACTACTAATAGTTTACTAAATTTATCTGGAAAAGTCTTAACCTTTTTTATATTTCAACCAAAAGAAATAAATTTAATTCACTTATTCAAATGTAAGTTTAAAGTATTTAATAGTAAACTTAGTATTAGATTCATTTGATTCTACTGCTATAGTTCCCTTATCTTCTTCTATAATAGTTTTTGCTAAAG
>CAKPPW010000040.1 GCA_934177995.1 uncultured Bacilli bacterium
GAAAAGATAGAAAAAAATCTTAAAGATAGATATAAAATAGATGTTATACCAGCACTTATTATTGATGGTAATATAGTTTCTAAAGGTGCTGTCTTAACAGATAGAGAAATTAAAAGATATATCAAAGAACTTTGTATGGAGTAGTTAATTACTACTCTTTCTTTTTGTCTAAAAGTGTCATCTTGCTTGTAATTTGTTTTTATTCATATTATTATAATACTAAGGAGTGTGATACTATATGATTTATCCTTCTATTGATAAACTTTTAAATATTGTAAGTTCTAAGTATGAACTTGTCCATATTGCAGCAAGACGTAGTAAAGAAATGTCAAGAAATGAACATTATCAACTGCGAGAAAATGAGTATAAATGTAGTAAAAACATTGGTAGAGCTTTAGAGGAAGTTCTAGAGGGAAAATTAACAGTAGTGGAAAGCGATTAAAAAAGCTTTCCTTTTAAGTATAATAATATTGAGGTGTTAAAATGACAATAAAGATGTTTAAGATGAAACAAAAAGGTTTATATGAATTAGTGATGGATAATGGAAAGATATACTCTTT
This sequence comes from uncultured Bacilli bacterium, assembly GCA_934177995.1. Taxonomy (GTDB): domain Bacteria; phylum Bacillota_I; class Bacilli_A; order RF39; family UBA660; genus Onthousia. The sequence continues at coordinate 561 of CAKPPW010000040.1, forward strand.
TTATGAAGAAATTATTTTAAAGTATGAATTATTATTATCTAAGAAGATAGATGATAAACTATTACCTAGTTTATTAGAAGAAAATAAAAAGTATGAATGTTATTATAAAGGACTAGAAAGATTAAATAAGAAAGCTGAAACAAGAGATAGTCTAGCAAGATATTTATTAAGTAAGGGATATACTGATAATGAGATAGAATTTGTTACGGAAAAGTTAGAAAGTCAAGGCTACTTAAATGATAGTAGTTATGCTTCTAGTTATGTAAACAATAAAGTATTAACAACCTCTTGGGGAAAAGGTAAGATTAAGAGGCAGCTATTACAAAAGGGTGTTGATGAACAAGATTGTGATAAGGCTTTAGAGTCTTATTCTAAAGATATAGAATTAGAAAAGTTAGTTAAGAGAATAAATAAAAAGATAAGGTCTAATCATGATAAGAGTAATAAGGTATTAAAGATGAAACTTGAAAGTGATTTGATTGGTGAAGGGTTTTCTAAGAAATTGATTAATAAAGCATTAAGTGAAGCAGACTTTAGTGATGATAGTGAGATAGCAAAGAGAACTTATGAAAAGTTATTAATCAAATTTGGAAGAAAATATGAAGGTAGGAAATTAGAATATAAAGTGAAACAAAAAATGACTTCTCTTGGCTTTTATAATTATGGTGATGAATAAAGGATAAACAGGTTTTATCTTTTTTAGTACGGGAAAAGTTAAAATATTAAGAAGTTATTATTTAATTATAGTAATAGATAAGTATCTATGATATAAAATAATTGAAAATTTTTTTGTCAGATGCTAATTTAGTAAATCTCGGTAAAAATATACCCTCAATTTACTAAATTGAAGGGTTGAATTTAATAAAACCCCTAATTTGGAAGAGTGAATTTTGAAAATTGGCTATTTGCAAAGTGATATTCATATCTGTTATCCTTTAACTACTTGTCCAAAGAAGGGAGGAATATGACAAAGAAATTTATAAAACCATTATATGATACTACTATAAAGTATTTAGTAAAAAGTACTGATACAAGGTATATCATTTATAAGTTTATTTATTTGGCAACGGGTATAGATCTTAGTGATTATACATTAATAGATCAAGAATTAAATACAGGTAATAATATTAAAGATTATCGTCTTGATTTATTATTTAAGAAAAATAATACCATTGTTAATCTAGAAGTTAATTATGAAGTAACAAAATGGACAAGAAGAAAACAATATAATTATCTGTTTAGATTGGCAGGAAGTGGTTATGATGTCGGAGATAGTTACAAATCTAGAAAAGTTGTTCAAATAAGTCTAAACAATTCTTACTTTGAAAAGAAAGATGCTAAGTTAGTGACTTACTGTTTTAGAGATAGTGTTTATCATACTAAAATAGATGGTGTAGAAAGTTATGAGATATATTTAAGTAACTTTAAAGGCGTTAAGTATAACGGTAAGAATGAGCTTGCAACACTGTGTTCTATTTTAACAAGTGAGAGCAGGGAACAATTAAAAGAAATAGTAGGAAACTATAAGGAGGGATTAATACTAATGAGTGAACTTGAAAAACTAAAACTAAATGATGAATTTAATGCTTACTATGACTATGAAGCAGTTATTAGAAAAGAGAAAAATTCTGAATATGCCAGTGGCAGAGATGATGGACTGGCTGAAGGAAAAAGTTTGGGTCTAGCCGAAGGAAAAAGCCTGGGACTAGTCGAAGGTGAAAAAACTGGTGCTAATAAAGAAAAACTAGCTATAGCAAAAATAATGCTTCAAGGAAAAGAATCATTAGATAAAATAATGAAGTATACTGGTCTAAGTAAAAAAGAACTTACTATGTTATTATAAGTACTATTCAAAAAGGAACTAGTTTAATTACTAGCTCCTTTAATATTAACTATTAGATGTACTACTTGATTTAGCATTATCTATTAGTTTATTCATATATTCATCATAATCTTTCTTTAAAGAATCATCCTTAAATTCAAGACCAGCTTTTTTTCTAACTTCAATTAAAGTTTCATAACGAAGTGATGCATCAGCATTAAGTTTCTCATCCTTCAATTTATCTAGAATGTCATCCTTTGATTTCTTTAAAGAAGCCTTTTTCTTTTGATCAACTTTTAAAATAATATGATATCCGTAAGTTGACTTAACTGGTTCAGTTGTATATTTACCTTTTTCAAGTTTAATAGAGGCATTTAAGAATGCTTCATCCATACCACTATCTTTGTTGAAATAGTCAATTAAACCACCATCAGTTTTACTACCAGTATCATCACTATACTTTTTAGCAAGTTTAGCAAAATCAGCTCCATCGTCTAATTTCTTAATTAACTTCTCTGCTTTTTCTTTAGCTTTCTTTTCAGCATCTTCTTTTTCTTCAGTAGACATATCATCAGTAGTCTTTGGTTTGATTAAGATATGTCTTACCTTCATATCACCAATAACTTCTTCATCATAGTATTTTTGTATTTCATCATCTTTAATATTATCTTTGATATAATCTTCAACAGCTAAATTTCTCTTATATTCTAAAGAAATCATCTTACGAAGTTCATCAATACTTTCTACACCTAAATATTGTTTAACAGCAGCTAAGAAAGTTTCATCATTATCACCATATTGTGATTTCATTTGACTTATTTGATTATCTACATACTTAGTTTCTTCATCAGTTGTTTTATATTTTTTATCGAAAATATTATGATCAATCATATCAATTAAGACACTAATACCATATTTATCTCTTAAATCTTCATATAAAGTTTCTGCTTTAATTTTTCCACCTTTATATTTAACAATAGTAGAATTCTTTTCAAGCTCAGCTTTCTTTCCACAACCTGTAACTAATGCACAAACTAAAACTATAAGTAATAGAAATGCTATACCTTTTTTCTTTTGCACGTTATTTCCCTCCTTCATGTTATCTACATGCAATATAATGATAACAAACCTTTAAGAAATAAGCAAGAAATGGTGTAAAACTTCTTCAAAAAATAAATTGACAGAGTACTACTTTAAAAGTATTATTAACTTAGAAAAGGTGAGTGTATTATGATAAAACTAAGAAACTTTAATTTAGAAAAAATTGATAAGATAAAACACTATAGTCTTCTAATGAAACTTAATCGAGATAAGAACATTAATAACTATATCTCACATAACTTTATCTCTTTCCTTGATAAGCATGCAGCAGAATCAGATGATAAAATGGAAATAGGCAAGTCATATGTAGTAAATAAAGATAAGAAAAATATTGGTGTAGTTGGAACTTTAGATATGTCTAGTACTGGAGTAGTGGAAGTATGGTATAGCATTGATAAAGACTTAAGAGGAAAAGGTTATGGTGAGAAAGTATTAGCTCAAGTAACTCCTTATTTAATAGAAAACATTAAAGGACTAAATGATATAGAATTAAAAATAAATAAAAATAATAAAGCTAGTAAAAAAGTAGCCTTAAGAAATGGTTATATCCTAGATGATGAGGATAAAGAGTTAGGGATAGATATCTACCATTATTTTGGAAAACACTAAAAAACATCCTTCAAACAATCACACATTTAAAAAAATACCATAAAATAATGTGAACACTAGAAAAAAAGGAGGATTAATTTATGGGTAATTGCAATTCATCAAGTGCTATTGTTTTAGTACTATTTATCTTACTAGTAATCATTATAGGTGCCTATATTTAATTTAAAGGGGAGGTGTTAAAATGTCTTGTTCAAATAATCAACCAGTAACAACTTCTTGTGGATGTTCTAAACCTAGAAATAGTTTCGTTATAATTATAGTTTTATATATCTTATTAGCTATTATTTTAGGAAGTGTTTGTACTTGGTAGTTAAACCTTAGAGCTTTGTTTCTAAGGCTTTTTTCTTAAAATAAGTATATAAATAAACTAAAATGTAAAAACTAAGTATGGTGATTATTATGTATTATTATTTATCATACTTTTTTATCTTTTCAGTGATTGGTTATATTTATGAAAATATTCTTCATTTAATTCTTCATCATCATTTAACTAATAATCCATTTGTAGGACCTTGGATGCCAGTATATGGTTTTGGGATAATTGTAATGTTATTAATTGAAAAGTTTGCTTTTACTAAGTTTAATATTTCTAAATGGGGAAAGATTTTAATAACACTATTATTAAATTTTTTTATCTTAACTATTCTTGAATTAATTGGTGGCCACTTAGTGGAATTTTTTCTTCATAAATCTTATTGGGATTATAGTAGCTTTAGATTCAATTATGGTAAATATATAGCAGTTGAAGTATCACTCGGTTGGGTTATTGCTAGTTATATATTTTTATTTATAGCAAGAAAATACTTGGATAAGATAGTACCTAAGATACCTAGAATTTTAACTAATATATTTATTATAATTTTCTTAATAGATTTTATTTATTCTTTCTTTATAAAATAATTAGTACGAGATATCTTAAAAAAATAACTATTTAATTAAAAACTATTTTCAAAATTTATTAAATATATTATAAGTTAGATGTGCGGTATATGAGTGGTAATTAGATTGGGAGCATATTATAAAAAATAGTATTATATAGCCAAATATAAATGCTCTAATTTATGAATAACAGTTATATAAAAAGTGAGTTTATAGTTAAGAAGATATTGCAATTATAACTACGAAAGTGATGATGAAAGCACAAAAGTATAGTATAATTAGCAATAAAAGAGGAGAAACTATTATGAAAAATTTACAAATTAGAAATTCTACAGCTGAGTTTTTAATATTTACAAAGCAAAATAAAGAAAAAACTATTGAGGTTATAGTTGATGATGAATCTGTATGGTTAAGTCAAAAATTAATGGCCGAACTATTTGGAACTACTAGAAATAACATTACTATGCATTTAAAAGATATTTATGGCAATAAAGAACTAAACGAAACAGCAACTAGTAAGGATTTCTTACTAGTTCAAAAAGAAGGACAAAGAGAGGTAAAAAGAAATACAAAATATTATAATTTAGATGTTATTATTGCAGTTGGTTTTAAAGTTAATAGTCAAAGAGCAATAGATTTTAGATTATGGGCTATTAATGTACTAAAGCAATATTCTGTTAAGGGGTATGTACTAGATAAAGAAAGACTTAAAAATGGTTCTTTTCTAGATGAAAATTATTTTGATGAATTATTGCAAGAAATTAGGGAAATAAGAATTAGTGAGAGAAACTTTTATCAGAAAATTACTGACATATATTCTACTAGTTTGGACTATAATTCTAAGTCACCAATAACACAAGAATTTTTTAAAACAGTTCAAAATAAGATGCATTATGCAACTCATGGAAATACAGCAGCAGAGGTTATTGTTGAACGTGCAAATCACGAGAAAGAACATATGGGCTTAACGAATTGGAAAAACTCACCTAATGGTAAAATAATGGTAAGTGATGTTGTTATTGCTAAAAATTACTTAACAAAGAATGAACTTAAATCACTAGAGAGAATAGTTACAATGTATTTAGATTATGCTGAAGATCAAGCGGAAAGACATATTCCAATGACCATGGAAGACTGGAAAAATAGACTTGATATATTTTTACAGTTTAACGAGCGAGATATATTAGATAATCCAGGAAAAGTTTCTCATAAAGTAGCTGAAAGTTTTGCACTATCGGAATTTGAAAAATATAGGGTAGTTCAAGATAAACTATTTGAATCTGATTTTGATAAATTTTTATTAGATATGAAAAAAGAAGATTGTATCAAATAAGGATGTCAAAAACACAAGTATATTATTTGGAAATTAAATTATTTATTAGTATGTGATATCTTAAAAAATAATTATTTAATTAAAAACTATTTTCAAAATTTATTAAATATATTATAAGTTAGATGTGGAAATAAAGAAAAATAGTCATAATTGATTTTTTCTAGGAAAAATGTTGTGATTTTCCTAGAAAAAGCAAATAGCTAATAAAAATAGAACAAGCACTATTTTAGTAATTCTCGGCAAAATAGTGACTTTTGACGAGAATTACTTTGAAATTGTCCTAGGTTATGAGAATGTTATATAGTTACAAAGAGACAATTACTAAATATAAGAGTAATTATAGGCTTAAAAAGACAGTTGCAAATAAAGAAATATTTGAAATTGAGCTGGATTGTATTCAGAACAAGAATTTGTTAATTATCTGTTATTTATCAATGTGAAATATCATGATGCAGTATTTGCTTCTGATAGTGGATATTATTATCATAATTTAATTGACCTTGTTCCACAAGAGTATTATTCAGGTTAAAGACATGAAATGATCATTTAATTTTGAGTTTCGGTAAAAATAATTCTTGACATAAAAAAGTGAATATGTATTTCTACAAATTCACTTTTTTGCTCT
>CAKPPW010000041.1 GCA_934177995.1 uncultured Bacilli bacterium
TAGAAGAAATTAAAGAAATGATAAATAGCAAAGAATATAAAGAACATCCAGAGTTGTTTACATCAACAACATTAGCTAATGCTAAGATAAAAGAAATTCAAGAAATGATAAATAGCCAAGAATTTAAAGAACATCCTGAATTATTTACGTCGCAGACGCTAGCTCACGCTAAAATAAATGAAATTCAAAAAATGATAAATAGCCAAGAATTTAAAAAATATTCTGAGTTATTCACATCAACAACATTAGCACATGCTAGAATAGAGGATATTCAAAAAATGATACATAGTGAAGAATTTAAAGAGCATCCGGAGTTATTCACATCAACCACATTAGCTTTTACTAGAATAGAAGATATTCAAAAAATGATAAATAGCCAAGAATTTAAAAAATATCCTGAATTATTTACATCGGAAACACTAGCACATGGTAATATAAAAGAAATTCAAGAAATGATAAATAGCCAAGAATTTAAAGAACATCCTGAATTATTTACGTCACAGACGCTAGCTCACGCTAAAATAAATGAAATTCAAAAAATGATAAATAGTCAAGAATTTAAAGAACATTCTGAATTATTTACGTCACAGACGCTAGCTCACGCTAAAATAAATGAAATTCAAAAAATGATAAATAGTCAAGAATTTAAAAAATATCCTAAATTATTTACATCAACAACATTAGCTCATGCTAAAATAGAAGATATTCAAAAACTATTACAAATGTCATATTGGAACGATATAAGATATAAAGATTTGTTAACATCTTCAGTTGCAGCAAAATCTAAACAAATGATTACTAAACTACCTGTTTTATTTAAAATGGCTGAGTATTATAAAATTGATGGATATCTTAATACTTCGTTTTTGTTGTTTTCACCAAGTCAAAATTTTGCTTTAATAAATTATTTAAATGATAATAATATTCCTTTAATAGAAAATGATAAACTAAATAAAGTATTTGGAAAACAACCTGGTGTATTAAAGAAAAAATATGGAATAGATATAAAAGAACAGATGCTAAAATATGATTTTAGTAAATTTAGTTTTAATGAAGATACAAGGAAAGGTGGTAGTAAAAATGCAGTTAGATAGTCTTGATATTAAAGTATTAAGAGAGAATTTTTCTGATGAGGAAATAGCAAAGATGGATGCTTTAAATATATCTAAAATATTTAGATATTTACAAGAAAATAATGTTTATTATGCTAAGGATCTATTATTATCATCACTTGATTTGTTTTTGTTACCAGTGGAAGAATTTATAAACAAGTTTGAAAAATTAAAAACTAGATTAGGTACTGATTTTGTAGATAAACTAGGAGAAGATTCATCTCTTATCGAAATAATGTATGATAACTAAAAAATATAAAACTTGAAGGTTTAGAAAAAATAAAGTATAATTAATACTGTTGGAGGATAAAAATGGAATATGTAATTATTTTATTAGTACTTCTAATAATTTTACTAGCAGTTTTAAAAGCTAATAAGAAAGATGCTGAATTGGATTTTAATAAACTAGTTGAATACTTAGGAGGAAAAGATAATATCATTCAAACAGAAACAAAAATGTCTAGATTTGTTGTTACTTTGAAAGATGTTACAAAGGCTGATAAAGAAGCTATTCAAAAGCTAGGAGCTAAGGGAGTAGTAGAGATTAATAATCAGTTAAAAATAATATTAGGACAGGATTCTAAACAACTAAAAAAATATATCGATGAAATGAAGTAGTTTTCGCTACTTTTTTTCTTTTGTTTTTGATATACTTAAGTAGAAAGGATATGAGAAATATATGAAATATGTTTATGCGTTTAGTGAAGGTAATAAAGATATGCGTAATACTCTAGGTGGAAAAGGTGCTAATCTTGCGGAGATGACAAGTTTAGGATTACCAGTTCCTCAAGGTTTTACCGTATCAACTGATGCTTGTATTAAGTATTATGAAGAGAATGAAACTATAAATAAAGAAATAGAAGAAGAAATACTAAAAGAATTAGCTCATCTTGAAGAGATAACAGGTAAAAAGTTTGGAGATGCAACCAATCCTTTACTAGTATCTGTTCGAAGTGGAGCAAGAGTATCTATGCCAGGAATGATGGATACTGTTTTAAATCTTGGTATGACTGATAGTGTTGCTTTAGGATTTAGTGAAATAACTAATAATAAAAGATTTGTCTATGATAGTTATCGTCGTTTTATTCAGATGTTTGCTGATGTAGTAATGAACTTTCCTAAAAGTTCTTTTGAAAAATTATTTGATAAGATTAAAGAAGAGAAAAATGTTACTAATGATACAGACTTAACAGCTGATGATTTATTAGAAGTTATTAATAGATATAAAGAGGAATATAGAAAGTATGCGGGATGTGATTTTCCACAGGATGTTAAAGTACAATTACTTGAAGCAATAAAAGCTGTCTTTAGAAGTTGGAATACAGATAGAGCGAAAACTTATCGTCGACTTAATAATATTCCTTCTAATTGGGGAACAGCTGTTAATGTTCAACAGATGGTTTATGGTAATAAAGGAGATAATTCTGGGACTGGTGTTGCTTTTACAAGAAATCCGGCAACTGGAGAGAAGGCTTTATTTGGTGAGTATTTAATGAATGCTCAAGGAGAAGATGTTGTAGCAGGTATTAGAACACCACAGGCTATTTCTACTTTAAAAGAAGTTATGCCAGAGTGTTATAATGAATTTGAAAGAATTTGTTCTATCCTAGAAAATCATTATAAAGATATGCAAGATATGGAGTTTACTATTGAAGATGGAAAACTTTATATGTTACAGACAAGGAATGGTAAAAGAACAGCTCAAGCCGCTTTAAAAATAGCCGTTGATATGGTTAATGAAGGAATGATTAGTAAGGAAGAAGCTTTAATGAAAGTAGAAGCAACTAGTCTTGATCAATTACTTCATAAGACTTTTGATAGTGAATCATTAAAGAATGCTAGAGTGATAGCTAAAGGATTAGCAGCATCACCTGGAGCAGCAACCGGTAAGATTTGTTTTACTGCAGAAGACGTTATGGATTTTCATGAGAAAGGTGAGAAAGATTTATTACTAGTAAGAAATGAAACATCACCTGAAGATATTGAAGGAATGAACCTTGCTCATGGTATCTTAACCGTGAGAGGTGGAATGACATCTCATGCAGCAGTAGTTGCTCGTGGTATGGGAACTTGTTGTGTATCAGGTTGTGGAAGTCTAGTAGTAGATGAAGTTAATAAAACAGTAACTACAAGTGAGGGATTAGTCTTTCATGAGGGAGATTATTTATCACTTGATGGAAGTACTGGTAATGTCTATGGAGAGAAAATATTAACAGTAGAACCTACTATCAGTGGAAACTTTGAAACCTTTATGGAATGGGCTGATAGTGTTAGAAGACTAAGAGTAAGAGCTAATGCTGATAATTATCGTGATGCTAAGGTGGCAAGAGAGTTTGGAGCTGAAGGTATTGGTCTATGTAGGACAGAGCATATGTTCTTTGATAAGGATAGAATCTTTAATTTTAGAAGAATGATTACAGCTGATACTAAAGAAAAAAGAGAAGAAGCTCTTACTAAGATTTTACCTTATCAGAAAGAAGACTTTAAAGATTTATTTAGAACAATGAAAGGTTATGAAGTAGTAATTAGATACTTAGATCCACCACTTCATGAATTTTTACCACATACTGACGAAGAAATAACTGAACTAGCTCCTACTTTAGATATGAGTTTTCAAGAGTTAAAAAATAGAGTAGAATCACTAAAAGAATTTAATCCTATGATGGGGCATAGAGGTTGTCGTCTTGCTATTACTTATCCAGAGATAGCTGTTATGCAAACAAAAGCCGTTATTTTAGCAGCACTAGAAGTAATGGATGAAGGAATAGATGTTACTCCAGAGATTATGATTCCACTAGTTGGTACAACTAATGAACTTTCTTATATTAAGAAAATAGTATGTGAGACAGCTGCTCAGATTATTGCTAGTAGTAATAAATCTCTTAAATATAAAGTAGGTACTATGATTGAAGTTCCAAGAGCTTGTGTTATTGCTGATGAAATAGCAAAAGAAGCTGAATTTTTCTCTTTTGGTACTAATGATTTAACGCAACTTGCTTATGGTTTTTCTAGAGATGATGCTTCTAAATTTTTGAAAGATTATTATGCTAAAAAGATATTTGAACAAGATCCTTTTGCTACAATAGATCAAGATGGTGTTGGTAAATTAGTAGGTATGGGTGTAGCACTTGGTAAGAAAACAAGACCTAATATTGACCTTGGTATTTGTGGAGAACATGGTGGAGATCCAGCTTCTATTGATTTTTGTCATAGAGTAGGACTAACTTATGTATCTTGCAGCCCTTACCGTATTCCAACAGCTCGTCTTGCCGCAGCTCAAGCGGTAATTAGAGAAAAAATGCATAATAATTAATAAAAATGATATTTAAGAGTTTTTACTTCTATACTTTAAAGATTGGAATAGGTATTTTTATCTCTATACTTCAATCTTTTTTTGTACAATAGTGGGGATACTTGTATTATTAATGAAGATATAGTTAATAAATTTAATAATAATGAAATTGATTATATATACCACGAGGTAAGTAACGATGGATACAAAGCTCATATGGATATTGATGTACTTGCAAGTGCTCTTAAAAAAAATAGAGATAGAGTATATTGTATGCATTTAGGAGATTCCATGGATTTGGAAAAAATAAAAAAATATGGATTTAGGAGTGTTAGATAAATGGAAATATGTTTAAAATCAACTGTATCTTTTGAAGAACTAAAAAATATTATGTTTGATATCGGATTTAAGGTTCAAGAAGATTTTCAAATGAATGATATTTATATGATTAATAAAGATGTAGATATATCACTTGATAATAAAGATGTTATATTTAAAGATAATATTCTTGTTAGAGAAACAGTAGGAAAAAAAATATTACTTGTTAATAAAATAAAAGAATTAGATGATAATGGGATTGTAATAGGGGAACGTAGTATTAAATGTCCTATTACTGATTCTGAATCCGGTTATAAATTTTTATGTTCAATAGGGTATAAAAAAGCATTTGAATTAAGGGACCACAATTTATTGGTAACTAATGGAGTTAATGAAATATATATTCAAGATGTTGAAGGATTAGGAACATATATAGAGATGGAACAAAAGAACATATTATTAAAAGAAACTAATGGAGATAGTATTGATGAACTAGTAAATACAATTAAAAAATATAATTTACCTCTTGATTATAGTAATATAAGCGTAAAAAAGTCCTTAGAAATGTTAAAAATTATATGTAAATAATCAAAGGAAGTACAAAAATGATAGAAGAGACTGTTTTTACAAGTAAAAAAATTAAATCGTGGTAGTGCTAATTTATACTCAATAAATGAAAATAAATATATATTAAAAGAATTTTAAACAAAACATACAAAAGAAGAAATCGATAAGAAAATAAATATTATAAATCATCTAAAAAAAGATAATATTTCAGTTCCAGAATATATAAAAACTATAACTGGAGAATATATTTTTATCTATGAAAACAAAGTTATAATTATGCAAAAATTTATTTACCTAGTAATGATGTATCAAGTTGGTATTCAAAAGAAACAATTAATGAGAGCATAGATAAACAAAAAAGTTTGCTGAAAAAGATATCTGTAGTTGAAATATGTTAGTGATAACTTTGATTTTAGTGATATGAGTAAATTGATTGTTATGAATACTCATGGTGACTATAGTGTATTACAATTTATATATAAAGATGGTAAAATAAATGCAATAATAGATTTTGTTTCAGCCTGTAAAATGCTAGTTGTATGGGAAATAATCAGATTTTATAGCTATATAGACTCGAAGGCAAAAGAGGGGAAAATTGATATTGATAATTTAGTTGAATATGTGAGAACCTTTACCAGTTAAGTTAAATTAAATAAGTATGATTATAAGTTTATGTCATATTTATATTTAGTTCAACTTCTTGCAAGTAAATTTGGATATAAACAGTATATTACAGATAATTCAAAAACAAATTTATTAGATTTTGCTTTGTTGAACAAGATTGTGTAAATTCTTATTTTAAAGCAGTGAAGAAATAGGCAATATTCTAATGGAAAAATTATGTATAGGAGGAAAAAATGAAAAGGATTATAGTAGCTATCGGTGGTGGAGAAAATGGTAGATTATTAAAAAATGGAGTGTATGCTTCTTATGATACAGAAAAAATAGATAAAGAGATAGTTAGTCTAACAAATAAGAAAAATCCAAATTATTTATTTATAGGTCATGCCCTGTTTCCTAACACTTGTTTTGAAGAAAGTTATTATCAAACAATGACTAAACTTCTTTACTAGTGGAATTATAAATTATGTTTTAAATATAGAATATAAAAAAAATAAAGGAAAACAAAAATTGAGCATAATAAAATTTAAACCTAGTATACTAATACTGGATATACGAAATTGACATTTTCAGAAAAATGTCGTATATTCATATTGCACTGAAAAGTGTGAAAATGTTTTTCGCTTCTGGATGGTGCGAGTAATAAATGATTCCAGGCGACAATGTTTTT
>CAKPPW010000042.1 GCA_934177995.1 uncultured Bacilli bacterium
TCAAAGTTACCAGTTACTTTAATACCTGGTATAGAATGCGTTTTACTACAAATCATTAGTAAAAATCTTTGAACTCTAATTACATTAGCACCAGTCATTCCCTTAGAAACTGTATAGCCTGGGAAAAATTCATCTTGATAAATTAATAACTCACTAGGAATATTACTTATTATATTACGATATGCAGTTATAATAGCTACCCAAGTCTTTTGATCTACTATCCCGTTTGGATCAAGTCCCTTTTGTTTTTGAAAAGCAATTACCATCTTTTCTGTATTCTCACTAAAGTCATGCCCTGTATCTAGGAAAGGAATATTAGGGTCAAGATAAGCAATTATACTTATCAAATAGTTTAAGGTATCAACCTCATTACCACTATCGCCTTTCTTAATAGAAGACTGAAAAGCAAGTTCTGCTTCATCTTCACTAATACCTTCTGAATATAGGCTTGCTACTTGTTTAACTGAGTTATAAATATATTTTATTTTATACCAAGTCGCTTTATCAACAATACCTGTTACAGGTAAGTTAAATATTTCTTGAAACTTTTTTACAGATGACTCCATATCTACTGTAAAAAATGGTGTTTCATTAGTAATTAAAGGAAGAGCGGGATAGTTTTTTCTAATTCTATTTAACTGAATCTTTAAAGTTCTTACATAGTTACCTGCTGCTCCTAGTTTAATAGGTACACCTGGATAACTTACAATATTATCAGAGATAGGGGCATTGTAAATGAGTTTAATGTTATTACCATAATAGTATGATAATATTTCTAACGGATTCAATCCTTCTTTAGCAAGTCTTACACTTCCCCACTGTGATAGTCCATCACAAGTAATAGTTTTACCATCGCAGTACTGAGCATAAAGCGGTTGAACACTATCAGTTCTTGCCACATAGTTATTAAAAATATCATCTACTATTGTAACTATTGAATCATAGAACTGACTATGTTCTTTAAATGTTTGGTCATATTTAGGATTACTTGTTATATCAAAGTCATAGCCTTGAGAAGGATACCATTCATTGTAAACCCGGTTTAGAGCAAAAGATATTTGAGCTAGTACATTAGCTTTTATCGCATCAGTTGGCCAAGTTGGATATATTTCATTAGAAGCAACGTTTTTAATGTATTCAGCAAAAGGAACAGTTATATTTTTAGCCTTTTCACTGGGGGAACCTAAATGAACAGTAATAGTTTCAGGTATTACCGGCGTATTAATTTCCATTTATTGTTTCACCCTCGTCTGCGATTGGTATCATTTTAATATATTGTAGTACTTTAACATCTCCAATCATATTTATTATGTACTGTTTAACACAATCATAGTTATCTTTCATTGCCGTTAACCTATATGAAGTAGTAGATGATGTTTGAAAATTATCTGCATCATAACCACTAGTTGGAGCTGGTAGTGTTATATTATCAATAATTCCACTAGAATCAGTATATCCTCTAAAGAATAAGACGTTATTACCCCCGATTTCTTTAGTAATAATAATTTCAGCATTCTCAATAGGAATAGCTTGATAAGCTGTAAAAGCCATTACTTTCAAGCTCCCTTGTTCAGGATTAACGCTAATAAAACCTTTATACTCTTTCGTTTTTGAAAATTCTTCATAAGAAATAAGTGTTGCCATTAACTAACCTCCTTTATTTTTAATTGTTGACCTATAAAAAGATTATTACTAGTCAAATTATTTAATGATTTAATATTATCAACACTTGTATTATATTTTTTAGCAATAGTATATAAACTGTCACCTTTTTGTACCGTATAAATTACATACTGTGGTTCAACATAACCAGTACCAATACACTCTTCTTCAGGATTAATAGGTTCATCTCCTGTTGTACTTTTAATCATTAATTGCTCTCCAATTGAAAGATTATTACTAGTAAGGTTATTTAACGATTTTATCTCATCTACTGTAATACCAAACTTTTTAGCAATTGAATATAAGCTATCACCTTTCTGTACTGTATACATTACTATTTCTTCTACCTTATCTTGCGTTGGTAGCTTTAATACTTGTCCAATACTAAGCATATTACTAGTTAGGTTATTAATTTTTTTAAGTTCATCTACTGTTATATTATTTTTATTAGCAATAGAATAAAGACTATCACCTTTCTTTACTACATAATCTTTATAAGTAGTTGGTGTAGATGTAGCATTATCATCAATAGCAATTATCAGTTGTTGTCCTACTGCTAAGTTATTACTAGTCAAATTATTAAGTCTAACTATATCTTTAACTGTAGTATTATATCTTTTAGCAATCGAATACAAACTGTCACCTTTTTTTACTATGTAATCAATAGTAGTAACATTAGAAGGAATCTTTAATGTCTGGCCTTTAGTAATAGTATTACTAGTTAAATTATTTAGTCGTTTAATTTCATCTACTGATACTCCAAACTGTTTACTAATTCCATACAAGGTATCTCCACTTTGAACTGTATATGTTTGCATAATTCACCTCAATTAAATATATGCAAAAAGAAAAAAAGCATACTAGAATTAATCTAATATCCTTTATTTTACTTCTACCGAAAAATTATTATATGGTATTTGTATAGAATCACTTAACTTACCATTTTCATCATCATAGTATATTAAGAGATCAAATGATAGTTTTTTAATATCACTAAAACTTATATTATGTTTTTTTAGTTTGTCATACTTTATATATACATTATAATTATCAGAACTGTCATTTGGCTTTACCCAATAATCACCAACAGTTGCGAAATTTGAGTTTATTATTTCTTTTTTAAAATCAGTATCATAACCATTTATCCTTATTTTACTAATATCAAAATTGTAATATTTATTTGATTTATTATTCAATTCAAAACTAATATTTAATTCACTTACAGTAGTAAAACTATTATCTATCTTAATTTCTACATCACTTGTTTCCAATAACGTATTATTTTTCAACTTTACTGCTTGGTAAACTTTAGATTGTTTTGATTTCATAGAAGGAATAGCATAAGGAAGTATTTGGTTAAAAAGAAACAATCCAAATATTGATGCAATTACCATTAATATAAATGTATTAGTCTTTTTCGACGTATATTTTAAAGCAGTAAATACTTCTTTCAGCAAAATTATAACTGATAATACTACATAAATAGCCCCACCAATAAGTACACCATAATAAAGAGATTCACTACCACTAAATGCTCCAAATATTAACCAAACAAAAGAAAATTGTATAATAAACGGAACTATCATTAGTGTATTAATAGCTGACAAAGATAAAAATAATATAGTTTTTTTAGGGACACTAGACTCTGATTTATATTTATAATTATTATCAACTGGAGCTTTAGTATTCACTTGTTCTTTATTATAAACCTTAGAATTAGTATTTGTATTTATACTATTTGAAATATTAGTAGAAGGCTGCTCATTATAAATATTATTATTATTCATTAGTAATTACTCCTTTTTATCCTATCTATCTTAAAAAGATTATAGCATACAAAAAAGGAGAAGAAAAATGTTTTCTCTTTCCCAAATAATATTATATTAATAAAGTAAAAATATATATGGCATTTAAACATATTCAATATTATTTTCTATTCTTAAACCAGGTAGTTTCTTTACCAATATCTTGTTACTAATATTTTCAACAGTAGTATTGGGTTGGCTAGAAACAATAAAATCTTCATCTGTTAGTCCATATTCTTCAAATAACAAATCATGATACTTTTTAGTTACTGCAATCTCTTCCTTTTCATAATCAGTTATTTCTTTTTTGCTATCTAGTCTTGCAAGCAACTCTTCATATTCACTAACTTCTCTCCTATGGTCAAAATTCCATTTAGAACCAGGACCACCCAAACGTTTTAACGGTTTTTGATTGTATGGCTGTTTTAATCTAGTTACAGAACAACTATAAGGATTTTCCTGATTATATAGTTGTTCTAGCTTATCCATAACTAATTCTAATTGTTCATCTCTTACCTTCTCATCCTCTACTGTTTGAAATAATTTTAGTATACCATTATCATATTTATAATCAAGTATTCTAATATTATTATTGCTAGTATCCTTATAGGCCATTAATCCTGATATTCTATCTTTATTATCCAATATTTTAAGTTCTTGTTCATTACTTAGTAATTTTAATGTCCTATTATATATGTTATAAGCAACTACATTTTTATATAAATCAAGATTTTGCAATATTTCTCTATCTTCAATATCTATAATATCTTTAATAGCTGAAAATTCAAGTTCCACTAACTGATTTAAATAATCAATTATTCTTGGATTTAATATTCTTTTATATCTATTTAACGATTCTTTAAGTTCTTCTTTACTACTTATTTTTTTATAAGTTATATTATCTATTCTCATTTAAACCACATCCTTAATGTAAATTATTTTTATATGCTTCTAATCTATTTTTAAGTTCACCTATTCCTATTATTCTTAATAAATCATACAAGTTAGGTGTCTTATTACGACCAGTTAAAACATGTCTAATCATTTCACAAACACTACCGATATGTCCTTTATATAATGTTTCATCTTCCCTGTACATCTTTACAGATGGTGCATAGTTATTTTCTTCAGCTAGTTTTTGAATCTTTTGATACCATTCATCTTGACTATCACTACTATTATATACATCTATATATTTAGTTAAAATATCATAATCTACTCTTTCTTCAATAACTTCACTATAACTTGATTTTAAATCATTATAAAATATTTCATTATATAAATAACTTGATTCAGTCTTAACATCTTTTAATACTGCTATATCTTTACGTGGTCTTTTACCATCTCTTTCAATATTTAAGAATGCTACTACTTTATCTTTATAAGTAGTTAAAAGCTTAGCAAAATCGCTATCATATTCTAAAGAGTATTCTAATACTTGATTATATAACTCCTCTGCCGTTAATCTAGAAAAATATGTTCTTGAAATATTATTTAATTTTTCCATATCAAATAGTGTTCCACCTGTAGGCATCTTCTTAAAGCTAAATGTAAAGTCTTCAATACTCTTATCTTTATTTTGTAAATACCACTCTTCAAAGTTAGTATTAGCTA
This sequence comes from uncultured Bacilli bacterium, assembly GCA_934177995.1. GTDB lineage: Bacteria > Bacillota_I > Bacilli_A > RF39 > UBA660 > Onthousia. The sequence goes on from CAKPPW010000042.1 coordinate 5,082, forward strand.
GTGTTGCAAGATATAAGCGAACAGCATCTACTGGAATACCTGCTTCTTTATAATAACTAACAGAAAATTCCGGGTCTTTTCTCTTACTTAGTTTTCTAACTTTTCCATCTTCTTTTTTAGTAAGTGGAGCAATATGAGCATATTTACAAGGCTTGAACCCTAATAATTTGCAAAGTTGTAAGTGTTTTGGAAAGCTTGGTACCCATTCATCACCTCTAACAACATGAGTTGTTTTCATTAAGTGATCATCTACTACATGGGCAAAATGATAAGTTGGAATACCATCTTTTTTAAGTATTACTTCATCTATTATATTTTCTGGTAAAACAATATCACCTTTAATCATATCGTGTAATACTATTTCATTATGCATATCACCTGGTGACTTCATTCTAATAACATATCTATCACCATTATCTAGATGCTTTTTTACTTCTTCTAGTGATAAATCACGGTCTACTGCATAAACACCATAAATACCTATAGCTTCTTTTCTTAACTCTTGTCCTTCTCTTATTTCACTAATTTCTTCTTCACTCATAAAACATGGATAAGCTTTTCCTTCACTTATTAATTTCTTAGCATAAGCTTGATAAATATCTTTTCTCTCACTTTGCTTATAAGGTCCATAACTTCCCCCATAAGAAAATCCTTCTGTTGGATATATTTTAAAATGCTTTAGAGAAGAAAGAATTAAGTCAGTTGCTCCTTCCACTTCTCTTTTACTATCAGTATCTTCTATTCTTAAAAAGAATACTCCATCACTTTGTCTTGCAAGTTCGCTACTAATAAATGCTCCATACAAATTTCCTACATGCATAAATCCAGTGGGACTAGGACCAAATCTTGTAACATATGCTCCTTCCTTTAATTCTCTAGCTTTATATTTTTCTTCTATTTCTTCTACTGTTAACGGTAGATTAGGAAATAATAAATTAGCTAATTCTTCATACATATCAATCACTCCTCATATTTCAGTAATATTTTCCCATATTTATAACATAAAGTCAAACTCAATCTACAACTAATTATGCTTAAAAACAATATGTAGATAGTATAAAACTATATTTTTACATATTAAAACCCTTATTTTATAAGGGTTACAGACTGTTGACAAATAGGTAGAAATTTTACTTATTTGTCTTTTTATTTTGTAAAAATAATAAAAATTTCCAATATA
>CAKPPW010000043.1 GCA_934177995.1 uncultured Bacilli bacterium
AAAAATATAAATAGAAAGGGATCAATTAATAAGAAATTAATTAATATTTCTATAGATTGATTATACGTGAAAATATGCATGATTTTTTTATTTTATATGGTTTAACATTTATTGGCGTAGTTATAACATTTTTAGCTGAAGTGTTTGTAACATCGGCCTATAAAAAATATAAGAAAATTTCTAATAAGAGAGGAATGACAGGGAAAGAAGCTGCAAGATATTTGCTTGACAAAAATGGTCTTTCTGATATAAAAATAGAAAGGACTAGTGGATTTTTAACAGATCACTATGATCCTACTAATAAAGTTATTAGGCTATCTAGTTCTAACTATAATGAAGCATCTATTGCTAGTGTGGCTGTTGCTTGTCATGAGTGTGGTCATGCTATTCAAGATAAAGAAGGGTATTTTTTCTTAAGATTTAGGAATAAATTAATACCAGTTGTTAATTTTTCTTCAAAGTTTGGTTATTTTGCAATTCTTTTTGGATGTTTGTTTGGTTCATTTAATCTAGTATGGTTAGGAATAATTCTAGAAATGGTTATTTTGTTTTTTCAAATAATAACCTTACCAGTTGAGGTTAATGCTAGTAGAAGGGCTTTAAAAGAACTAGATTATGCTCATTTCTTTACTAGTAAGGAATTAGATGATGGAAAAGTTATGTTAACAGCTGCAGCCTTAACCTATGTAGCAAGTATATTAACAACTTTATTAGAACTATTAAGACTTATTATGATATTTGGAAGAAGGGATGATTAAAATATGTTTAAATTATTTAAAAATTTTACTAAAAAAGATTACTTACTAATCTTTATTTCCTTTATCTTTATCTTAGTACAGGTTTGGTTAGATTTAAAATTACCTGACTATATGTCAGAGATTACAAAACTTGTTCAGACTGAAGGAAGTAAGATGAGTGCTATCTTAGAAAATGGTGGCTATATGCTACTTTGTGCCTTTGGAAGCTTGTTATCAGCCATCTTAGTTGGTTATATATCATCTAATGTATCGGCAAGTTTTTCAAAAACCATTAGAAAAAAACTATTTAATAAAGTAGAAAACTTAGGTATAGCAGAAGTTAAAAACTTCTCAACTAGTAGTTTAATTACCCGTACAATTAATGATATAACACAGATTCAGATGTTTATTTCTATGGGACTACAGTTATTAATTAAAGCTCCAGTAACAGCTATTTGGGCAGTTACTAAAATACTTAATAAAAATATAACATGGAGTGCTATAACGGCTGTAGCAGTTATAATTTTATTAGTTACTATTCTAGCTTTAATGTCAATAGTTATGCCAAGATTTAAAAGAGTTCAAAAACTTACTGATAAATTAAATGGGGTTACAAGAGAAAATTTAACCGGTATTAGAGTAGTAAGAGCTTTTAATGCTGAAAAGTATCAAGAAGATAAATTTAGTAAGGTAAACAATGAACTAACTAATACTCAATTATTTAACCAAAAAGCTTTTGCTATTATGCAACCAATTATGTATTTAGTAATGTATTTCTTAACACTTAGTATTTACTTTATTGGAGCTGATTTAATTAATAAAGCAATGATGAGTGATAAGTTAAGCTTATTTTCTGATATGGTAGTATTTTCAAGTTACTCTATGCAAGTAATTATGTCATTCTTAATGCTAGCTATGATTTTTATGATGTTACCAAGAGCAAGTGTTTCTGCAAAAAGAATTAATGAAGTATTAGATACAAAGTTAAGTATCAAAGATGGAAAATTTACTGGGGATACTAAAGAAACTGGTACTGTTGAGTTTAAAAATGTATCCTTTAAGTACCCAGATGCTGAAGAATACTTATTAAAAGATATTTCCTTTAAAGCTAATAAAGGAGAGACGGTCGCTTTTATCGGATCAACTGGAAGTGGTAAGAGTTCACTTATTAATTTAATACCGAGATTTTATGATGCTACTGATGGAGAAGTATTAGTAGATGGAGTTGATGTTAAAGAGTATAAGCAAGAATCACTTCGTAATAAGATTAGTTATGTTCCCCAAAAAGCTACACTATTTCATGGAACAGTAAGTAGTAATGTATCATTTGGTGATAATGGCAAAGGAAAGATTAATACTAAGAAAATAGAAGAAGCTGTAAGAGTTGCTCAAGCTGAAGAATTTGTTTCTAAGATGGATAAGACTTATGATGCTGCAATTGCTCAAGGAGGTACTAATGTATCTGGTGGACAAAAACAACGCCTATCTATTGCAAGAGCTATAGCAAGAGATCCAGAAATTTATATCTTTGATGATTCATTTTCTGCCCTTGACTATAAAACAGATTATATCTTAAGAAAAGAATTAAAAAATTATACCAAAGATGCAACTAGTTTAATAGTTGCCCAAAGAATAGGTACAATTATGAATGCTGATAAGATACTTGTTCTTGATAATGGTAAATGTGTTGGTATGGGTACACATAAAGAATTATTAAAAACTTGTGATGTTTATAAGCAGATAGCTTTATCACAATTATCAAAGGAGGAGTTAGAAAATGCATAATGGACCACGTGGACCAAAGATGGATAAGTCTAAAGACTTTGTAGGTTCTATGAAACGTTTATTTAAAGAACTAAAGAGTTTCCAAATTCTAATTGCAATGGCTTTAATCTTTGCTATCTTATCATCAGTTTTATCAATAGCTGCTCCTAATAAACTTTCTAAATTGACGGATGCTATTTCAGAAGGATTAATAGTAAATGTTGATGAAATGCAAGAAATTAGTAAGAAGACTACTAATAATTTGCAAAATATTAATCCACAAGAAATAATGAAAAGTACAAATCTATCAGTAGAAGAAAAGACTAACTTCATGATGGTTATGCAATCTAGTGATAAAGATAATATGCTAGATAATTTAGCAAAGTTATCTGATAATACTTTAGAGTTAATATTTAAAGAATTTACTATTAATAACCAAAAAATATCTTCAACTGATCAATTGAAATTCTTACAAATAGCTAGTACTATAAAAGATAAAAAAGATGCTAAAGCTTTATATAAAAAGATAGATAAAATGCCAAAGAGTATTAGAAAAGTAATAGAACCTAGTATGAATATGGCTAAAATTAAGAAGATAAGTTTATTCTTAGCTTGCCTATACATAGTTAGTGCTTTACTATCATTTATTGAGTCAATTATAATGACTAGTGTTTCTAATAATTTTGCTAGAAAACTAAGAGGAAGAATCTCTACTAAGATTAATAAATTACCACTTAAATATTTTGATAAAAATCAAACAGGTGATATCTTATCACGTGTTACTAATGATGTTGATACTATTGCTCAAAGTATGAATCAGTCACTATCATCATTAGTTAGTGCTGTTACATTATTATTAGGTACTATAATAATGATGTTTATAACTAACTGGATTATGGCACTTACAGCTATTTCTGCTAGTATAATTGGTTTTTCCTTAATCTTTATAGTTCTTTCTAAATCACAAAAATATTTTGCCGCAAGACAAAAAGAATTAGGTAAATTAAATTCACATATAGAAGAAGTATATTCAGGACTTTTAGTGGTAAAAGCTTATAATGGTAAGAAAGAAGCCGATACCAAGTTTGATGAATATAATGAAAAAGTATATGATGCTAATAGAAAGAGTCAATTCTTATCAGGACTTATGCAACCAATTATGTCATTCATTGGAAACTTTGGTTATGTAGCTGTATGTATCGTAGGAGCTTTACTTGTAATGCATGATGCTATAACTTTTGGAGTAATAATAGCTTTCATCACTTATGTTAGATTATTTACTTCTCCTCTAATGCAAATAGCTCAAGCGTTCACAAGTCTACAGTCAACAGCAGCAGCTAGTGAAAGAGTGTTTGAATTCTTAGATGAAGAAGAGATGAGTTTAGAAACTAATAAAACAAAAATATTAGATAAGTCTAAAGTAAAAGGTAATATAGAGTTTAACCATGTATCATTTGGCTATGATAAAGATAGAACAATCATCAAGGATTTCACAGCTAGTGTTAAAGACGGACAAAAAATTGCTATTGTTGGACCTACGGGGGCTGGTAAGACAACGATGGTTAACTTGCTTATGAAGTTTTATGAAATAAATAAAGGTGATATTTTAATAGATAATGTATCTATTAATGACCTTACAAGAGAAAATGTTCACAGTCTATTTACAATGGTTTTACAAGATACTTGGTTATTTAATGGTACAGTTAAAGAAAATATAGTTTACAATAGAGAGAACATTTCAGATGAGATGGTAAAAGAAGTTTGTGATACAGTAGGACTTACGCATTTCATTAAGACTTTACCTAATAGCTTTGATAGTGTTATTGGTGAAAATGATTCTGTATCAGCTGGACAAAGGCAATTACTTACTATCGCTCGTGGTATGATTGAAGATTCTCCATTCTTAATTCTTGATGAAGCAACAAGCAATGTTGATACAAGAACGGAAGAATTAGTTCAAAAAGCCATGGATAAATTAACAGAGGGAAGAACTTCATTTATTATTGCCCATAGATTATCAACTATAAAAAATGCTGATTTAATCCTCGTTCTGAAAGATGGTAATATAATTGAAACTGGAAATCATGATGAGTTAATGAAGAAAAATGGCTTTTATGCCGATTTATATAATTCACAGTTTGAATTATAGGGACGAAAGTCTCTTTTTTGTTTTTTTTAACTATTTATAAAATAATTCCTGACATATAAATAAGTAAGAAGGTGATTTTTTCGTGAATAAGAGATTAAATTTTAATAACTGCTATGTTTTAGGACCAACAGGACCAAAAGGAACTGATGGTGATAAGATTATAGTTGAAAGAACCATTACTTTAGATGAAGATATGTCTGCCGAAGTTATTGATAGAGTAGATGGCAATATTCATAACTTGGAATTTAGAATACCACGGGGAAAGAGTGGAACAAGTAATAATCCTACTTATGGATATAAATTTAGTGATGTTGGAACTACTTATGATCTAGAAATATTACAAGGAAAAACAATCAGTTTGAATAGAATAAGTGATTTTAAGAATATAATAACTGATATAGAAGATGAGTTTGTTATTATAAGTAGTGGGATATATAAGATAGAATATTTTTTTTCAGGTCATTCTAGTGAAGATACAGCTTTATTTGTTGGAGTAAGTCAAAACGGAGAAATTTTAGATGGAACAGAAATTAGTAAGGATGTAATTAAAAATACAGATACTGACTTTTATGGAGTAACACTAGCTGAACTTAATGAAAATGATTCTATTACCTTAAGTCTAAAGTCCAGAAAAAGAGTAGAGGTAACATCTGCTCCGGATATAAATGCCTATATGATAATTATTAAAATAGCATAATTAATAAGAGTTCTATTTATAATATTTCTAACAAAAAAAGCAAGCAGTATAATAAATATTTGCTTGCTTTTATAATAATTAGAATTTCTTAATCATCAGTACCACACCTGTAATAGTAATTATACCTAATACAGTGAATACTAAATTATCAGAACTACCAGTATTAGGAACTTCTATAACCATCTCACATTGTTGCTTATAAGTATTAGCATCGGTTTCATTTCCATCTTCATCAAAATATTTGTTGCCAACAATCTCACAAGTATGAGTTTTACATTGAAGGTTATATTCATCTTCAGTTACTTCATTTCCATTTTTATCAAAGAATTTATTATCTATTTCTTCACAAGTATGTGTCTTACATTGTAAATTATAATCACTTTCAGTTACTTCATTTCCATCCTTACCAAAGAACTTATCATTAACTTTTTCACAGGTATGAGTTTTACATTGAAGATTATAGCCATCTTCATCAGTTACTTTACCATCTTTACCAAAGTAAGTATTACCAACTTTTTCACAGGTATGGGTCTTACATTGAAGATTATAGCCATCTTCATCAGTTACCTTACCATCTTTACCAAAGTAAGTATCACCAACTTTTTCACAAGTATGAGTTTTACATTGAAGATTATAGCCATCTTCATCAGTTACTTTACCATCTTTACC
>CAKPPW010000044.1 GCA_934177995.1 uncultured Bacilli bacterium
AAAGGTGCCTTACTTTTCTTATTTCTTAGTTTCTCTTCTACTGAATATACTTTATAGTCACTTGCTAGACTATTAATTACTTTATCAGCTTCTTCCTTACAAGTAAGTTTAATCTCTTTATCTTTATATTCAAATAGATTAGCTTCAACGTCATCAAAGAAAGCACTTATAGTATAATACTCTTCTTGTTTAAATGCTTCTATTTCTCTTTCTCTATCAACGATTAGTTTTAAAGCTACACTTTGCACACGTCCAGCACTCTTAGCCTTTATCTTAGATTGTAATAACTTAGATAATCTAAAACCAATTATGCGGTCAAGTATTCTTCTTGTCTCCTGACTCTTAACAAGATTTTGATCAATCTTACCCTCATGTTTAATAGCTTCTAAAACACTATCTTTAGTAATTTCATGAAAAAGCACTCTTGAATAATCATCATCTTTTATATTTAAAGCTTCTTTCAAATGCCAAGAAATAGCTTCCCCCTCACGATCAGGGTCGGTTGCAAGTATTATATGATTACTTTCTTTAACATCTTTCTTTAGCTCTTTAATTAATTTACTTTTTCCTTTTAAGGGAACATAATTAGGTTTAAACCCATCATCTATATCAACACCTAGTCCTAACTTACCACTAGTTGCTAAATCTCTAATATGTCCTTTACTAGATACTACTTTATAATCCTTTCCAAGATATTTTTCAATAGTTTTACTCTTACTAGGACTTTCTACTATTACTAAGTTCTTTGTCATGGAATTCCTCCTTTTCCATATTCTTATATCTAAAGTTACTACTAATTGTCAATAGTTTTTTTAAATTTACTTATTATTTACATATTCTTTAACAGGAGAATAACTTCTTCTATGTTCTTTAATAATACCATATTCCATAATCGCTTCAATATGCTTCTTAGTAGGATAACCTTTATTATGTTTAAAGTCATACATTGGATATTTCTTATCTAATTCATATAACATATGATCCCTTGTTACTTTTGCTATAACACTAGCGGCTGAAATAGTAATACTTTTTAAATCACCTTTTATTATTGAGGTCGTTGGTATATCAATATCTAGTTTAACCGCATCTATTAAGACATGTTCTGGTCTTACAGGACAGTTATTAATAGCCATCTTCATCGCTTTCTTAGTAGCATTTAAAATATTAATATTATCTATCTCTTCATTATCTACAATACCAATACCTATTCCTAAAGCTTGTTCTTCTATCTCTTTATATAGTATTTCTCTTTTCTTCTCACTTAATTTCTTACTATCAGTAAGTCCTTCCAAATCAAACTTCTCTGGAAGTATGACACAAGAAGTTACCACTGGTCCTACTAATGGTCCACGACCTACTTCATCTACTCCTGCTATTAAGTTTATCCCTTTTTTTCTTAGTTCTCTTTCGTACATATATGTATCCATCATTTACCTCCCAAGGAAAAACTTTTCCAACTTACTAGGAAAAGTTTATTTTAATCTTTCTTTTATCTTCATAGATAAAGCTTTCTGATCAGTTCTACCCTTTACTTTAGGTGATAAGTATCCCATTACCTTACCCATATCTTTCATACCTTCTGGTTTGATTTTCTCTATTGCTTCACTAATTAATTCATCTACTTCACTATCTGCTAATGGTTTTGGTAAAAACTCTTTTAGAATATTAAGTTCAGTAGTTTCTTTCTCTACTAAATCACTTCTTGATGTTTTAGAATACTGTTCAATTGAGTCTTCTCTCATCTTTACTTGCTTTAAGACAACTGTTAAAACTAACTCATCATTAATCTCAACCTTCTTATCAATATGTTCTAAATCTACAGCTGCTTTAACCATTCTTAAGACATTAAGTCTTTCCTTATCATGTTCTTTCATAGCCTTAACTATTTCACTTTTAATACTATCATACATATTATCACGTCCTTACTTTTTCTTTCTTAGTTAAATAATAGTCTTTCCCACTTTTCTCAAATGTATACTGATAAGTATTTTTAACTGTTCCATAAATTCCATCTAATACTTCAGTTGTTAATATTATTTTATTATCTTCTTTTCTAGCACTCTTTAATTTAATATTAATAGGTTCAGAGTTATCATCTTTAGTAACAATTACAACGCCTTTATGTTCTTCATCATATAAAGCATATTCTTTCTTAGATACTTCAAAGTCTTCTATATTTACACTAATATCTTTTCCATATAAATCTTTAACAGCTTTTTCTAGTGTCTCTTTCTTAACAAAAGTAGTTAATCCACTACAAGTATATCCTTCTCTATTAACATTTATTACTTCACAACTAATAGAATCTTTATTTTCTATATTATTATAAGCATAATATAACATTGCTTTATTTTCCATTACATCTAGTATTTCTAAATCTTCATGAGCTATTTTCTTATATAAAGTAATAACAGTTTTATTCTTAGTAGATAAACTCCCTGAATCAGTAGTAACTATTTTCTTATAACCATAGTAAGCAGCACCTACTAATATTTCTAAAGTAATAATTACTATTACTATCTTAGTCCATACACCATTTTTCATCTTCTACACCTTCTTTTTCTTAATAAAGAATTTAATTATATATGACTCAAAGATAATCATAATTACAACAAAAGCCCAAGCTAGTATTGTATACAAAAGTCCACTAGTATAGCTACCTATAATAGCTAAAATACTCTTTGGAATATATTTATCTATTACTGCTGCTACATCTTCAAGTGGAATATTCTCCCCAATAAAGGTTAATATTCTAAGAAATATATCCGCTATAGCTATAAAATAGACAAAACTAGAAAACTGTCTAAAAAACATAATAACTAATAATATTAATACTATAAGTACAATCAAATCAATATACATAGTAACCACCTTTCTCTTCTTCAACTAAATTATATCATAGATATTATAGATATGGATTATTTTTTCTTTCTTCTTCTAAAGTAGTCAAATCACCATGTCCAGAGTATATCTTTGTATCATTACTAAATTCTTCTAATCTTGCTAAAGAATTTTTTATATCAGTTTCATTTCCTGTTGGAAGATCTGTTCTACCTATTGTATTTTTAAAGATAAAGTCCCCTACAAACAGTGTATTAACCTCATCAAAGTAAAAGCTTACAGAATCACTACTATGTCCAGGCGTATAATAACATTTAAATTTAAATGGACCTATCTCTTTCTCTTCTAAGTCACTTAAATTACTTTTCTTATATACCATTAATTTTCTATTATGTTTTAAAAAATCTCTTAATGCTCCTACATGATCAAAATGAGAATGGGTTACAAGTATCCCTATTAATTTACTATCTCCCATAGCAGTTTTAATCTTATCACTATCAGATCCCGGATCTATTAATAAACACTTACCATCTTTCTTTAAAATATAACAATTCTCATCCAAAGTACCAGTTATCACTCTTTCAATTTCCATCATTTTTCCTCCTCATTCTACTTATTAGAATAATTAAATCTATAGATATTTGTCAAGAGTATTTTTTTATTTATTAATACAAAATAGATAGTTAAAGTATTACATTAACCATCTACTTTAAATATTAATCTACTTGCACTGAAAACTTACCTACGGACAGTTTTTAAAATAATAAAAATAAGAGATAAATCCTATTCATCTCCTAAATCGTCTAAAAATTGATAAAACAATCCACATATGCTACAATCATTATAGTCAAAATCAAAAAAATAGAAAGTAGTGTGAATTGTTTTATGGCTAAATTATACAATACCCAATCTGATATCACAATAGCTTTATGTAATTTTTTTAAAAATGTTGGTAATTTAAGAAAAACTCAATTAAATATCTTGCCTGCTATTATTTTTGGTATGGCTATTTCTGAATCTTGTATTACCAATGATATTGTTAAGGTCTTAAAAGATGATTTTAACCTTGTATACCCTATTTCTACTGAAAGAAGAATTAGAAGATTTTTTAATAATGAGTTATTTGATAATTATACTTTTTTTGAAGATTGTATTAAAGATATTATTTCTAGATACTCTCTTAGTCATGATGATAAAAGAATTCATATCGTTATGGACCATATGTATATGAGAGACAAATTTACTGTCTTTATGATTACTATGAGAATTGGTAAGCAATCTATTCCTTTATGGTTTCGTTGTTTTGAAGGTAAAAACAACCCTGATGCTTATAAACAATCTTTGATTGAAGAAGGTATTAATTTTGTAGATAATTTATTTAAAGATAAAGGATATGATTTAATCTTTCTTGGAGATAGATGGTTTAATTCCACTTCTCTAATGGCATTCATTAATTCTAAAGAACTCACTTATGTTTTCAGATTAAAAGAAAATTTCAAATGCTTCGTTTATGACAAGAAAGAAGGTCATAAAATATGGAAAAATATTAATGATTTATTTCACTATAAATATCATACTACTTTCTATGAAAATATCAGTTTTACTAGAAAAAATATTGAAACTAATATCGTTATTGGGCCAACTAAATCCATTCAATTATCAAATATTGATAGTGAACGTGATGAATTTGAACCTTGGATTTTAGTAACCAACGGTAATCCTAAACGTGCTTTAAAGGATTATGCTTATCGCTTTGGAGCCATTGAATTTTTATTTAAAGCTGAAAAATCTAATGGATTCTTTCTTGAAAAAACTACCACCAATAATTTGAAAGCTTTTGAAAATATGTATACTTGTGTATGTTTTACTTATCTTTGGATGAGTATTTTAGGAATAGAATATTCTAAAAATAGTACTTGTTACAAAAAGCTTAAAATTGGAGCTACTAAAAAATATAAATCCGGTATTAAAAGAGTAATGTCTATTTTTAGAACTGGTTTATTTTTACTAAATAAAGCATTTAATTCCACTATTAAAATACGGTTACCTTTTACTTTTATTTTATATGATATATAAGATTAAAAACATTATATCTTTTAACCATGCCTATTAAATTAGGGCCTTTATAATGCTAAAAAAATGATAGAAATTACCATTTCTACCATTTTTTACTTTGAGATTACCTATAAGTATCAAAATGTACAATACTGTCCGAGGTATTTTACATGTTTCAATCTTATTTTATATAGTTATTTTAAAAACTGTCCTTAGCTAAGATGACAAATGGATTTAGTGAACTACCGTCACCTTTAGTTATCAGCATATTAGCTTTCAGGTTGATAACTGGACGGACCCTATTAGAACCGGTCACGCGATCCCACGGACGCAAGCTCCCTGATGACACCACAGACCAAACGTAAGCATGCGAGTCGCTAGAATAGAAGTAAGACGGAGAAAGCGTCCAGAAGTACTTTCCATTATATAGATAATAATTACTATTAGCATAACCTGACTTTCCACCCGCTAAGGCTACTTC
>CAKPPW010000045.1 GCA_934177995.1 uncultured Bacilli bacterium
CTTACGTATTTATTGTACAATACTTTTCTTAAAATTAAAAGACTATTAACAAAAAATTATTTGTCAACAGTCTGAAAGTCTTGAGTTTCAAGACTTTTTTTGTTTATATATTCACTATCTCACTATTAACAACATAATCTAGATATTCTTTAGCATCTATATGCTCTTTTGGTCTTTCAAACTTTCTAAGTATAACTTTAGATAATTCCAAATCACTAATGTTAAAAGCTTTTAAATAAGAAATATAATTATTCATTTGAAATATTAATAACTCTTCTTTACTAGTAAATTCATATATACCTTTATTTTCATAATCAGCATGTTCAAATAAATACCAGTTACCATTATTTTTATATATTAAAAATGAATGGGTTGGATAAGCATTTTTATAATTTAGATTAACCATTTCAAAATATGTTTCCACATAATAATTATTCTTAGTAAACCAGTCTCTTTCTAGCTCTGTTTGATCAAAACAATTACCTGTCATGGTAATTAAAATATCATTAGTATTCTCTAAGATATATTCTAAATACCAATCACCATCATTATTTAAATATACTTTACTACTCTTAGATAAATAGCCATAATTAATCTTATCCATAAACATTAATAACTCATTTGGTGTTTTAATCTTTTGATATTCATCTATCATATTATCCCCTACTTTTCATAATTCCAAAGACCAAGTTTTCCCTTAACTTTTATAGGTTGATCATACTTACATATATTTTCTAGTTTCCAAGCATAAGTCTCAACATGATTACTTCTTCCATAAACAAGAGGATTAATATCACTTAATTTTTTATTAAACTCTTCATCTACTAAAATACAATCTACTAATGTTGCTTCTCCAATAATTTCTCCTTTATAATAATTAAGATTATAAGAGCTAAATCTTTCAACCATATCTTTTTCTAAAGTCATCCCAGCATGAATTAAAATCTTACCACGATATTTAGTCTTCCAACTTCTAAATTCATACATCTTATAGCCATTGATAATTAAAGAAGCCCATGGCTCTTTTATTGTTAATACTTTAATAATTACCACCTCTACCTACATAATAGCACATATTAACTATATCCCAAAGAAAAAGATGAGACAACCTCATCTTAGTGAAAGTTACAACAAGAGCCTTGATTGATATTACTTACTACATTCTCTTCACAACAAGAATATTCTGGACAATAAGTATGTTTATAAATATGATGATTAATTATCCTTGTTCTAATAGGACAAACATGGGGAACTTGATGAATTATAGTTCTATTAACTTGTCTTTCTTGCATAGGTTCGATAATAGGACTCTGGGTAATTCCTTGCATATAACCACCCTGATTCATTCCCATACCATTAATATTAACATCAATATCCATATCTTGATCAATTATATTTCCATCCCCTACAATACTAGCAGATTGATTCATATCAAAATCTTGATTATTATATAACATTATATTTCCTCCTCTAATATAGAGTATGATATTACACCATTAAAGCATCTTTATTTTGCCTAAGAAAAGTGCTATAATATGTCCTGATTAAAAAAGAGGGATAACTATGTTAGAAAAAATTAAACAAATAAAAGATTTAGAAACTATCTTTAATATGTTAGATAATATTGATGACTTTAATCTATCTGAAGATGAATATGCAAAAGTTATTAACTATTTAGCAAGAAAATATATAGAAGTAGAAAAATATCTAACTGATAATTATCCTTTATTATATTTATTAAATAAAAAGATGAAAGAAAAGAATGCTCCCTTACAACTATATTTTAAATCTAAGATAATGTATAAAATAATGAAAAATAATCTATATCCTTATTTTGAAAAACTAGATAATAACTTTGACTTTACTAGTTTAGAATATAAAGGATCAGGTTCATCTAATTTCACTTTCTTTTTTGCAGATAAAGTATTAAAAATCGGTGATAAAAAAGCTACTTTTGACTTTCCTACTTTCTATCGTTTTAATGATTTAATTGTTCAAAAGAAATTTCCATTAGAAAAGAATAATCTATATATTGAGATAAGTCCTAAAGGAGAAGCTATTAAACTAACTAAAGATGATATCACTGATATAAAGAAAGACTTGGAAAGAGCTAGTTTAGTAATTGGTGATAATAATTTTGAATCTAATTTTGCTTTGTTTACTGATGAGATGAATTATCAGGGATTTAAAGATATAGATGGTAGCCACAAAGTAATTGATATTCCTCAAAGTAAAAGTTATCAAAAGAAAAAGATCAAATTAATTGATCTTGACTATATTTATCATAAAGATGATAAAAGGATTAGTATACCTAAACTTTAGAAAGGTAATTGCATATTATCTTTCTTAAAACCTTTCATCATCTTTTTCATTTGTTCAAATTGAATAAGTAATTGATTTACCTCTTGAACTGATCTTCCACTACCTTTAGCTATTCTTGTCTTTCTACTAGCTTTTATTAGTTTTGGATCACGTCTTTCTTCTGGTGTCATAGAAAGAATAATTGCTTCTACATGAGCAAGTTGTTTTTCAGGTATTTGGATATTAGAAAGTCCCATCTTTTTAGCACCTGGTATTAACTTGATTAAATTCTCAAGTGGTCCTAACTTCTTTATTTGTTTCATAGAAGTTAAAAAGTCTTCTAAATCAAACTTACCTTGTTGTAATCTCTTGGCTGCTTTAGTAGCCGCTTTCTCATCAATTGCTTCTTCAGCTTGCTCAACTAAAGAGATAATATCTCCCATATCTAGAATTCTACCAGCCATTCTTTCTGGATCAAAACTAGATAGACCATCTAACTTCTCACTAGTACCAATAAACTTAATAGGAAGATTAGTTAAATGACGAACAGAAAGGGCAACTCCTCCTCTAGTATCACCATCTAATTTAGTTAAGATAACACCAGTTAAGTTTAACTTTTCATTAAAACCATTAATTACATGAATAGCATCTTGTCCCATCATAGAATCAAGCACCAATAAAGTCTCTTGTGGTTTAATAGCCTCTTCTACTTCTTTTAATTCTTCCATTAACTGTTCATCAATTTGTAAACGTCCAGCAGTATCAATTAAGACATAATCAAAACCATTTTCTTTAGCATAATTATAAGCTCTTTGACATAAAGAAACAGGATTAGTTATACCTTCTTCATATACTTCTATACTTAATTGTTTACCTAACTGTTTTAACTGATCAATTGCAGCTGGTCTATAAATATCACCAGCAACTAGTAACGGTTTCTTCTTATATTTTTTTCTTAAATAGTTAGCAAGCTTACCAATAGTAGTAGTCTTACCAGATCCTTGAAGACCAACTAACATCAAAGTAGCAGGATTACCTTCCATATTTAAAGGAGCAGCTTCTCCTCCTAACAATTCAGTTAATTCATCTTTTACTATTTTAACGAATAAGTCACCTGGTTTAATACTTCTTTTAACCTCTTC
Organism: uncultured Bacilli bacterium; assembly: GCA_934177995.1. Taxonomy (GTDB): domain Bacteria; phylum Bacillota_I; class Bacilli_A; order RF39; family UBA660; genus Onthousia. The sequence goes on from CAKPPW010000045.1 coordinate 3,444, forward strand.
ACCTAAAGCTTTTTCTTTTACCTTAGTAGTAAATTCTTTTACTACTTTATAGTTAACATCAGCTTCCAACAAAGAAAGTCTGATCTCTCTCATCATCTCATCAATATTTTCTTCTGTTATCTTTCCATAACCCTTTGCTTTATGGAGAACTTCCTGTAAACGATCTCCTAGACTTTCAAACATATTTTCATCTCCACTTCTTCATCTATTATATCTAATTTTGACTTACTTTGTCTATTCATTTTACAACTAATATGTCTAACATTTCACATTAAAAGATAGCCAAAAATGACTTTAGTAAATAATTTTGACTATCTTTTTTTAAATTATTAATTATTGTACGACAAATGGATTTAGTGAACTACCGTCACCTTTAGTTATCAGCATATTAGCTTTCAGGTTGATAACTGGGCGGACCCCAAAAGAATTAGTCACGTAAGCCCAGGGAGACAAGCTCCCTGATGACATCACATTCCAAACGTAAGCATTCGAGCCGTCAGAATAGAAGCGAGACGGAGAAAGCGTCCAGAAGTACTTTCCATTATATAGATAATAATTACTATTAGCAGAACCTGACTTTCCACCCGCTAAGGCTACTTCATCGGCTAGAATTAATCCTACCGGATAATTAAGTTTAGCACTCTCA
>CAKPPW010000046.1 GCA_934177995.1 uncultured Bacilli bacterium
TCTTAACTTCCAATAATTTTGTCCCTCAAAAATAAGTGGTATCAAAAATACTGCATTATAGAGCGAAAAATCGCTCTTTTTTATGTGTTCTGATGTATAATTACATAGGGACTAAAGTCCCTATGTAATCGGAGGTGCTTATGTTCCTTAATTCTCGTGTTTCTATCCCTTCTTCCGGCAAGGTTTCTATCAAAAAGAACTCTAATGGAAATCATTATGTTTACTATCAATACGAAAATAATTATTCTTCTGAAAGAAAATATAATTTACCTAAACGTACTACCATTGGAAAAGTTTGTTCTGATGATTCCAGCATGATGTTTCCCAATCCCAATTATTTGAAATTTTTTCCTGATGAATCCCTTCCAGAATACAGTGACTCTTCAAGAAGTTCGTGCTTAAAAGTAGGTTCCTATGTTGTGATTGAAAAAATCATTCATGAATATCATCTGCAATCCACTTTAAAAAGTATTCTTAGGGATAAGTATGGTTTATTTCTTGATTTGGTCACCTATACGATTATTTGTGAAAACAACGCAGCGCAGTATTATCCTGAATATGCATATAATCATCCTCTATTTACACAGGATATGAAAATATACAGTGATTCCAGTGTTTCAAATTTTCTGCATGATATTACTGTAGATGACAGTGTAATGTTTTTAAACGACTGGAACAGCAAAACACAAAACGAAAAGATTTATATTTCATATGACAGCACCAATAAAAAAAGCCAGGCAGGCGATGTCAATATTGTTGAAACAGGGCATTCAAAGACAGGAATACCGGATACTATTTTCAATGAAGCAATTGCATATGACAGAACAAACAGAAAACCTTTATTTTATGAAAGCTATCCAGGAAGTGTAATAGATGTTGTACAACTGCAGATGATGATAGAGAAAGCAAAAAGCTTTGGATATAAAAATGCAGGATTCATACTGGACAGAGGATACTTCAGCGAAGCGAATATCCATTACATGGATGCCAACAACTACAGCTTTATCATTATGCTCAAAGGAATGAAACCATTAGTCAAGGAGATTGTTTTAAAATCAAAAGGAACATTTGAAGAATCATGGGAACATGTCATTTTAGAATATGATGTGAACGGTACAACAGTAGAATCACCATTATTTCAAAGTGATGAAATAAACAGATATATACACATATATTACAGTTCTTCAAAAGCAGCATCTGAGAAGATAGAGTTTACCCACAAACTGTCAGAAATGGAAAACGAGATGAAAAAGTATCTTGGAACGAATAAGACATTTTCAGACACATATGAAGATTATTATGATCTGGTATATTGGCATCAGGGGAAAGAAGATCAGAAGTTTACTGCAGGCGTGCCAAAAAAAGAAATAATTGAAGAAGAAATGAAACTGATGGGATATTTTTGTATTGTCACATCTGAAAAAATGAGTGCAAAAGAAGCGTTACTACTGTATAAGAGCAGAGATGATTCTGAGAAATTATTTAGAGGAGACAAGTCGTATCTGGGAGAAAGAGCAGAAAGAGTATATACAGAAGAATCATACAGATCAAAGATATTAATAGAGTTTGTAGCATTGATAATCAGGTCAAAAATATATGTTGATTTGCTTGAACAAATGAAATCTGAAGGAAAGAAATACAATTATATGACAGTACCTGCAGCAATAAGAGAACTTGAAAAAATAGAAATGATTAAATATGGAACAGGTGATTACCAGCTGGATCATGCATTGACAAAAACACAGAAGACAATATTGAAATCATTTGGAATTGATCAGAGAAAGATGCTGGAGAAAATTCATTCATTAAGTGTACAACTAAGTGTCATCAAAAAATAAATCCATCATTAGAAGTACAACCTACTTCATTTGGTGGATTTTTTATTTTGAGGGACAAAATTATTGGAAGTTAAGA
>CAKPPW010000047.1 GCA_934177995.1 uncultured Bacilli bacterium
GGACTACTTTCTATTCTTCCATCTATAATAATATGATCACCATCAACTGTATCAGTAAGTGATCCTCTTTTCAAAATATCATAACGAAATGGATAATGGGTTACCAAATCATCTACTGTGGTAATCCCTATTTTATTTAAAAGGACTAAAGACCTTGGTCCTATCCCTCTAACATCATTTAATGCCACAACTACCACCTCTTCTTCTGCCTGATATTATATCACATTTTTAGGACTTTTTGAAGATGAAAACACATAAAATATTATAAGGAGGCTTAATGAAATTAATTATTGATGACATGATAGAAGATAATGATAATCTTCTTTTAACCAATAAGTTTGTCACTGGTTTTAGACTTAAACTTGCTCTTACTAGTGATAATATTGTTATCGTATTACCTAGTAAAATAGATATTTCTCTTACTAATTTAACCTTTAAAAAGATAAAAAAGATTAATCAGAATCTATATACTCTTAAAGAGACATTAGAGATATTTAAGAATTATCAAAAAGAACTGATTCTAGATATATCTAGTTTAGGAGATAAGACTAATCTATTTATTGATTTAATTCTAGTAGAAATACAAAAGTATAGTAATTTAAACTTTTCATTTGAAACTAGTGATGGTACTGTTTATCAATATTTAAAGAGTACTAGTTATCCTAGTTATTTAATTACAAGTGATTGCAAAGATAAAGTCATAATAAAAAGAAAAGATAAGAATTATTTCTTTAATAAAGTATCTAGTCTAACTAATCTTTATAAATTATTAAATAATCATTCTAACTCTTTTCCTTTATATATTATAATCCAAGAAAATATGAAAAAGTCTTTACTTTTTAACACATCATTGCTCCGTCTACTTGAAGAATAGTTCCTGTTACATAGCTTGCTTTATCACTTGCTAAGAATAGTATGGCATTAGCTATATCTTTAGGGTCACCTATTCTCCCTAATGGTATCATAGCAATTAAAGGTTTAATCATTTCATCTGGTAAATTTTTAACCATATCAGTATTAGTTATACCAGGTGCTACAGCATTTACTCTTATTTTCTTTTTACCCAACTCTCTTGCTAAACTCTTAGTTAAACCGTTAACAGCAAATTTACTAGTTGGATATAGACAACCACTAGGTTGACCATAGAAACTTACCATAGAGCTGACATTTACAATTGATGGATTATCTCCTGTCATATATGGAATAACTGCTTTAGAAGTATCAAATACGCCTTTTATATTAAGATTAATAATTTTATCACATTCTTCTTCTGTATAGCTTGTTATAGGTGTACTTGAAGATACTCCAGCATTATTTACTAAAATATCAATTTTACCATATTTAGTAGCTATTTCTTTAGCTACTTTTTCCATTTCTTCTAGATTAGCTAAATCAGTAAAATATCCTTCTACTTTATATTCATTATTTTCTTCTTTTAAAGAATTAATTGCTTTTGTAACACTTTCTTCACGTGATCCAAAAAGTATTACTCTTGCTCCTTCTTTTAGAAATTCTTCTACAGTAGTGTAACCAATCCCTCTAGTACCGCCGGTTACTAAAACTACTTTTTCATTAAACATTATTATCATCACCTTCCATTTTAATTATAACAAGAGATAGTACTTATAAGTAAATAATCTTTGAAAGATGACACAATTTGACAAAAAAAATAAGATACCAAGAGTATCTTTTATATTTATAATTTAAATTCTCGAATGGTGGTTCCAGGTGGAATCGAACCACCGACACAAGGATTTTCAGTCCTTTGCTCTACCGACTGAGCTATGAAACC
>CAKPPW010000048.1 GCA_934177995.1 uncultured Bacilli bacterium
TTTTCATCCGTAAAAATATTTTCATCAGTTGAAATATATCCGTGTTTAATAGTTATGTTTTGATCTATATATATATCCTCTATTAAACTACCTGTTTCTTTTATTTCAGGCTGTGTATCATTTTCATAATTCTTTAAATCTTCTTTACTTACAAAGGCCTTAACTACTGATTTAAGAGCTTTATCAAATATTTTTTTATCTAAAACATATATAGTTATATTCCCTTTACCTTTTTGTTCTTCTTCATTTTTAACTATAGTACCAGAATCACCTTTTATAGTTATCTTATATCCCTCAACAGTAAATGGTTTTTCTTTTTTTATTATATTATTTACTTGTTTTGCTGTTAATAACTTTTTTTGATAGGTAGTGCATTTTTGTATATCAACGCCTTCTGGTATATATACTTTATCAACGTCATATTTTTCTTTTAGTTCTTTTTGTTCATCATTTATATAATCTTCTAATTCTTCTTTATCTTTAACGTTACCAACTACCTTACCGTCTAAGTATACTTTATATACCTCTTTTGGTTCTAATTGATATCTATGTGCTAAATTAACAAACATAACAATTAGTACTGAAACTAATACTGCCGCTAAATAAACTAACCCCGTTTTTATTACTTTCATCATATTTATTCACCACTTTCTCTTTGGAAATTAACAAATGTTGAAGTATCCTTTTTAAATAATAACTCAACAGTTGTAGTAGGACCACTTCTGTTCTTACCAATTATAAATTCACTAATACTTGCATTATCATCACGTCTTGCTTCTTTATTATAATAATCATCTCTATATAAGAATGATACTATATCGGCATCCTGTTCTATTGAACCTGATTCACGCAAATCACTCATTATTGGTCTTTTATCTTCTCTTTGTTCAACCGCACGAGAAAGCTGCGCTAATGCTATTACCGGAATTCCAAGCTCTAGAGCCATTGTTTTTAAGTTACGTGATATATCAGATACTTCTTGTTGTCTGTTTCCAGCTGATTTAGAAGGACCAGTTATTAACTGTAAATAATCTATTACAACAAGCCCTAATCCCTTATCAGAATTAGCAAGTCTTCTACATTTACTTCTTATTTCACCTATTGTTATACCAGGTGTATCATCTAAGAATAAATTTGTATCTGATAGTTGGCTAATTGCTTCATTTAATCTTTTCCAATCATTGTGCTCTAAACGTCCTGTACGCATCTTACCGCCATCTATTTGTCCTAATGATTGTAATATTCTGTTTGCAAGTTGTTCTGCGCTCATTTCTAAGTTAAATATTGCAACTGACTTATTGCTATGTGTTGCAGCATAAGTTGCTAAGTTAAGTGCAAACGCTGTTTTACCCATTGCTGGACGAGCAGCAATTATAATAAACTGACTTGGCTGAAGACCTGCTGTTAACTTATCAAACTCAGAAAAACCAGTTGCAAGACCAGTTATCTCTGAACCTTGTTCTGCTAATTTTTCTAGGTTTTCTTGAGCTCTATAAGCAACATCTTGAATTCTTTGAAATTCTGATGT